>JBCBJX010000008.1:0-57656 GCA_038522735.1 Pseudomonadota bacterium
CGATGTATTTCTTCGCGAAGTCGAGATAGCCGAGGATGGAGCCCGCGTCCGTCCACTGACGGAAGAGATAGTTGTTCTTGAAGAAGTGGTTGTGGCCGAAGCAGGCGTGCGCCATCACCAGCGTCTGCATGGTCATGGAGTTCTCCTCCATGAGGTAGGAGATGCAGGGGTCTGAGTTTATGACGATCTCATAGGCGAGGCCGGAATAGCCCTTCCGGTACATGGTCTCGTCGCGGGCGAAGTGCTTCCCGAAGGACCAGTGCCGGTACATGAGCGGCATGCCGTGGCTGGAATAGGCGTCGAGCATCTGCTCGGAGGAGATGATCTCGATCTGGTTCTTGTAGATGTCGAGCTCGAGATCGGCGAACGCAACCTCCGCGCACGCCTCATAGGCCGCATCCAGACGATCGAAAGTCCATTCGGCGTCGTCGAAGATGAGGGGGCGGGCGGTTTCGGATGCGGCGCTCATGGTGTGGCGGCTTTCGTGCGTGCGGCCCATCCTTCGTGACGCCCGCTCCGCGGGCTCCTCAGGATGAAGTCGGCGGCTGTGTCGAGCGCGGACTTCGTCCTGAGGAGCGCGGCGAAGCCGTGCGTCGCGAAGGACGTCTGCGTGCGCTGGCCCGTCACGCCGCCTCCTTCCGATCCCGCGCAAAGAGCTCGCGGAAGACCGGGAAGATGTCCGCAGGCGTCGCGATGCGGGTCTGGGCGAAGTGCTTCGCCTTGGGCGCGAAGGCGCGGTAGGCGCGCCAGAGTTCGGCGCCTGAATCCGCATCCGAAAACACCTCCAGCTCGCGCTCGTCGAGGATCTCGATATAGGCGTAATACTGAACGATGGGCATCACGTCCTCGCCGAGGAGTTCCACGCAACGGCGCGCGTCGCCGGACTGGGTGTAGCCGTCGGACGCCTGGGCGACGTAGATGTTCCATTCGTTGGTGGGGAAGCGGTCCTTCTGCACCTCCAGCATCTTCTCGATGGCGGTGGAGACGATGGTGCCGCCGGATTGGCGGGAATAGAAGAACGTCTCCTCGTCCACTTCCTCCGCATGGTGCGTATGGCGGATGAAGACGACGGCGACCTTGTCATAGCGCCGCCTCAGGAAGAGGTGGAGCAGCATGTAGAAGCGCTTGGCGAGGTCCTTCTCCCGCTCGCCCATGGAGCCGGAGACGTCCATTAGGCAGAACATGACGGCGGCGGAGGTTTCAACAGGCGCAGGTTCGAAGGCGTTGTATCGCACGTCCAGCGGGTCGATATAAGGCGCCCAGCGGCGGCGCGCCTCCAGCTCCTCGAGCTTCAGGAGGATCGCTTTCTTTTCAGCGATCTCCTCCTCATCCGGCTGGGCGACGGCCTCCAGCTCGAAGAGGCGCTCCTTCAGCTCATGGATTTCCTTGCCCGAGGGCCGCTTCAGGGCGAGACGCCGGCCGTGGGCGTTCTTCATGGTCCGGACGAGGTTTAGGTTCGTCGGCGAGCCGACGGAGGTGATGCCGGCGCGTTTGTATTTGTATGACTTGATTTCCTTAAGGCTCGTTTTCACCAGGTTCGGCAGCTCCAGATCTTCGAAGAAGATGTCGAGGAACTCGTCCTGGGTCAGGGTGAACTGGAACGAGTCCTCCATGTCCCCGGAATCAGACGCCTTCTTCCCGGACCCCTGACCGCCGCCGGAGCGGGGCTTGCGGATCTTGTCGCCTTCGGAAAACTCCTTGTTCCCCGGATGCACGTGGGAGTGCTTGCCCTTCTTTCCGTCGATGCGGAAGCGCGGCTCGCGGGTCGATTTCGACGGGATGGTGATGGACCCGCCCTTGTCGAGATCGGTCACCGAGCGCTCGCGCAGGGACTTCGACACCGCCTCTTTGATCTGGGCGCGCGCCCGCTTCAGGAACCGCTGCCGGTTCCCGAGCGATTTGCCCTTCGGGTTGAGGCGTCTGTCGATGAAGTGGCTCATAGCGCTCCGCGCGTGAGTGGTGAGTAGTGATTAGTGAGTAGCCGCATCGCGCAGGGTCGCGGCGTCCTTGAGGAATGACAAGCCGTACGCCGCACTCTATTCACCACTCACTACTCCCTACTCACTCCTTCAGCCGGCCTTGTTCACCCGCATGTACCACTCGACCAGCCGGCGGACCTGGCGGCGGGTGTAGCCGCGGTCGAGCATGCGGTCGACGAAGTCGTCGTGCTTCTTCTCGGTTTCGGAATCCTTCTTCGAGTCGAAGGAGATGACCGGGAGGAGGTCCTCGACCTGGGAGAACATCCGCTTTTCGATCACGGTGCGGAGTTTTTCATAGGACGTCCAGGACGGGTTCTTGCCGCCGTTCGCCGCCCGGGCGCGCAAGGAGAACTTCACCACCTCATTGCGAAAGTCCTTCGGGTTGGCGATGCCGGCCGGTTTCTCGATCTTGGAAAGCTCGCCGTCGAGGGTCGCCCGGTCGAGAAGCTGGCCCGTGTCGGGGTCCTTGAAGTCCTGGTCCTCGATCCAGGCGTCGGCGTAGGAGATGTAGCGGTCGAACAGGTTCTGTCCGTACTCGCCATAGCTTTCCAGGTACGCCTTCTGGACCTCCTTGCCGATGAACTCCGCATAGCGGGGCGAGAGCTCCGATTTGATGAAATCGAGATACTGCTTCTCGATTTCTTCCGCGAACTGCTCGCGCTTGATGGCGTTTTCAAGGACGTACATGAGGTGCACGGGGTCGGCGGCGACCTCGGTGTTGTCGAAGTTGAAGGTCGATGAGAGCACCTTGAAGGCGAAGCGGGTGGAGACCCCGCCCATGCCTTCATCGAGCCCCGCGGCGTCGCGATACTCCTGATGCGACTTCGCCTTGGGGTCGGTGTCCTTTAGTTTCTCTCCGTCATAGACGCGCATTTTGGAGAACAGGTTGGAGTTCTCATGTTCTTTGAGGCGCGTCATGACGCAAAAGCGCGACAGCATGGTCAGCGTTTCGGGCGCGCAGCGCGCTTCGGAAAGCTCCGACGACTGAAGAAGCTTGTCGTAGATCTGTGTCTCCTCCGTCACGCGGAGGCAGTAGGGGACCTTGATGACGCAGATACGGTCGAGGAACGCCTCGTTGTTCTTGTTGTGGCGGAAGAGCTGCCATTCGCTCTCGTTGGAGTGGGCGAGAATGACGCCCTGGAACGGAATGGGCCCGAGGCTCTCCGTACCCACATAATTACCTTCCTGGGTCGCGGTCAGCAGCGGGTGGAGCACCTTGATCGGCGCCTTGAACATCTCGACGAATTCCAGAAGCCCCTGGTTCGCCTGGTTAAGGCCGCCGGAATAGGCGTAGGCGTCGGTGTCGTTCTGGCTGAAGTGCTCGAGCTTGCGAATGTCCACCTTGCCGACGAGGGCGGAGATGTCCTGGTTGTTTTCGTCGCCGGGCTCGGTCTTGGTGATCGCCTGCTGGCGCAGTTTCGTGGGGAAAATCCGAACGACTTCAAATTTGGAGATGTCGCCGCCGAACTCGTCGAGGCGCTTGACCGCCCACGGGCTCATGACGCTGGTGAGCCGATGGCGCTCTATCCCGTATTTTTCCGTCAGCAGATTTTTAAGTTCGTCGGACTGGAAGAGGCCGAGAGGGCTTTCGAAGACCGGCGAGATCTGATCGCCCGCTTTCAGGACGTAGATCGGGTGGACCTCCATCAGGTCCTTCAGGCGCTCGGCGAGTGAGGATTTGCCGCCGCCGACGGGGCCGAGGAGATAGAGGACCTGGCGGCGCTCCTCGAGGCCCTGGGCGGCGTGCTTGAAGTAGCCGACGATCCGCTCGATCGTCTCTTCCATGCCGTAGAAGCCTTCGAAGGCCGGATAGCGCTTGATGGTCCGGTTAAAGAAGATGCGCGAAAGTCGCGGGTCCTTGGCCGTATCGATCACTTCCGGCTCGCCGATCGCCGCGATCATCCGCTCCGACGCAGAGGCGTACATCATGGGATCGTCGCGCGCCGCGAGCAGATAATCGCGCAGGCTCATCGCCTCCTGCTTCGCCCGCTCATAGTTCTCCGTAAAGAGATCGAATACGTCGAGACCTTGTTCGCTCATGATGGATCGCCTTTTCCCGTTACGCGCCGCCCGTCGACCTTCCCAGCCCGCTCGTCTGCGGGCGCAGATTTTCCATGTCCGCCGCAAGCCGACCCCGTTCCGGGGCGCGCGCCCCGGTCGCAAAATCCATGTTTTGCGTGGTCGGCGGGGCGGCGGAGACACGCCCGAAACCGTTTGCGCCCTGAAGGCGCGCGCTCGATTTCAGACTGTCCTTACTCTCAAACAACGTTAACGCCGTCGCCGTTAATGCGGCCCTTACAAACCGCGATAGTCAGAGGGTAATGCGGATTCCTGCAGGTGTGGAGAGGCGATACGCCTCAATCACGATTATTTTTCCGCACGCGACCTTTTAGGCGAAAATGGGGCGCTCGCCGGACCGCGGATGCGGCGTCTTGCGCCAGTGGTGGGGCCGCAGCGCGAATTCCGCGAGGGCGGCGAGCGCGGCCGCGGAGCACCAGAAGCGATAGATCGGGATCGTCAGCAGCAGCCACAGAAGCCGGGCGCCAGACGCGACCCGCCGCCCCCGCGCGGCGATGAACGCCGTCATGTAGGCGGCCGCGCCGCCATAGACCGCGAGGCCGACATTCATCGCAAAGAGCGGGTTCGCCGGGTCGAAGACCGGCGTTCGCCAGCCGAACAGGACGCCGCCGACCAGCAGGGTCAGCAGCAGCGGATAGAGAAAATAGGAGGCGATCGTGCCGGCGAGCACCGTCAGCATCCAGATATAAGCCGTCGGGCCGGACGCCGTCGCATGGTCGAGGGGCCTGCGGGTGTGGACGAAGAGGGTCTGCAGGTAACCCTTCACCCACCGCGTCCGCTGGGCTGTCCAGGGCGTCAACGCGTTCGCCGCCAGCTCTTCGGTGCGGGAGTCGAGGATTTCCGTGCGCAGACCGAGGGCGGCGAAGCGGTAGCCGAGATCGGCGTCCTCGGTGACGTTGAACGGGTCCCATCCGCCCGCCGCAACCAGAGCCGAGCGCCGGAAGTGATTTCCCGCTCCGCCGAGGGGGAGCGGCAGGCGGAGGTCCGAAAGGAGCGGCAGCAGGATGTCGAAGTGCTGGCCGTATTCGATGTCGAACTGGCTCGCGAGCCAGTTGCGCCGGGCGTCGGCGTAACAGAGGCGGGTTTGCAGGCAGGCGAGGTCCGGCGGCGCGGCGGCGAAGCGGGCGGCGGCCTTTTTGAGCTGATCCGGCGCCGGCGCGTCTTCGGCGTCGTAGAGCACGATGAGATCGCCGCGGGCGAGGCTCATCGCCGCCGCGCAGGCTTTCGGTTTCGTCCGCGGATGAACGTTCGGGAGGGCGACGACGCGGACGCCCGCCGGCAACGGATGGTTCGAAAGCGCCTCCAGCGTCGTGCGGTCGTCGGCTTCGCAGATGAGCAGGATCTCGCGCCGGTCTGCCGGATAATCGAGCGCGGCGAGGGTGCGGGCGAGACGGAGGGCGTGCTCCGGCTCCCGGTGCAGCGGCGCGAGGATCGTGTAGAACGGCCAGCGCTCCGGTTCCTTCTCGTGCGGCGACGCAGGCGCTCGCCGAAACGCGCGAAAAAGCGCGGCCCAGCGCAGGGTGGAGAATGTCGCGAAGAGGATCAGTGCGGCGATGTTCGCCCCGATGGCGGCGAGGCCCGGCCGGGCGATCGAAAACGTGATGAGAAGCGCGAGGAGCAAGAGCCCGGTGATCTTCTGGCCGGTCGAGAGGCGTCTTCGGGCGGAATAGGACGGACGCGCCGCGGCGAGCGCGTCGCGCGCGATCTCCACCCGATCCCGTGAGAGCGTCTCAACCCGCATCGCCCGTCCCCGCGCGGATTATTCATGCCCGTTGACGCAACCCCAGATGTTTCAACCGCAGGCGGCGCGCCGCCTCGCGGTTCGCGTCAGAGCGCGGTCTCGCGCCTGCCGACGAGACGATAGACCCGATCCTGCCGGGCCTCGAGACGAACGAGCCGCCGCTCGCCGAGACCGCGCAGGATCGCCCGCAGAAAACGGCCCGACGCGCCATGCCCGACGACGACCAGAGGCGACCTCGTCGCCTCCGCCCAGTCGGCGAGAAACGCCGCCGTTCGCGCCGCGACGTCCTCCGGTCGTTCGCCGTTCGGCGCCTGGGCGTAACGCAGGTGCGCGCCGCGCGCCTCCCATTCGCCGGGCGCGTCGCGCTCGATCTCGTCCCGGGTCTTCCCGTTCCAGTCGCCCATGTCGATTTCGACGAGCCGGTCGTCGAGGCTGTAGCGCTGCAGCGGCAGCCCGACGGTTGCGCGGAGGATCTCGCAGGTCTCCCGCGCCCGGGAGAGGGGGCTTGTGAAGAACCGGGCCTGGTCCGCCGCATCGCCAAGAGCGTCGGCGAGCGCCTCCCCGTTCCGCCTCGCCTGGCCGCGGCCGACATCGTTGAGGGGAATGTCCGAGAGCCCCTGCATCCGCCTTTCGGCGTTCCAGTCCGTCTGGCCGTGCCGCACGAAGTAAAGCGGCGCGCGCAGCTTCACCCGCTGCGCGAGCGGTTTGTCGCCGACCCCGAGCATGTCGAAATCCCCTCAGACGTCAGCTCCAGACTAGCGTCTCGCGGGTCGGTGCGAAACGCTGTTCCGCCAGCTCAGTCGGCGAAGCCTTCGAAGCTCGGCGGCGGGATTTTGATCGTTCGGGTGCGGAGGGGCTCGCCGCGCATGAAGGTCTCGATGGCGGCCCTCACCTCCGGAGAACTCATGAACAGGTTGTGGCCGGCGTTCACCACCTCGACATGCGTCAGCCGCGACAGCCCCGCAACCGCCTCGAGCTGGCCGTCGGTGTAGGTCCGCCCGTCGAGCGTTCCGCTGAGGAGGAGCGTCGGAACCCGGCTTTTGGGGGCCTGCCGGAACCGGTCTCCGAGATCGAGGCCGTTAAGTTCGCCCCGCACCTGCGGCATCGGGAAGTTGAGATAGGCGCCGAGAAGGGCGGTCTCGGCTTGCTGTTCCACAAGCGCCAGCCGCTCGTCGCCGATCCCCGAGGCGACGTCCATGGCGAGGGGCATGGGCCGCCAGGAAATCGGAGCGTTCGACGACGGAAAGTAGCCGAGGATTTCGGCGACCGGTCCGGTGACGCCCGCCTCCAGCGCCCGGTAGATGTTCAACAGAGCGACGGCGTTATGCGGATCGGCGATCATGCCCGACGCCAGTTGCCGCATCGCGATGCGGTCGAGAAGCGCGGTCTCCTCGCTTCCGTCCCGCCGCGCCAGGGTGAGCAGGACGGGCTCCGCCTCGAGGCGATCGTGGACCCGGAGGATGAGGCCCTGGATGTCGGGAAACGCCGTCCGGCCGACTGGGTCGGCGTCGGCGACCGCCTGCAGGCGGTCGAAATAGGCGTCGGTCCGCGCCGGCAGCTTGACGGTCTGGTCGAGACCTTCGGCGCTGGAAAGGACGACCTTCTCAATTCGCCCATCCATGTCCTTCATCGCGGCGAGCGCCAGGTGGGAGCCGTAAGAGGTTCCCCAGAGGACGAGTTTTTCAGCGCCGAGGGCGCGGCGCAGATCCTCCAGATCGTGGACGCTCTGCGCCGTCGTGTACCCGGCGACATCGACGCCCTCAGCCTCCCAGAACGCGGCGCACTCTCGGATCGAGGCGCGATAGGCCTCGGCGACGGCGGCGTTGGTGCGCTCGGCGTAGGACGGCGGGCGGACCGAGGAGACGCATCGCGGCGTGTCGCCGGAGGCGCCCGTTCCGCGCTGGTCGAGGGCGATGACGTCGCCGAATTCGCGCATGGCCATGAACAGCGGGTGGCGGCGTCCCTTCGCTGTTGCGATCCCTGAACCGCCTGGCCCTCCGGCGAGATAGACGATCGGCGCGCCGGCCGCCTCGCCTGTCGCGGGGAACCGCACATAACGAAGCGGGATCATTCGGCTCTGCGGATCGGCCCGGTTTTCCGGGACTAGGATCGACCCCTCGAAGGCCTCCGCCTCCACCCCGGCGCGGGACTGGAAGACGATCGGCGCCTCGGTGAGATCCGGCGGCGGGGCGCTCGCGCAAGCGGCGGCGAAAAGCGCGGAGAGGGCGAGGGGAAAGCGCATGTCGAAACGGCGTCCTTTGCGGTTGCGGGCCTTGGTTCTGCGCGACGCCGGACCAGCGCCGACAGGGCGGATCGGCAGGCGGCGCGGTCCGTCCGTCGAACGGCTCTGCGCCGCCGCGGAAAAACCGATTACGACCGGAGGCATGATCCGCGCCCGCCTCGTCGCCGTGCTCGTCGCTTTTCTCGTGCTTCAGCCGTTCGCCGGACGCGCGGCGCCGTTCGCCGCCGTCGAACCCGCGTCCGCGCGTGTCTGCCCCATCGACGACGCGACAGGGCGGCCGGACTTCGACGCCGAGGGCTGTGAGGACGTCTACTGGCGGTCGATCGATCCCCAAGGCAGGGCCCTCTGGGTGCGCCTCGGCTTCGATCTCGGCGACGGCTTTTCAGCGCCGGAGGCGCCGCTCGGTCTGTTCGTGCTCGCCAAGGCCTCGAGCGCCGCGCAGCTGAACGGCCGGTCTCTCGGGCGCAACGGTCGGCCGTCCGCGGACCCGGCCGACGAGATCGCGGGTCGGATGGACCACGTCTACTTCATTCCGGAAAGCGCGCTGCGACCGGGTGAGAACGAGGTCGTTCTGAAGCTCTCCGCTCACCACGGCCTTCTGAAGCTCGGCTACCCGGTCCATTGGATCGCGATCGCGGAGTACGCCGACCCGGTCGACGCCGGTTTGCGGCGGTATTGGCCCTCGCTCCTTCCGCTCGGCGCCCTCTTGGCCGGCGCTTTGTATTTCGGGGCGATGGCTGCAAGGGGCGAGGATCGGATCGGCTCGTTCCTCCTCGCTCTCCTGTCCCTTGCGGCGGCCGGCCAGCTCGCCGCGGAGGTCGCCCGCGGCGTCGTCCCCTATCCTTATCCGGCCCATGACGTCCGGCTTCTGGCCATTCTCGGATTTTCCGCCGCGTTCGGAACGATGCTTGCGGCGCTCATCCTTCGTCGCTTCATGGCGCGTCGGTTGATTTGGGGTCTCGCCGCCATCGCTCTGCTCACGATGTCGCTTGTTCTCATCTCACCCGGTTTCGACGCGAAATCGACTAACGCCGCGCTCGCGCCGACCGTCGCCTCGATCGGCGTCGTCGCCTGGGCGGCGCTGCGTCGCGCGCCGCGGGCGCTCTCCCATCTCGCCGGTCTCGGGCTCTTTCTCGCCCTGATCCTTTTCGCGCCCGGACGGTTTCTCGACGCCCACGCCTTCTACGCCGCGTCCGGATTAATCCTCTTTCTGTTCGTCCAACAGGCCGGCGCTCTCGCCGACGAACGGACCCGGCGGCGCGGCGAGGAGGCGCGCGCCTTGCGGCTGGAGCAGGCGCTCGCCGAAGCCGAGGCGGCCGACAGCGCGCCGCGCATCGCGGTGAAGTCGACCGGCGGCGCCGAGTTCGTCGCGGTCGGCGACATCTGCTGGTGCAAGGCGGCGGGAGACTATGTGGAGCTTCGGCTCGCGGACGGGCGCACGCTCCTCCATTCCAGCGGACTCTCAGCCATGGAGGACGAGCTCCCGCCGGGCTTCCTCCGGGTGCACCGCTCTTTTCTGGTCAATACGGCGCGGCTCAGATCCCTCAAGCGCGAGCCCAGCGGCGTCGGCGTTCTGACGATGGCGAACGGTGAGACGGTCCCGGTCAGCCGGCGCATCATGCCGAGCGTGCGCAGCGCGTTGACGTAAGAGCTGCTCAGGCCTCGCGGGCGAGCGCATCCTTCAGAAGCGCGACAGTCGGCTCGACGCCGTAGACGGCGATGAAGACGCCCATGCGGGGGCCCTGCGACTGTCCGAACACCACTTCGTAGATGGCGGTGAACCAGTCGCGGAGATTCTCGAAGTTCTGCGACTTTCCGGCGGAGAAAACCTCCGTCTGCAGCGCGTCGGCGTCGGCGGTCTCTGGCTGCAGGGCCTCGAGGCGCGCGATGAGATCCTCCAGCGCCGCACGCTCCTGGCCCGTCGGCGTCCGGAACGTCAAGGTCGGCCGCACAAAGGCGTCGAAGTAGTTGAGCGCGTAGCCGATCAGCTCGTCGATTTTCGGGTGGGTCCCGGGGCTCGTCCCAGGGACGTACTTCTGGACGAAGCCCCAGATGACGGACTTATCGTCCGTGCCCGCCGCCGAGACGAGGTTCATCAGCATGGCGAAGGTGATGTCGCCGGCCGGCGCCGGCGGCGTTCCCTCGTGAATGTGCCAGACCGGGTTGTCGAGCGCCTTCTCGCCTTCCTGCTCCGGGTACTTTGCAAGATGCGCGAGGTACTCGTCCGCCGTTTTCGGAATGATGTCGAAATAGAGCTTCTTCGCTTTCTTGGGCGCCTGGAACATGTAAAGGGCGAGGCTCTCCGGCGAGGCGTAGGTCAGCCACTCGTCGATGGTGATGCCGTTGCCTTTGGTCTTGGAGATCTTCTTGCCCTCCTCGTCGAGGAAGAGCTGATAGTTGAAGCCCGCAGGCGGCGTGCCGCCGAGGGCCTTCACGATGCGGTTGGAGAGCCGCACGCTTTCGGTAAGGTCCTCGCCCGACATCTCATAATCGACGCCGAGGGCGTGCCAGCGGCCGGCCCAGTCGGCCTTCCACTGCATTTTTACGTTTCCGCCCTTTACGGAGGTTTCGACTTTCGATCCGTCCTCGTCTTCGAAGACGATCATTCCGGAGGCGGCGTCGCGCTCCAGAAGCGGCACGTAAAGAACGCGACCCGAGGACGGCGAGATCGGCAGGATCGGCGAATAGGTCGCCCGACGCTCCTCGCCAAGGGTCGGTAGGATGATCTCCAGAATGTCCTGATAGACCTCCAGCATGCGGACGAGCGTTGCGTCGAAGGCGCCGCTTTCATATTGCTCCGTTGCGGAGAAAAATTCGTAGTCGAAGCCGAACTGGTCGAGGAAGGCTCTGAGGCGCGCGTTCATATTGAGCGCGAAGCCCGCGTGTTCGCCATAGGGGTCCGGCACCCGGCTGAGCGGAACCTCCATGTATTTCTCAAGCGCCTCCGGGTTCGGCACGGTCGGCGGAACCTTCCGCATGCCGTCCATATCATCCGAAAACGAGATGAGGCGCGTCGGCCGACCGGTGAGAAGCTCAAAGGCCCGGCGAACCATGGTGGTGCGGGCGACTTCGCCGAAGGTGCCGATATGGGGAAGGCCCGACGGTCCGTAGCCGGTTTCGAAAACGATCGGCTGATCGGCGGGCGTCTTCTCCACGCGCTTGGCGAGCGCCTTCGCCTCCTGAAACGGCCAGGATTTCGCGTTGTCGGCGTCGGCGGCGGTGAAAGCGCGGGCGGTCATCAGCGGGCTCCGGAGAAGGAGCCGCGGAAGCTAGGGAGGGGGCGCCCGCCGGTCAACGCGGCGGGCTAGCGGCTTAAGCGCCTCGCCGGGCTGGCAGGAAACGTTCGTTCTTCAGAAGGAAGGCCGAGACGAGCGTGACGATCAGCCCGACGGGAAAAATCTCCATGAACGTCACCGGCACGCGGAAGAGCGGGTTCGCGTAGCGCGCCTCCATCGTCGCCATCTCGGCGGCGAACTCTTCGATCTTGGCATCGGGAACGCCGGCCTCGCGCTTCGCCTCGATCAGGCCCGCCGCGTACTCGCCGATGAAGGCGTGGTCGGTGACGGCGAGGTAGAGTTCCCACAGCACGGTGTAGGCGAGCCCGGCGACGGCGGAGATGGCGATCCCGACGAGGAAGCCCGTCCTGAAGCTGATGACGCCGCCGAGGGCGCCGTCCCGGTGGGTCTTGATCCCGATGAAGACGAGGGACAGGGCGGCGAGCATGACGAGGTAGCCGAAGGCGTGGCCGCCGGCGAATTCGCCGCCTTCGCCGAAAGTCGTCGAGGCGATGATGAGCAGGATGGGAACAGCGCCGGCGGGCAGTCCGTAGGCGAGAGCGAGGCGGTGCATGGGCGTCTCCTTTCTGGCGGTTTGGCGCCTTCGACGCTGACCGCCGCCGTTCCCGTACGCCATCGCCCGAAAGGGTGAGTTGGCGAGAATCCGCTGTTCCGGCGAGCCTCAGGCGATCATTCCGAGCCGCCGGGCCTTATCGACCGCCTCCGTGCGCCGGCGCACCTCCAGCTTCTGGTAGAGGTTCGAGACATGGGTTTTCACGGTGTGCGGGGAGACGGCGAGGTCGCGGGCGATCTCCTTGTTGGACCCGCCAGCCGCCACCTTCTCCAGGATCTCGATCTCCCGGGTGCTGATCCTGAGTTCGCGGATCGCCGCGTCGTTGCGGGCGAACGCGCCCGTCGGCGCCGGTCCGGCCAGCCGCCGGCCGGCGTAGACGCCGAGGGCGGCGAAACCGATCGCGACGAGCGCGATGTACCCTTCCGCAGGCAATGTCTTCAGCACGAACCGGTATTCGAGCTGCTCTAGAAGAAAGGCCGCCGCAGCGAGGACGATCGCCGACAGCGCCACGGTGCGGGTCATCGCCGACGCCCCCTGTTCCATCATTCTCGAACGGTATCGGCCCGGCCTCTCTGCGGCAATTGGAGCGGCGGCCGGAGCCCCGCCTTGTCGCCTTTCGCGGTCGCCGCTACTCCTCACGCCCGTAATGGGAGACCGATCGATGTCCGCGACAGGCGTTACGCTCACCCCGCAGGACGCCGTCATCTATCTGATGGTGATGGCGGCCGCCGCCGACGGGCGCATCCAGAATTCCGAGCTGCGCACCATCGGCCGCGTGGTCCGCTCCTTCCCGCTCTTCAGCGACCGCGACGAACAGCATCTCGTCGAGACGGCTGAAGCCTGCGGCGAACTCATGTCCGGGGCGAACGGCCTGCACGCCGTTCTCGACGCGGCGAAAGCGGCGATCCCGGCGCATCTCGCCGAAACGGCCTACGCCGGCGCCGTCGACGTGGTCACCGCCGACGAGACCCTCGACCCGACCGAGATCCGCATTCTGACGCTGATCCGCGAAGCGTTGGGCGTTTCCGACGCCGGCGCCGAGGCGATCGAGCATGCAGCCCGCGCCCGCCACATGACCCTCGATCGCCCGAATTAATCGACCGCATGACCGACGAGACCGCCGCCCTCGAATTCGGATGGGAGGAATGGGTGAGCCTTCCGGGGCTCGGCCTTCCCGCCCTAAAGGCGAAGACCGACACCGGCGCGCGCACTTCAGCGCTCCACGCCTTCGCCATCGAACCCTTCGGCTCCGTCTCTCGCCCGAAAGTGCGCTTCGGCGTTCAGCCGATCCCGGACCGCCCGGAGATCGAAGTTTTCTGCTCCGCCGACCTAGTGGACCGGCGCGAGGTGACGAGCTCCAACGGCGAGGCGGAGCTTCGCTACGTCGTCAGGACGCCTGTCTCCGTCTCCGGACGGTCCTGGGACATCGAGATGACGCTGACTGATCGCGGCTCGATGTCGTACCGCATGCTGATCGGCCGGACCGCCCTCGCCGACAACGCGGTCGTCAAGCCGGAGGCCTCTTTCCTGCAGCCCCGACTTGATTACTCCGTTTACGATGAGCTCTCCAAAGTCCCGCCGAAGAAGCGCGCCCTGCGGGTTGCGATCCTCACCCGCGAGCCCGACAACTATTCAAGCCGCAGACTGATCGAGGCGGGGGAGGCGCGCGACCACGTGGTCGAACCGATCGACACCCTGCGCTGCTATATGAACATCAACGCCCACGCGCCCGAGGTGCATTATGACGGTCGGGCGCTGCCGCGGTATGACGCGATCATCCCGCGCATCGGAGCCGGCATCACCTCTTACGGGCTTGCGGTCGTGCGGCAGTTCGAGACGCTGGGCGCGCATTGCCTGAACTCGTCGACCGGGATCGGCGCGAGCCGCGACAAGCTCTTCGCCCACCAGTTATTGGCGCGCTACTCAATCCGTATGCCGACGACGGCGTTCGCCTCGTCCCCGAAGGATTCCGCAAACCTCATCAATCTCGTCGGGTCCGCGCCGATCATCGTGAAGCTGCTCGAAAGCTCGCAGGGCAAGGGCGTCGTTCTCGCGGAGAACGCCAAGGCCGCCCAGTCGGTCGTCTCCGCCTTTCGCAATCTGAAGGCGGACTTTCTCGTCCAGGAGTTCGTGAAAGAGGCCGCGGGCGAGGACATCCGCATCATCGTCATCGGCGGCAAGTTCGCCGCCGCCATGCGGCGCACGGCGGGCGAGGGCGATTTCCGCGCCAACCTCCATCAGGGCGGCGCTGCGACGACGGTCAAGACGACGAAAGAAGAGCGCGACACGGCCGTGCGGGCCGCCCGTGCTCTCGGCCTCGGGTTCGCGGGTGTCGACCTCCTTCGGTCTGAAAGCGGGCCGAAGGTGCTCGAGGTGAACTCGTCTCCAGGGCTCGAGGGCGTCGAGAAGGTGTCGGACAAGGACATCGCCGGGCTCGTCTTCGACCATCTGGAGCGGCGCGTGCGCCCACTGGTCCGCCGGTCGAGGCGCGCGCCTTCGCCGAAAACTGCGTCGGCCTGACGGAATTCTCCAAATTCGCCAGGGCTCGTCGCCGCGCCGCACAATCGGTACACTTCAAGGACATGCGCTCGTTCCTCATCGCTCTCTGTCTCGTCTTGGCCTCCGGCCCTGCATTCGCGGCCGATGCGGCGTCCAGGGATGCGGAGCGTCTTTTCGCCGACGGGCGCTATGAAGCGGCGGCGACCCGCTGCGGGCCCGCCGACGTCGCGGACTGTTGGGCGACGGCGGCCCGGGCGGTGCTCGCCGCCAGCTATTTCTCCCGGGACTCCAAAGAACGCCTCGCGGCGGCGAAGCGTGCGGAAAACCTCGCCCGTGAAGCGCTGGCGCGGGATGACCAGCATGTCGAAGGCCATATCGAACTCGGCCTCGCCCTCGGTCGGCGAGGCGCGGAGATTTCCGCCATCAAAGCGCACGTCCTGAGACTCGCCCCGCGCGCCCGCAAGAATATCGAGCGCGCTCTCGAACTTGATCCTGAAAGCGCGTGGGCCCTCGCGGTCCTCGGCGGTTGGCATCTAGAAGTCATCCGTCGCGGCGGCGGCGGGGTTTACCGCGCCACGATCGAGGGGGGCGTCGCCGCCTTCGAGAAGGCCATGCGTCTGGAGCCGGAGAACCCCGCCATCGCCTATCAGTTCGGCCTCATGCTGACCGCTTTGGACGACCCCGCTCTCGACGTGAAGGCGCGCTCGGCGTTCGAGGCGGCGCTCCAGGGCGCGGCCCGGACGGCGTTCGAGCAGGCGCTGCAGGACGACGCCATGAAGGCCGCCGCCGCCCTTGACGCTGCGCCAGATCTACGCGCCGAGATCCTCGCCGCCCGCCTCTAGCGGTCTGTTGGACCCGCCGGGCGGCGCGGGATATCCGATCGGGAATGAGCAACACGCACCACCCGCGCCGATCGCTGCTGCGCCAGGGTCTCGACGCCGCCGGCCTCGCGGCTCTCAAGCTCCTCGACCCGGAGACGGCTCACGGCGCGACGATCCGCCTTCTGAAGGCCGGCCTCGCACCCAAGGGGTCGGGCGTTTTCGATCCGGTGCTGGAAACGCGTCTCTGCGGCATGCCCCTCGACAATCCGCTGGGGCTCGCGGCGGGCTTCGACAAGCACGCAGAGGCGGTGGATCCCTGCCTCGATCTCGGCTTCGGCTTTGTCGAGATCGGGGCCGTCACGCCGAAGCCGCAGCCCGGCAACCCGAAGCCGCGGGTTTTTCGTCTCCCTGCGGATCGGGCGGTGATCAACCGCTACGGCTTCAACTCCGAAGGCCTCGACATCGTCCGGGCGCGGCTCGCAGCGCGGCGCGAGCGGGGCGGGGTCGTCGGCGTCAATCTCGGCGCGAATAAAGAAAGCGCCGACCGGACCGCCGACTTCGTCGCAGGGCTCGACGGTCTCTATGACGTCGCCGACTTCTTCACCGTCAACGTTTCTTCGCCGAACACGCCGGGCCTGCGCGACATGCAAGGGGCCGACGCCCTGAAGGCGCTCCTCCAATCCGTCGTCGCAGAACGTGATCGCCGCGCGGCCGTCGGTCCGCGGCGACCGGTTCTGGTGAAGATCGCTCCCGATCTGACCGACGAAGACGCGAGCGACATCGCGTCGGTCGTCGGTGCAGTGAAGATCGACGGCGTCGTGGTCTCCAACACGACCGTCTCGCGGCCGGAGGGACTCACGGGACCGCATGCGGAGGAAACAGGCGGCCTCTCCGGCGCACCGCTCTTTGAGATGTCGACGCGCGTTCTCGCCGACATGCGCCGGGCCTTGCCGGATGCGATCGATCTCATCGGCGTCGGCGGCGTGTCGTCGGCGGCGGATGCGTACCAGAAGGTTCTGAACGGGGCCGCCGCGGTCCAGCTTTACACGGCGCTCATTTACGAGGGGCCGGGACTTGTCGGCCGCATCGTCTCGGAACTCCCGCAACTCCTCTGGCGCGACGGTCATGCGAGCGTCCGCGACGCCGTCGGCGCCGCCCTCTAACGGCGCAGGGGTCATGGAACCTTCGCGACCCCGCCACATTTCGGTTGATCTTTCCGCCCACCGTCGGAAAATTCCATTGGTGGGAGGAGATATATCGCCATGAACACCAGAACGGTCCTTGCGGGCGTCGCCGCGCTCGCCATTGCGTTGAGTTCGGCCCCTGCAAAAGATGATGTGGAACTGCATCAGGTTCCAGAAGAGGTGCGTGAGACCGCCCTGGACGCCATCCCCGGCGGGCGGCTCGTCAGCGTCTCCGTCGAGACCGAGAACGGCGTCAAAATCTACGAGTTCATCGCCGAAGACGCCGACGGCGAGGAGCTGGAGATCGACGTGTTTGAGGACGGACGGCTGGAGGAAGTCGAGCGCGTCATCGACTTTGAGGACATCCCGAACGTCGTTCGGGACGCCCTCGCCGAACGCGCGCCCGACTTCGTTCCGCGGGAGACCGAGTGGTCCTATCGCGGCGACGGGAAGATCGTCTACGAGTTTTCCGGCAAATACCGGGGCGCCGAGATCGACGCCGAGATCACCGAAGACGGCGAGATCCTCCTCTTCGACGACGACGCGGACTCTTAAGCGTTCGCCGTTTTCCCACCGAACGCGTCGGCGCGCGCTGCAGGCAGCCGATAGAGGAGTGTCGCTCCGCGTACGGCGAAATAGAGAATGAACGCCGCCCAGTGGCCATGATTGCCGAACGCGGGCGCAAGGGCGAACCAGAGCGCCATATAGACCGCGAACGACGCGATCATCATGTCGCGCAGGTCATTGCCGCGCGTCGCGCCGATGAAAATCCCGTCGAGCAGAAAGGCGAGGGCGACGGCGAGCGGGCTTAGAGCGACCCACGCCAAGTGGGCGCCCGCCTCGGCGCGGATCGGCTCCGATGTCGTCATTAAACTAAGGATCAAATCGCCGAGCGCCAAGTAGGCGAGTGCGAAGGGCAGGGCCGCGAGCGCCGTCGCCCAGGCGGCGTATTTCAGGGTCCGGTCGAACGCCGCCCGGTCGCCGCGGCCGACCGCCTGCCCGACGAGGCTTTCCGCTGCGATCGCCGGGCCATCGAGGGCGAGGCCGGTGAGGAGAAAGAGTTGAAGCAGGATCTGGTTCGCGGCGAGGGTCACGTCGCCCCAGCTGGAACTTCTCTGGGTGAAGAAGACAAAGCTGAAAACGAGGAGCGCGGTGCGGATGAAGACGTCGCGGTTCATGGCGAAGAGCTTCGCGAACGCCGCCGGGTCCGCCCGAAGCGCCCCTCGCCAGTGATGGAACGCGCCGCCTTTGCGCGCCGCGACCCATAGGCAGCCGAGCGCCGTGAAGCCGAGGCCGGCGGCTTCCGCGATCGCCGTGCCGAGGGCGACCCCGGCCGCGCCTTCGTTCCGCACGGCGACGAACCACCAGTCGAGACCGGCGTTGAGACCGGTCATCGCGAGGGTCGCGGCGAGGACGACGCCGGTGTGGCCGCGGCCCGTCAGCCAGCCCGTCGCCGCATAGGTCGCGAGTGCGGCGGGCGCCGCCCACAGGCGGATCCCGAAGTACTCAAGCGCCGCGGCGAACGTCGCCTCGCTCGCCTCGCTTTCGATGCGGAGTCCGGCGAAAGCGATTGTTTCGATCAGGGGGCGGAGAGCAAGGAGAGCGAGACCGATCAGCGCGCCGAGGAGAACCGAGCGGGCGAGTACGGCGCGCACGGCGCCTTCCGAGCCTTCGCCGGTCGCTTGCGCGGCGAGCCCGGACGTGGACATGCGGAGGAACCCGAACGTCCAGTAGAGGGCTGAAAAGACCGCGCCCGCGAGGCCGACGGCGCCGACCTCCAGCGGGTCGGGCGAGCGGCCGAGGGCGACCGCGTCGATCAGCCCGAGGAGCGGCGTCGCCGCCGACGCCGCGGCCGCCGGCAGCGCGAGGGCTACGACGCGGGAGAAAGTGATGGGAGATGTCATCAGCCTATCGTCCCGTCGCCGTTCTTCGCGACGGCGCCTCGCGCCTCATCAGGACGAAATCCGGAGCCGTCTTCATCCTGAGGAGCCTGCGAAACGCGGACGTTGGGAAGGAGAGCGGCGTGATCCTAGTCGTCCGATCGTTCCAACGCGCCGTCGTCGCCGACCCGCCGATAAAAGCATGATCCCGCGCCCGTGTGACACGCCGAGCCTTGCTGCTCCACGATGAGGAGCACGGCGTCCTGATCGCAGTCGATGCGCACCTCTTTCACCGTCTGGACGTGTCCGGAGGTTTCGCCTTTGACCCAGAGCGCCGCCCGGGAGCGGGACCAGTAGGTCGCACGACCTGTTTTCAGGGTCTGCGCGAACGCGTCGGCGTTCATCCAGGCAAGCATCAGGACCTCGCCCGTCGCCGCGTCCTGAGCGATCGCAGGAATGAGGCCCGCTGCGTCGAATTGCGGCGCGAAACTAGACCCCTGCTCGATATCGACGGCGTCGCGGTCGGCGAACGTCATGGCGCGCTCCTGACAAAAAAAGCCCCGCCGTAGGGCGGGGCTTGGTGTTTAGCGCATTCGGCGTCGCCCGGCGAATGTCGGCCGGGCGACCGAGGGTCAGCTTCCGATGAGACGGAGGAACCGATCTTCCATTTTCGGATCGTCCTGGAATGCGCCGGTGAAGCGCGTCGTCACGGTGTCCACATCGCGCTTATGCACGCCGCGGGTTGTCATGCACTGGTGCTCGGCGGCGATCATCACGGCGACGCCCCGCGGTTCCAGCACGCTCTCCAACGTATCGGCGATTTGCGAGGTCAGCTTCTCCTGGATCTGCAAGCGCTTCGCGTAGGCGTCCACCAGGCGGGCGAGTTTGGAGATGCCCACCACCTTGTCGCGCGGCAGGTAAGCGACATGCGCGACGCCGATGATCGGCGCCAGGTGGTGTTCGCAATAGCTTTCGAGGCGGATGTTTTTCATCAGCACGATGTCGTTATAGCCCTCAACCTCTTCGAAGGTCCTGGCGAGGATCTCCTCAGGGTCTTCCTCATAGCCGCTGAACCACTCCTCATAGGCTTTGGCGACGCGCTTCGGCGTATCGATCAGTCCCTCGCGGCTCGGGTCGTCCCCCGCCCAGCGCAAAAGGGTGCGCACGGCGGCTTCAGCTTCCGGGCGGGTCGGCCTGGAGGAGAGGGCGGGCGCATCATCCGTATGGGCGTGCGCAGGCGTGTCGTAGGCAATGGCGGTCATGAGCCTGTCCTATCGTTCTAAGCGATCATCAATTCGCAGTTTTCCGGGGAAGCCGCGATCAGTCGATAATATGTTAGGGCTCGCCGTATGGATTACCAGTTACAGGCCCGTGATGAACCGGATTCTCCCCGGCGCGCCAATTTTAAATCTTTGATTTCAATAAGAAAACGATCTTCACTGAAATGCCATCAATCACACCTGCGCTCTACGGCGTTCTGATCTGCGCCTTTCACACGCGCCAAAACTCGCTACACAGCCGCTCCATGACCGCTGGTTTCGACATCCGTCTTCACGACACCCTCGCGGGCGAAAAGCGCCTGTTCGAGCCCGCCGACCCTGAGCGCGTGAGCATGTATGTCTGCGGTCCGACGGTTTACGCGAGGGCCCATATCGGCAACGCGCGCCCCGCCGTTGTGTTCGACCTTCTCTCTCGATTGCTCCGTCGCCGGTATGGCGCAGACAAGGTCGTCTATGTGCGGAATTTCACCGATGTGGACGACAAGATCATCGTCGCCTCGCAGGAAACCGGCGAGCCGATTAACGCGATCACAAAACGGTACGAGGAGTTCTACGTCCAGGACATGGGCGCCCTCGGCGTCCTCCGCCCGGAAATCGAACCCCGCGCTACGGGCCATATCGACGATATGGTGCGGATGGTCGCGACTTTGATCGAGAACGGCGTCGCCTACCACCATGTCGAAAGCGGGCATGTCCTGTTCGAGGTCGCAGCGTACGCAGGGTACGGGCAGCTCTCCCGGGTCAAGCAGGATGAGATGATCGCCGGCGCCCGCGTGGAAGTCGCGCCTTACAAAAAAGACCCCGCCGATTTCGTGCTCTGGAAACCGTCTGCGCCGGACGAACCAGGCTGGGAGAGCCCCTGGGGGCGGGGCCGGCCCGGCTGGCACCTGGAGTGCTCCGCCATGATCGGGGCGCTGATCGGGCCGACGGTGGATATCCACGGCGGCGGCCATGACCTGCGGTTTCCGCACCATGAGAACGAGATCGCCCAGTCCGCGTGCGCCCATGGCGGGGCGCCGCTCGCCCGCTATTGGATGCATAACGGCTTCCTGCGCATGGGCGCGGACAAGATGTCGAAATCCCTCGGCAACATCGTCCTCACCCATGATCTGCTGAAAGACTGGCGCGGCGAGGTGATCCGCTGGGCGCTCCTGTCGGCGCACTATCGCCAGCCGCTGGAGTGGACGGACGAACTCCTGGAGGCGACGGGGCGGAGCTATGAGCGCATCGTCCGGCCTCTGATCGAGAGTGCAGATACGTTTCACGACGTCCGACCAGTGTTTGACGACGCTCTGGTTGCGGCGCTTTCAGACGATCTCAACACGCCAAAGGCTTTCGCGGAGCTTTTCCGGCTGGCGGATCGCCTGCGCGACGACCCCCGCGAAGAGACGTACGCGGCGCTTCTCGGCTCCGCACAGCTCCTCGGCGTCGTCGGCGACGCGCTCCCCGAGACGGCGTCGCCGCGCCCCGCTGTCGCGGGCGCCGAGGCGGCTAAGATTGAGGCGGCCCTTACGGAGTGGGCGTCCCTTCGAGCTGCGAAAGACTTCGCCGACGCCGACGCCCTGCGCGACGCCTGGGCGGCGAAGGGCGTCCTCTTCGAGGCCCGCAAGGACGGCCCGAGCTGGCGGCGCGGCTAGAGCAGCTTTAAGCGTAGGCGCATCCCCACGGCTTGACCGTGGGGCCCATCTCCAGCGTTCTCAGCCGCCACCGACCGCCCGGTTGCGCCGCCGTCCGCGGGCCCGGCGCATTCCGGAGCTGGGTCCCACGGTCAAGCCGTGGGAATGCTCAGGAGAGGCATGGGGCGCGCGCCGTTGGCGAAACCGCGGCGGCGCGCTTATCTCCGGCCCATGCTCGCCGACCCTTATTCCAACGCGCTGCTCGAACTTGCCGGCTCGCTGCCGCCGGCGCGGCGGCTCGACGCGCCCGACGCCAGCGCGACCCGGCGCTCACGGGTGTGCGGATCGGAGGTCGCCGTCGATCTGAAACTGGCCGACGGGGCGGTCGCCGATTTCGCGATCGAGGCGAAGGCCTGCGCGCTCGGGCAGGCCTCGTCCGGCGCTCTCGCCGCATCGATCATCGGCGCGACGCCGGCGGAGCTGCGCGCCTTGCGCGATGACATGCGGGCGATGCTTAAAGAAGGCGCGCCCCCGCCGACGGGCGAGCGATGGTCGGCGATGGCGGCGCTAGAGCCGATCCGCGACTATCCCGCGCGTCACGCCTCGACGCTTCTCGTTTTCGAGGCGGTGGTCGACTGCCTCGACCGGCTGGGCGTCTGATCAGCGGCGCGGCCGCCGACCCGACGGCGGCGCGCGGCGCACGGTCTGGCCTCCGGAGGACCGGGCGCCGGCGACCGAGGGCGGCTCGAACGCCGCCTGCCGGATCGGCGTGAAATTCCTGGCGAACTCCGCCGCTGCCGCTTCGGCTTCGTCGTCCAGAACCACCCGCAGATCCGCCAGCATGACCGACGACAGCTCCGGCAGGCCGAAGGCCTTGCGGTCGCCGTGGTCGGCGTAGACGAGCGCCCAGCCGAGGGCGTCTTTTTCCGCACCGGGCGTCGCGGCGAGTTCTTGCGCGAGGCGGGCCTGGGCGCGGGAGACGTTGGCGTAAGCGGCGCGGGAAAGGGCGGACATCGCCTCCTCGCGATAGAGCGTTCGCTCCGCCGCCGTTCCCTCAAGCTCAAGAAGGCACTCCGCCAGCTGATGAAGCGCTATTTCATACCCGTAGCCGAGATTGGCGACGACCCGGAAGGCCGGCGTCGCGGCCGCGCAGCCTTGCTCCGACCGCGTCTCGTTCGCATAGCGGAAGAGGGCGTCGTTGTCCGCCGCGCGGGCCACCAACGCTGATGGCGAGGCCGGCGGCGGCGCGCTTTTCGACGCGCAGGCCGCGACGAGGCTTGCCGTAGCGGCGGCGAGAATGAGAATTCGCGACATGTCGAGCGCTCCTGATCAATCGAACCCCGGCGACCCTGCGAGCGGGGGCGCCGGCGCGGCCGTCCTCCTCGCCGCGCTTCGTCTCTATAAGAAAGCATTGTCTCCGGTTTTTGTCGCCCTCGGCGTCCGCTGCCGCCATGCGCCGACCTGTTCGGAGTACGCCATGGCCGCGATCGGCCGGCACGGCGCCTGGCGCGGCGGCTGGATGACCCTCGCGCGGCTGTCGCGCTGCCATCCTTTGGGGTCGTCCGGCTGGGACCCGGCGCCGGAGACGACTGCAGATCATCGCTGGCGGCCGTGGCTCTATGGCGACTGGGCGTGGACGCGCCGCCCCGCGCCGGGCGTCGAGGCCGACCAGTGACCCGCATCGTCTTCGCCGGCTGCGACGCGACGCCGGATTTCACCCGGAGCGACCGTCTCCTCGCCGACGCCCTGGAAGCGAAAGGGGCGGAGGTCTCGCTCGCCTCATGGACCGGCGCGTTCGCGCCCTTCGCCGAGGCCGACGGCGTCGTCGTGCGCTCCACCTGGGATTATTACGACCGGCCGGCGGAGTTCCGCGCGTGGATCGGGCGCTTGGCGAGCGAGGCGGGCGCGGCGATCAACGCTCTGGGCCTGATGCTCTGGAACCTCGAGAAATCCTACCTGCACGATCTCGCTGAGCGCGGCGCGCCGGTCGTCCCGACGGCGTTTCTCGCGCCCGACGCCGACAGCGCAGCCGTCGCAGAGACCGCCTCCGCCCGCGGCTGGCGGCGCTGGGTCCTGAAGCCCGCTGTGAGCGCGAGCGCCCACGGGCTTTCGCTTGGCGCGCCGGGCGAGGAGGCCGCAGCGCTCGCCGCCGCTGCGCCGTACCGCGCGGGCGGGCTCATGCTACAGCCGGTGGTCGAGAGCGTCGCGGCGTTCGGCGAGGCCTCGCTCGTCTTCGCTGGAGACGCTCTCGTTCACGCCGTGCGCAAGCGCCCGAAAGCCGGCGATATTCGGTGTCAGGAGGAGTATGGCGGCCTCACCGACACCTTCGAGCCGCCGCCGGCGGCGGTCCGCGCAGCCGAGGCGGTGTTCGCCGCCCTCGACCCGCATCCCCGCCCAGTCTACGCCCGGGTCGACCTCGTCCGGGACGGCCGGGCGCTTGACAGCGACTGGCGATTGATCGAACTCGAGCTGATCGAGCCTGAGCTCTTTCTCCATCACGCGCCGGAGCAGGCGAGCTGGATCGTCGCCGGCGCGGTCCTCCGCGCGATTTCGTAAAGGTCCGAAGCCGGGAGCTTCATCATGGTCGACATCACCCTGCCGGACGGCTCCAAACGGATTTACGAGAC
This sequence comes from Pseudomonadota bacterium, assembly GCA_038522735.1. GTDB lineage: Bacteria > Pseudomonadota > Alphaproteobacteria > Caulobacterales > Parvularculaceae > JBCBJX01. Next base: position 23,798 of record JBCBJX010000008.1, read on the forward strand.
CGCGATCACGTCCGCCGATCTCGCCGAAGAGATCTCGAAGTCCCTCGCCAAGAAAGCCGTCGGCGCGAAGGTGAACGGCGAAGTCGTCGATTTATTCTCGTCGATCGAGAACAACGCCCGCGTCGCGATCCTCACCCGCGACGACGAGGAGGCGCTGGAGCTTATCCGTCATGATACGGCGCACCTCCTCGCCCAGGCTGTTCAAGCGCTTTACCCCGGAACCCAGGTCACCATCGGCCCGGTTATCGAAAACGGCTTTTATTACGACTTCGCGCGCGATGAGCCGTTCTCCACGGACGATCTTGAGAACATCGAGAAGAAGATGCGTGAGCTGGTCGACGCAGATCTTCCGACCCGCATGGAAGTCTGGCCGCGCGACAAGGCGATCGCGACATTCCGCGATATGGGCGAGCATTACAAAGCCGAGATCATCGAGGATCTGCCGGCCGACGAGCCGATCCGCATCTATTTCCACGGCGACTGGTTCGACCTCTGCCGCGGGCCGCACCTTCCGTCAACGAAGCATATAGGCAAGGGGTTTAAACTGACCAAGGTGGCGGGCGCCTACTGGCGCGGCGACAGCCGCAACCCGATGCTGCAGCGGATCTACGGCACCGCCTGGCGCACCGAGAAAGAACTCCGCTTACATCTTCAGCGCCTTGAGGAGGCTGAGAAGCGCGATCACCGCAAGCTCGGGCGCGAGATGGGTCTTTTTCACCTGCAGGAAGAAGCACAGGGCTCGGTGTTCTGGCATCCGCAGGGCTTCGTCATCTGGCGGGCTCTCGAAGCTTATATCCGCCGCCGTCTGGATGCGGACGGCTATGACGAGGTGAAGACGCCGCAGCTGCTCAACTCAGTCTTCTGGGAGAAATCCGGGCACTGGTCGAAGTTCCGTGAGAACATGTTCGTCGTTCCCGACGAGGTGCCGAATACGGATGACGAAGGCCCCGCGATCACGGGCGACGCCGCGCTTATGGCGCTGAAGCCCATGAACTGTCCGGCGCACGTGCAGATCTTCAAGCAGGGGATCAAGTCCTATCGGGACCTGCCGATCCGCATGGCGGAGTTCGGCTGCTGCCACCGGAACGAGGCGCACGGCGCGCTGCACGGCCTCATGCGCGTGCGGCAGATGACCCAGGACGACGCTCACATCTTCTGTCGGGAAGACCAGATTGCAGCGGAGACGGAGAAGTTCCTCGCACTGTTCTCCACCGTCTACGAAGACATGGGGCTTACGGAGATCGCCTATAAACTCGCGACGCGCCCGGACGAGCGCGCCGGCGACGACGCGACCTGGGATCGTGCCGAGAAGGCGCTCGCCGACGCACTGACGGACTCCGGCCTCGAATTCGACTACGCCGAAGGCGAGGGCGCGTTTTACGGTCCGAAACTGGAGTTCCACCTCACCGACGCCATTGGCCGCACCTGGCAGGCCGGCACGTTTCAGTTAGACTACGTCCTGCCCGAACGGCTTGATGCGACCTATGTCGGCGAGGACGGCGCGAAGCATCGCCCTGTGATGCTGCACCGGGCCGTATTCGGCACCTTCGAGCGGTTCATCGGCCTTCTGATCGAGCACTACGCCGGCAAGCTGCCGCTCTGGCTCGCGCCGACGCAAGTCGCTGTCGCGACGATCATCTCAACGGCTGATGAGTATGCGGACGAAGCCGCTGCAGCGCTGCGCGAGAAGGGCCTGCGCGTCGACCTCGATACGCGCAACGAAAAGATAAACTACAAGGTTCGCGAACATTCCGTGCGGAAAGTGCCGGCGATTATCGTCGTCGGGGCCGATGAGACCGAAGAGCGGACCGTCTCGATCCGCCGCCTCGGATCGAAAGACCAGCGCAGCATGCCGCTAGACGAGGCGATCGCCGAACTCGCCGAGGAGGCGACGGCGCCGGACTTGCGCTGAGCGTGGCTGAAGCGGGCGAGCTGGAGCGAGGCGGCGGCGAGGCGCACGCAACGGCGGCGGGCTTCGTCTTCGCGCTTCTCCCGATCATCCTCGTCCTGACTCACCGGACGATCGCACCGGCTTATTACCTGCTCGTCGCGATCGCGCTCGCTCACGGCCCGACGCGGGCCGGCGCATGGACGGCGTTGCGGCGCGCCGCCGGGCGCCGGCCGGACGCGGCGACCATCGCGGCGATCTTCACGATCCTGTTCTGCGGTTTTGTCGCGCTCAGCGGGCTCTGGTCCCCACGTCCCGACAAATGGACCTGGGGGCCGAGCCTCTTCACCGTTCTCGCCGGCGCTTTCGTCCTCGCGCAGCATGCGGCGGCGATCGGGGAGAGGGCGCTCCGTCGTTTCGCGCTCCTCGCTCTCGGCGGTGTCGCGGCCGGCGGCGCGCTCCTCGCCCTCGAGGCGCTGACGGGCGGCGCCCTGCGCGCGGCGACGCCGCCGGAGCGGGCGACCAGGGCGCTTGATCTCAATTCCGTCGGCCGCGGCGTCACCGTTTACTGCGCGCTCGTCTGGCCGGCCGTGTTTGTCGCCTGGCGGGTAACGGGACGTCGGCTGCTGGCGGTTCTGCCTCTCGGAGCGGCGTTTCTCGCGGCGGCGCTCCTCCCGATCCAGACGAACGTCGCGGCCCTCGCCCTCGGCGCCGTTCTCGGGGGCCTCGCGCTCCTCGCGCGGAAAACCGCGATCATCCTCGCGGCGGGGCTGTGGGCGGTTGGTCTCTTCGGCGCGCCGGTGGCGGCCTTCGCTCTGCCGCCTTTGGAAGCGCTGAGCGCCCTCGACGGCCTCCCGGCATCGGTCGCACACCGGTTGATGATCTGGCGGGCGACAGGCGATCTCCTGCTCGCGCACCCCTGGGGCGCGGGCGTGGAATTCGCGCGCGCCGCCGGCGCAGAGAGCGCGTTCGCCGTCCTGGACGGACGCACAACGGAGCTGCGCGTTCTGCCGCTGCACCCGCACAGCGTCTTCTTACAAATCTGGCTCGAACTCGGCCCCGTGGGCGCGTTTCTGGCGGCGGCCGCCATCACCGCCGTCGCGCTCGGATTTCTGCGATCCGATTTTTCGAGATCCGAAACAGCCCTGTTCGCGTCAGTTCTTGGCGCGGCGTTCGTTTCAGCTCTGTTCGAGGCGTCGCTCTGGCAGATCTGGCGCCCGAGCGCCGTCGCGCTATCGTGCTGCATCGCAACATTATCAATTGCCGCAAGCCGACGAAATTTGTTACATCTCCGTTAATTATTTGTCAGAATTCGCGCGCAATCTTGTTTCAGAAGAACGCGAACGGGGCGACAGACCGCTTGGTGCGGCGACTCTGAGGGGCTCGAATGGCCGGATTTGAAGAGCCGATGGCGACCGGGGCGCTGGCGTCGATCGACGTGCGTGCGGTCGCAAAGGTCAGCGTCGTCGTCGTCTCCTACGAAACCGGCCCTCTGCTGTTGCGTTCGGTCGCATCCGCTCTGGCTCAGCCGGAGACGGCCGAAGTGGTGCTCGTCGACAACGGCAACCCGCCGGCCCTGATTGAGCAGACGCGCCTCCTCGGCCATTCCCTCAAACCGGTCCGTGTGCTCACGGGACACGGAAATGTAGGCTTCGCGGCCGCCTGCAATATCGGCGCGCGGGCCGCGACCGGACCGGATCTTCTTTTCCTGAACCCGGACGCCGTTCTGCCGGAAGGCGCGCTCTCGACGTTCCGCGCGGCGGCGTCTTCCGCCGACCGGTCGGCTCTGGTCGGCGGCCGTGTCCTTGGGCCCGATGGGAACGAGCAGGCCGGGTCGCGCCGCAGGGCGCTGACGCCAGGCTCGGCGCTGATCGAGGCGAGCGGCGCGTGGAAGCTCTCCCCGTCGCGTCTGAAACAACGCTGCTTCAACGCGCACACCGATCCGTGTCCGGTGGAAACAACGTCCGTCCACACCATTTCCGGCGCCTGCATGTTCGTCTCGCGCGACAGTTATCTCGCGATCGGCGGCATGGACGAGCGGTACTTCCTGCATGTCGAGGACATCGACTTCTGCCTTCGTTTCCGGCAGGCGGGCGGCGTCGTTCTCTTTGAGCCGGATGTCGCGCTCACCCACTTCAAGAGCTCCAGCCGATGCGGCGCGATGCGCGTCGAGGCGCTGAAAAGCCGGAGCATGACGACCTATTTCTGGCGGCATTTCGCCGATAAGAGCGTCCGAACGACGCTCGCCCTCGGCCTTGTCACCGCGGCGATCTGGGGCGTGTTCGCCCTCCGCGCCGCGAATACGGGCGCGACGCGTCTTCGCGCCTTCGCCGGCTTCGCCCGCCGCACACGGGGCGCCGGCGTTCGCCGGGCCGCGCGCTTCTTGGCGCAACGCAGCGCACGCTGATCAATCAGTTCTGAGGCGCTTCGGCGATGTTGAACGCGTCGTCCCGGACATCGCTCAGCCGGAAGAGATAGAGCTCCCGGTTTTGCGCGCCCGCGGGCGCGGCGACGGTTCCGATCGGCGCAATCATGTTGAACGCGCGACGAACGGGCGGCGTCGCCGGGAAATGACGCGACGCATAGAGCGCCTGGTCGTTGCGCATCGGTCGGTACGCTTCGAACGCCTCGTAGTGGTGGTTTGCAGCCCGGTTCGGCGACCAGGCTTTGACGGGCTTCGGCAGGTCGCGCTCATAGAACAGCAACGCGCCCATGACGGCCCGATCATCGGCGAGTACGACGTCGTAGCCCTCCGCATAGCTCGCGATCGCCGCCGCCTGCTCCCGCCAGCCGCGTACTTCAGCGAACAACGACAGCCCGGTCGTCGCCTCGATCCGCTGCGGCGAGAGCGCGGCGAACGCCAGCCCCGCGAAGATGACGGCGTTCGCGCTGATCGTTGCGGCGGCGAACTTCGGCCGCGTCGCGAGCATCGCCGCCAGAAGAACCGCAGCGGCCGGGTAGGCGCTCGCCGCCCAGTTCGCGTGGGCTCGGGACAGAAACGCCTGTATGCTGACGAGGAGAAGCGGCGGGGCGGCCGTCGCGACGAGATAGAGCATCGCCGCCCGCTTGTCCGCATCCGGCGTTTCGGCGAGGCGGCTGCGAAGCGTCGCGCCCGCCCAGAGGAGGGCTAGGAGCGCGATCGGGCCGATAACGGCGAACTGCGTCCCCCAGAACGCCAGGAGGCGATCCGGGTTCAGCATGTTCCCATCCCACGCCGCGTTCGCCGCAGTGTGCGAGACCGTCGAAAACGCGTTCTCCTGATTCCAGAGGATGTTCGGCGTGATGAGCAGGGCGGCGGGCGGAAGTGCGGCGATGAGCGCGATCGAGCCCGGCCGCCGCAGTCTCGGCGATATCGCCATCGCCGCCGCAAGACCGAGGGGGAAATAGATCATCGCATACTTTGCAAGGAACCCGGCTCCGAACAGAACGCCAAGCGTCCCGCCGAGGGCCCAGTTGGCCCGCTCCGCGCTGATCAGGACGTAGGCGGTGTAAAGGGCTGACGACCAGAAAAAAAGAAGCGGGACGTCCGTCGACATGAGGTGGGATGAGATCGAGACCGCCGGCGCGAACGCCCAGAGGAGCGCCGCTGTCACAGCCGCTTTAGCGCCGAACAGACGGTTCGCGAAGGCGGCGAGCATGAGCGCCGTCGCCCCGTGAAAGAGCGGCGCCGCGGCGCGCACGCCGAACTCCGTGTCGCCGAAGACGGACGTCGTCGCCGCGATGATCCAGGCGATGAGCGGCGGCTTGGAGAAGTACCCGAACGCCGGCGTCTGCGCCCAGAACCAGTACTGGGTTTCGTCCTGGGACAGCTCCCAGGGCGACAGGGCGAGGGCGGCGAGCCGGAGAACCGTCAGAACACCGATCAGAAGCGCGCAAAGGCGCAAGGGGCGCGTCAGGAGCGGAGCGTCGGCGCGGCTCGTCGGACCTCCCTCAAACACAGCCGCGAACGCCTTCGGCGCGTCGGTAGAAGCTGATCCGGACCTCTCGGCCCTTCGAATAGTTGAAGCCCTCGAGCTGCGAGAACGCGCGCGCCCCGCCGCCCGCCCGTGCGAGCGCGGCGCAGAAAGCCTCGGACGCCGCCGCCTCGACGACCGCGGCGCCGTTCCTGTCCGCGTAGGCCGCTCCAGCCGGGCCCGGTTCGGCGAGAAGCGTGTTCGTCCCGAGGAGGAACACCGCCGACGGTTCGTAATAGCCGGTGAGGACCGCGTCCGGCGCGCCGTCGAGCCGGGGATGGAGGTCCGCCTCGTCGAGTTCCGCCGCGATGCGCCGGCTGAGATCGAGCCGGTCGGCGGCGGGTAGGGTGATTTCGAGGACCGACCAGGCGAGGATCGCTCCGCCTGCGGCCGCCCCGACTGCAGCGGCCCGCAGCGCGCCGCGCCACGCGAGAACGACGGTCGTCAGTGTTGCGACGATCAAGGCGCCCGCTGCGACGTCGGCGTAAAGCGGCGGCGAGCGCCAGCTATGGGCGCTGGAGCCGAAGGCGGGAATTGCGATCAGGAGGGCGGCGAACAGGACGCCTGTCAGCGCGTAGAACGCCGCTGACAACCGGACGAGGTCGAGCCGCTCCGGCGGCCGTGCGATCATCCGTGCGGCGATGAGGGCGAGCGCCGGATAAAGCGGCAGCGTGTAATGAGGCAGTTTCGTCGTGGAGATCTCGAAGACGAGCCAGGCCGGAACCGCCCATGCGGCGAGCATGAGAAGTGGAAGCCCGTCGCCCGGGCGCTCTTTCTCCGCCCGCAAGGCGGACGCGGCGCCGGACAGAAGAAACGGCGCTGCGGGCCAGAAGAGAACCGGCAGAAGCGCCAGATGAAGCCCTGGCGGCGCGCCGTGCTCCTCCTGCGCCTCCGTCACCTTGGCGAGCCCGTCCGTTCCCATCGCTTCGGCGATAAAGCGGCCCTCCGTTTCCAGAGTGATCGCAAGGGTCCACGGCGCGACGATCGCCGCTGCGACCAGGACGCCGCTGATCGGCCGCAAGCCTTTCCAGAGGGCGATGCGGGAGGAAGAAAGGGAAAGTCCGGCAACCGTCAGAACACCGATCATCGGCGTGACGGGTCCCTTGATGAGCGCGCCGAGGCCGAGCCCGATCCAGAAGAGCGCGGCGTCGGTGCGGCGCGGACCCGCTTCATCGCGCAAGGATGCGACGACGCCTGCGAGCCCGAGCTGCATCAGGGCGACCGACGCAAAGAGCAGGGCGTCCGACTTCGCGATGGTCGCCTCTCCGGCGAGGCTCGGCGCTCCGGCCATGAGAAGGGCGCCGAACAGCGCCGTATCCGGATCGAAGAGCCGCCTGCCGATGAAGTAGACGAACAGGACGCCGACCACCGCGGCCACCAGCGACGGCGTCCGGTGCGCCCAGGGCGCGCGCGTCTCGACGCTTGAAAACGCGGCGACGGACGCGGCCTGCGCCCAGTATGATCCTGCAGGCTTTTTGTTCCGCTCAGCGTCCTGAAAGCTGATCGACACATAGTCGCCCGTTTCCAGCATCTGAACGCTCGCCTGCATGAACCGGCTTTCGTCGCGGTCGAGAGGCGGAAGCGCGGTGATCCCGGGCAGCGCCGTCAGCGCAGCGAAAAGGCCGACGAGGAGGGCTCCGACGAGCGGCGAATGAGAGAGAGGCTTGGCGATCGACACAGGGAGACGGGCGCAGTCCTTACGTGCGCTAAGACTATCGCGACCTGCGCCGTTTGTCCGCGCCTTCGCACGTGCGGGACTTCTCGAAGCCCGTTTAAGGCGCTAGGGACCCGCGGGGGAGGCGGTCGGTAAAAAGTGTCTTCAGGTTCACGGGTTTATGCAGCAAGCGCGTTTTCGCGCCGTCGCGCGGACGGCGCCCCGGCGGTCAGTGTCGTCACGCCCATGCACGACGAGGCGGAGAACGCCGGGCCGTTGATCGCGGAAATCGCCGAGGCGCTGGCGGCGACCGACTTCGAAATCCTCGCTGTCGACGACCGTTCGTCCGACGACACCCTCGGGGCCCTGCGTCTCGCTCAGGAAACGACGCCGGAACTTCGCATTCTCGCCCATGACCGCCGGTCCGGGCAGAGCAGAGCGCTGCGCACCGGCGTCCTGGCCGCCCGGGCGCCGGTGGTCGTCACCATCGACGGCGACGGGCAGAACGACCCCAAAGACATCCCGTCGCTTCTGGAGGAGCTCGGTCGCGGCGACGCGCCGCCCGCTCTCGCCATGGTCGGCGGGCGTCGGCGCAAACGGCGCGATTCTGTCGGAAAACGGCTCGCTGCGAGCCTCGCCAACGGGCTGCGGAAGCGCATCATGCGGGATGGGGCGGACGATACGGGCTGCGGGCTGAAGGCTTTCCATCGCGAGGCCTATCTCCGGCTCCCCTATTTCGATCACATGCACCGCTATCTTCCGGCGCTGATGCGCCGCGAAGGGTATGAGGTGCGGTATGTCGACGTTTCGCACCGGCCGCGGCTGCACGGGCGCTCGAACTACACCAACGGCCAGCGCCTCGCGGTGGCGTTTCGGGACGTTCTCGGGGTGCTCTGGCTCAACGCCAGATCAAAATCGCCCGGACATGTGACGGAATTGCCGCCCTCGGCGGAAGGATCAGTCGAGACGGGCGGCAAATCGGAAAACTATGGTAATGTCCGCTTAACGAAATGAGGAAGGCGCTATGGGTTCGTTTCTGATTTTTCCGCTGCTCGCGATCAGCGTCGTCTTGTTCGCGATCCTGACCATCACCGGCATCGGCTCTGGGGACGACGGGTCATGGTTTACGATCGTCGTGGCTGAACTGCCGCTGGTTCAGGACCGTTGGACTGTCACCTTCGGCGACCTCTTCATCGTCGGATCGCTTGGGCTTTTGTTCATCGAACTCCTGCGCTCCACCCAGACGGGAACGGACTCGCTCATTAACCACGTTCTGTCGTTCATCACCTTCGTGATCGCGCTCCTCCTCTTCATCCTCGCGCCCGGTTTCGGGAATTCGGTCTTCTTCATGCTGGTGCTCATGACCTGCATGGACCTTGTGGCCGGCTTCATCGTCACAACCGTCACGGCGCGGCGCGATTTCGGCGTCGCGGAGGGCGTCATCCGCTAGCCATGGTCGACGCCCATCGCGTCGATCTTTCGGCTTTTTTTACGTCTCCCGCTCACTCTCCCTTCCGGAGAGTTACCGGGTGAGGCGTAGATGGCGCTGTTGCGTGAGACGGGCGTCCAGTCGGGCGAGCCCGCGATTGCGAGCGAGAAGGCGGACGACGTGCGTCTCGACGCTTTCGCGGCGGTCTGCCGTGCGACGTCGACGCATATCTACCTGACGAACCTTGAGACCGGCGAAACCGTGTCCGCGACCGGCGACGCGGCGACGGGCGGTCCTGCGATCGTCGCAGCGGCGCTGCCAGCCGGCGGCGTCTCCGCGCTGCTTGCGCCCGACGCGGCCGGCGAAAGGGACGGCCTTGTTCAAAAAGCTGTCGCCGAACGGGCCGGCTACAAAATCCGCTACGCCGTCGAGGCGGACGGCGAGGCCGACTGGGTCTATGAAAGCGGCGGCTGCTTCGAGCGCGACGGCGCGCTTTATCTTGCGACCGCGCTTCGCTCCGTCGGGGCCGAGACGCTCAACGCCGCCCGCCTCGCCGAACAGGCGAACAAGGACGATCTTACGGGCCAGCTCAACCGCGCCGCGTTCTGCGCCCGCCTCAGCGAAGCGCTCGACGACGAGGCGGCGGCGACCACCAGCGCCTATCTGCTGATCGCGATCGACGATCTCGGCGGCATCAACGCCGAGTTCGGATTCGAAATCGCCGACGAAGTGATCCGCGGCCTTTCCGCGCGCATTCGGGCCAAACTGAAAACCGAAGACGTTCTCGGTCGGGTCGCCGGCAACAAGTTCGGCGTTATTCTATTTGATTGTGGTCCGGAAGAAATTCGCGAACGCTGCGCGGATCTCATGAACGCCGTACGCGGCGATCTCATCGCGACCGCCGGCGGGCCGGTCTCGACATCGATCTCCATCGGCGCCGCCCCGCTCGCGGCAGATATCGATGGCGCGGAAATCGCCATGGTTCGCGGGGAAGCAGCCCTCAACCACGCCCGAAAAATGGGACCTTCCAGCTGGACGGTGTTTACGGAGAAAATCGACCGCGTCAGCCAGCGCAAACGCAACGCCGAGGTGTCGGACCTCATCCTGAGCGCTCTCAATGAACGCCGGATCACTCTCGCTTACCAGCCCATCGTCACCGATGTCGACGAGACGCCGTCACATTACGAATGCCTCATCCGTATGCGCGACGTCGATGGAGGCGTCGTGCCGGCGCCCGAATTCATTCCGGCCGCGGAGCGCCTCGGCCTCGTCCACCTGCTCGACCGCCGCGTTCTGGAGCTTGCGACGGCGACGCTGAACGAGAAGGACGACATCAAGGTCAACGTCAACGTCTCCTGGGAGACGATCAAGGACCCTGTCTGGGTCGAGGGGTATCTCGCGCATCTGCGCGCGAACGCCCGCGTCGCCGACCGCATCACGGTGGAGCTCACCGAGACGCAGGCGATCGACGCGTTCGATGCGACGGCCGACTTTGTCGCGGAGATCAAAGAGCTCGGCTGTCAGTTCGCCATCGACGATTTCGGTGCAGGGTACACGTCGTTCCGGAACCTGAAGGCGCTCGACATCGATATGCTGAAGATCGACGGCTCGTTCGTTTCAGGCGTTGCGTCAAGCCGAGAAAACCAGCTCTTTGTCAGAACGCTCCTCGACCTCGCACGGAATTTTGAGGTGCGGACGGTCGCCGAATGGGTCGATAGCGAAACAGACGCCCTGATGCTGAAGGGCCTCGGCGTCGACTATCTGCAGGGCTTCCTCATCGGCGTGCCCGAACTCGATCCTGAATGGGCGGTGGACGCGAAGTCCATCGGTCGACCGCCGATGCAGCGGGATCGTCGCGTCAACCGGGCCTGAGCGGCCGGCGCGCTTTTCAACCGGCCGATTGCGCCTCGGCGAGCTGACGTTTCAAAAGCTCGATTTCCTGCCGCAGGACGTCCGTCTCGTTGTCGCCGGCCGGCTTTTCCGCTTTTGCGGCCGCGCCGAAGGCGCCGGCGAAGGGGGCGAACATGCGCATGGCGTTGTCGAACATCTCCGTATTCTGACGCACCTGCTCCTCGAACATCCGATAGCCGGGCGCGGCGCCGAAGGTCTGGCTCATCTGCTCGCGCATGCGCTCCCGGTTTTTGGTGAAGGCGTCCATGCTCATCTCAAGATAAGAGGGGACGAACGCCTGCATCGAGTCGCCGTACATCCGGATGAGCTTGCGAAGGAAATCAATGGGCAGAAGGTTCTGGCCCTTCGCTTCTTCCTCGAAGATAATCTGCGTCAGGACCGACCGCGTGATGTCGTCGCCTGACTTCGCGTCCTTCACGACGAAATCGACGCCCGATTTCACCATCTGGCTCAGATAATCGAGGGTGACGTAGGAACTCGTCGCCGTGTTGTAGAGCCTGCGGTTCGCGTATTTTTTTACGATGATCGGCTCGGGCTTTCCCTCGCCGCTCGCATTCTTCTCAATCGCCGCCATCTGGCTGATCCTCCGGTCGTCCGCGCCCTGAAGGCTGCAGACTTTTGTGTTGGCAGGGGCCGCTTCTGTCGGCGGCCGTCGCTCGGCGGCGGCCGGCGGGGCGAAACAGAACCGCGAGAGGTCCAGGTGATCGGTCCGCCGAATGTTGCGCCGCACTATTCGCGCCCGCGAAAACTATCAAACGGAACCGATCCCGTCCATTTGCCATCGACCTCGCCGCCTTCAATTTATTATGGTTAATCAAGAGCCTGAAATCGCAGCCGGAGAAGACCCCATGTCCGACATCGTCATCACGTCCGCCGCCCGAACGGGCGTCGGCTCGTTCAACGGAAGCCTCGCGACGACGCCCGCCGCGGCGCTCGGCGAGACCGTCATCCGCGAGGCGATCTCGCGCGCGAAAATCGACGCCGACGAGGTCTCAGAAACCGTCATGGGGCAGGTGCTGCAGGCCGCCCAGGGACAGAACCCCGCGCGCCAGGCGAGCATGAACGCCGGCGTTCCCAAAGAGCGCCCGGCGATGACCATCAACCAGGTCTGCGGCTCGGGCCTCAGGGCGGTCGCCCTCGGCATGCAGTCGATCGCCGTCGGCGACTCCGACATTGTCGTCGCAGGCGGTCAGGAGAGCATGTCCCTCTCCCCCCACGCCGCGCATCTGCGCGCCGGCCAGAAAATGGGCGACCTCACCTACACCGATACGATGATCAAGGACGGCCTCTGGGACGCCTTCAACGGCTATCATATGGGTCAGACGGCGGAAAATCTCGCCGAGCGCCATCAGGTGACCCGCGAGGAGCAGGACGCCTTCGCCGCCGCGAGCCAGAACAAGGCCGAGGCCGCCCGCGCCGCCGGCAAATTCAAAGACGAGATCGTCCCGGTTACGATCAAGCATCGCAAGGGCGATATCGTTTTCGAAACGGACGAGTTCATCCGCGAGGGCGTGACGGCCGACTCGATCGCCGGCCTCAAACCCGCCTTCAAGCGCGACGGCGGATCCGTGACCGCGGCCAACGCTTCCGGCCTTAACGACGGCGCTGCGGCGGTGACGCTCATGCGCGCGTCGGACGCGGATAAACGCGGGCTCGAACCGCTCGCCCGCATCGCCTCCTGGGCCCACGCGGGCGTCGATCCGGCGTTCATGGGCATCGGCCCGGTGCCCGCCTCGCGGCTCGCGCTCGAAAAGGCCGGCTGGTCTCTCGACGACGTCGATCTCATCGAAGCGAACGAAGCGTTCGCCGCCCAGGCGCTTTCCGTCGGGAAGGAGCTCGGCTGGGACCCTGAAAAAGTGAACGTCAACGGCGGCGCCATCGCCATCGGCCACCCCATCGGCGCGTCTGGCGCCCGCATCCTCATCACGCTCATCCATGAGATGAAGCGCCGGGACGCGAAGAAAGGCCTCGCGACGCTCTGCATCGGCGGCGGCATGGGCGTCGCAATGTGTGTGGCGCGGGACTGATCTCCGGGAGCGCTGCAGGGGACGCGACGCTCCGATCACCCACGAACGAATAACGGACAAAACGCTAGGGAGACTTCGAGATGGCGAGAACGGCGATCGTTACAGGTGGAACCCGCGGAATCGGAAAAGCGATTTCGAAATTCCTCAAAGAGAAAGGCTATGTCGTCGCGGCGATCTATGGCGGCAACGATGAAGCAGCGGCGAAATGCCGGGACGAGATCGGCGTCGCGGCCTATAAATCCGACGTCTCGGACGCCGCGGCCTGCCAGGCGGTGATCGAAGAGATCGAAAAAGATCAGGGCCCGACGGACGTCCTCGTCAACAACGCCGGCATCACCCGCGACGGCGCCTTCCACAAAATGTCCGCAGACCAATGGTCCGCCGTCATCTCGACCAATCTCGACAGCGCCTTCAACATGACGCGGCCGGTGATCGACGGTATGCGCGCGCGCGGCTTCGGGCGCGTAATCAACATCTCCTCGATCAACGGCCAGAAAGGTCAGTTCGGTCAGTCGAATTACTCCGCCGCCAAAGCCGGCCTCATCGGCTTCACCCGCGCCCTCGCCCAGGAAGGCGCCCGGAAAGGCGTGACCGTGAATGCGATCGCGCCGGGCTATATCGGCACGGACATGGTGGCCGCTATGGACGAGAAAGTGCTGGAAGGCATCGTCGCCCAGATCCCTGTCGGTCGGCTCGGAACGCCGGAGGAGATCGCCCACTGCGTCGCTTTCCTCGCCGACGACCTGTCCGGCTTCATCACCGGCTCTGTTCTGACCGTGAACGGCGGCCAGTATATCGCGGCCTGAGCTTCGGTTTGCGGGGACGCGCGCCCTCGCGGGCGCGCGATCAAGGGGCGCCGGCGAGGCGCCCCCGAGCCCGTTTTTCGCCATGTTAACTGCTTACCGACAGACTTAAGGGGTCATGAAGCAGGGTGTGTAGTTGTCTATGCGCGACCTCGTCGCCGTCATGTCGCCGTTGAGAAGCGCGCTCCTGATCGCGCTTGTCGCGTCGTTCGCGGCGTTCAGCGGCGCATGGGCCGCCGATAAGTCGACGCCCCAGACGCGCGCGCAGCCGACGCCGGACGATCTTCTCTCCAACCTCGTCGGCCGGCCCTACGCATCGCGCAGCGCAGCGGCGCTCGGTCGCAATCCGCGCATTCTCGTGGGCGGCGACGGCGCGCCTCGGCTCCTCTTTGATTCCCGCGGCGCCGTCGCCAGGGCGCGGTTCCACTGCGCGCGGCCTGCGCGCGATGTCGGCTGCCTCGGCGTCGAAGCGGCGTGGTCGGATGAAATCATCACGCTCTACGGCCGCCCCGGCGCCCGGGCCGACATGATCTACGCAACGAGCGACGAGGCGATCCGCATCCGCGTCGCGGACGGTCGTCATGCGACCCTCTACGCCCGCGGCTCCGTCGGCGGCGAACCGCTCTTCCTCGCAGCCGGGTACAAAGCGCAGGTGACCGGCGTCGGCCCGGTGCTGCATCTCGGACCCGCCGGCCCGATCGAAGCGCAGCGCGCCGCAAGCCTCGCTCAGGCGCGCCTGCGCCAGCATCTCGGCTCGGCTTTCACCCTCGACATTGGCGAAACGCCGGACGGCGTCGATCATTCCGTGCTCGTCGATGCGGTGAACGTCGCTTTCGCCGGCGTCCACGCGGCCCTCGGCCGGCCGGGCGTGCGCCGCTCGCTCCGCGCGAACCTGAAGGGCGTGCGTTTCATCGCCTCCGATGCGCCGGTGCTTGAAATGCAGGACGGCGTCCTGATCGTCCACTATGCGCCTGGCTCCGGCGTCGCCGGCCGTCCGCCGTCGGCGAGCGTGCGATCGTTCCTGGAACGGAGCGTCTGAGGCCGCTCAGGACCCGCGCGGCGTCGGCCGCCAGTCCGGCGGCGCCATCTCGAAACCTGCGAACTCGAAGGCCGGGGCGACCGTGCAGCCGACGAGCGTCCACGCTCCGAGGCTTTCCGCCGTCTGCCAGGCGTGGGGCGGAACGACCGCCTGGGGACGCTCGCCCGCCTGTAGCGCCGTCCCGAGGCGCGCCGACCAGGCGTCATGCCCGTTCTCGGAAACCGTGAGCGCGAGGGGCGCGCCGGCGTAGTGATGCCAGACTTCTGCGGCGTCCACCCGATGCCAATGCGAGAGATCGCCCGCCTCGAGCAGGTAATAGATCGCCGTCGACGCGCCCCGGCCGCCATCAGCCGCCTCATCCCGGTAGGTCTCGCGGAACCAGCCGCCCTCCGGATGCCGCTCCAGCTTCAGGAGCGCGATGATCTCCTTCGCGTCCATCAGAAATGATCCTTACGGCGGCGGACTTCGGCGAAGACGTCCGTATCGGTCGCCGACGCCA
Organism: Pseudomonadota bacterium; assembly: GCA_038522735.1. Lineage (GTDB taxonomy): Bacteria > Pseudomonadota > Alphaproteobacteria > Caulobacterales > Parvularculaceae > JBCBJX01. The sequence continues at coordinate 39,001 of JBCBJX010000008.1, forward strand.
TATCGAGGGCCTCGCGCAGCGCCGGATCGCCCGCGCGCAGGAACGGGTTCGTCGCCTTCTCAAGACCGATGCTGGTCGGGACCGTCGGCTCGCCCTTCGCGCGCGTCGCGTCGATCTCACCGATCCGGATGCGGAGCGCTTCGTTCGCGGGATCGACGGTTTCTGCGAAACGGGCGTTCGCCTGGGTGTACTCGTGGGCGCAGTAGACGCGCGTCTCCTCCGGCAGGGCGGCGAGGCGCGAGAGGCTCGACCACATCTGGGTGGGCGTCCCTTCAAAGAGCCGCCCGCAACCGAGGGCGAAGAGCGTGTCGCCCACGAAGGCGACGCCGTCGTCCTCGAAGTGGTAGACGATGTGTCCCGCCGTATGCCCCGGCGTGCCGATCACGCGCGCCAGCGACGCCCCAAGCTCCACCACGTCGCCGTCGCTCACCGCAACATCCCGGCCTGGAATGTCCTCGCCCTTCGGGCCGATGATGGTCAGCCCGTATTTCTCCTTCAGCGCCAGATTGCCGCCGGCGTGGTCCCAGTGATGGTGCGTGTTGAGGACGTGGGTGAGACGCCATCCGGCCCGCTCGGCTTCCGCAGCGATGGCCTCGGCGTCCGGGGTGTCGATCGCGGCGCATGCGCCTGTCGCTTCATCGCGGATGAGGAAGCCGTAATTATCGGAGAGGCAGGGAAACTGCTTGATCTCTAAAGCCATGATATCGTTAAGGGTCCTTCAAGTCTGGCCGGGCTATTAACCATACTCAGCCGCCGCCTTCGCGGCTGCAAGCGGAGCAGAAAGACGGAGCCATGAGAACCGACGTTCTCGAGCTTGAGCGCTTTTACGGAACCCGCCTCGGCGCCGCCGCGGCGGGCTTCATCGCCGCGCGCATTTCCGACGCCTGGGGCCTCTGCCGGGGCGACTTGGTCGCGGGCCACGGCTACGCCGAAGCCGTTCTCGACCGAATGCCGCTCGAGGCCCGCCGTCTCGTCCATCTCGCCCCCGCGGGCCGCGGCGTTTCGGCTCAGCGGCGGGAGGGGGAGTGCCTCGTCGAGGATCATCGCTGGCCGATCGCCTCCGAGAGCCTCGACAAGCTCCTCATCCTCCACGGCCTCGAAGAGACGGCTGGCCCGCGGCGGCTGATGCGCGAAGCCTGGCGCGTTCTCAAAGACGATGGGTCGATCATCCTCGCCGTCGCGAACCGCTCCGGACCCTGGTCGATTTTTGAAACTTCGCCCTTCTCCGCCGGCCGTCCGTACACCCGCGGCCAGATCGAAAAGCTCCTGAGCGAGACCATGTTCCGCCCGACGGCCTGGAGCCGGGCTCTCTGCTTCCCGCCTGCGCCGGCGAAGGCGCTTGTGCGCTCCGCCGCCGCATGGGAGCGGGCGGGCGAGAAGCTCTGGCCGGGCCTCGCCGGGGTCTTGCTTGTTGAAGCCCAGAAGGCGGCCTTCGCGCCGATTGCGGCGGGACGCGCCGCCTCGCCGATCCGCGCCGTCGCGGGCGTCGTCAGCGGCGGCGCGGGCGCACCTCGAAGAGGGCGCTTGACGCCGCTGCGCACGCCCAGCGAGCCGCAACCCCTCGCGGCCTGAATTCCCATGTCCGTCGCCCGAAGGCGGCCGCGTAGGCGATGTCCGCCCCGACCTCTTCGCAGAGATCGGCGAAGTCGAGCGTCGTGCACAGATGGATGTTCTGGGTCTCGTGCCAGCGCGCCGGCAACTCCGCCGTCTTCGGCATCCGCCCGCCGAGCCCGAGAGCGAGGCGCACGCGCCAGTGCCCGAAATTCGGAAAGCTGACGATCCCGATTTTCCCGATGCGCAGGACGTGGGCGAGCGCGGTTTTCGGATCGCGCATCGCCTGAATGGAATCGCTGAGGATCACCGCATCAAACGCGTCGTCCGGGTAGTCGGCCAGGTCGCGGTCGGCGTCGCCCTGGATGACGGACAGGCCGGAGGCGATCGCAGCGGCGACGTCCCGACCGTCGAGTTCAAGGCCCGAGCCGCGGATGCTTTTCCGCTCGCTCAAGGCGCGCAGGAGCGTTCCGTCAGCGCAGCCGACGTCCAGCACCCGCGCGCCCTCCGGCACCCTGTCGACGATGAGGGCGTGCTCCGGTCGGAGGCTCATGCGCCGCGTCGCTCCGCGGTCGAGGACAGGAACCCGGCGAGGAGGCGGTGCAGCTCCGGCTCGTCGAGGAGGAAGGCGTCGTGGCCTTTATCGCTCTCAATCTCGGCGAAGGACGCCTCCACGCCCGCGGCGTGCAGGGCACGGACGATCGCGCGGGATTCCGCTGTCGGATAAAGCCAGTCGGAGGTGAAAGAGGCGATGAAAGCGCGGGCCGTCAGCCCCGCGAACGCATCGGCGAGACGTCCGCCCGCGGCTTCCGCGAGGTCGAAATAGTCCATCGCCCGGGTGATGTAGAGATAGGAGTTGGCGTCGAAGCGCTCGACGAAGCGCTTCCCCTGATGGCGGAGATAGCTCTCAACCTGAAAGTCCGCATCAAAACCGTAGCCGATCGCGGCGCGATCCTGCAGGGCGCGGCCGAATTTGCGATTAAGGGCGCTTTCGGAGAGGTAGGTGACATGGGCCGTCATGCGCGCGACGGCGAGGCCCTTTGCAGGGCGGACGCCCTCCTCCGCATACCGACCGCCGCGCCAGTCGGGGTCCGCCATTACGGCTTGCCGGCCGATTTCATGGAACGCGATGTTCTGCGGCGTGTGACGGGCGGCGCTTGCAATCGCCGCAACAGCGTCCATGCGGTCGCCGAACGAGGTCGCCCATTGCAGCGCCTGCATGCCCCCCATGGAGCCGCCGATAACAGCGAGGAGCCGCCCGATCCCGAGGGCGTCGAGGAGCGCCGCCTGGGCCGCGACCATGTCGGCGATGGTGATCACCGGAAAATCGAGGGCGTGAGCGCCGCCCGACGGCCCTGCGCTCGCCGGTCCCGTTGATCCGCTGCATCCGCCAAGAACGTTGGTGCAGAGAACGAAATAGCGATCCGTGTCGATCGGCCGTCCCGGCCCGATGACAGCGGACCACCAGCCGGGCTTTTCGCCGCCCGCACGGTCGCCGACGAACTGATCCCCGGTGAGCGCATGGCAGACGAGAACGACGTTCGACCGGTCGGCGTCGAGCCGCCCGAAACTCGCATATCCGATCTCGAGGTCTTCAAGCGTCGCGCCGGAGGCGAGACGGAGCGGGCGCGGCAGGCGCAGGGTCGCGCCGTCGGGGGCGTGAAGAGCGGCGTTCGTCATCGGCCGCCGAGGAAGCCGACGAACGCCCGCCCTGTCAACGCGGGCCTAACGCGTCACCGACATCGTGTCGAAGCCGGAGTTTGTCGCCGCGTCTACGACGTCCGCACGGTCGATGATCACCAGGGTCCCGTCAGCGTCGCCGAGGAAGCCGACGGCGTAGAGGTTCGCCTGCGGAACAAAGAGCGGGGCGCTTCTTGAGAACGTGTTTGCGTTCCCGAAATCCGAAAAATCAACGGTGAAGATCGGCGCCCCGGTTCCAATCGTCGACCCGCCGCCGGTTGCAAGAGCATTTGCGATGATGGAGCCGTCGAAGAACAGGAAATCCTGCCCGAATTCGGCGGGGCTCATGAAGTCGGCGACGCCGTTTTCGTCGACATCGCCGGCGTCCGCCGGAAAGACGGGCGCGAAGGTTCCGCCGTTCGGGGTGAGGACGACGCCGCCGGCCGAGAGGAAATCAGCGGTGACGGATTGGGAAGGCATTGCAAGAAAGTCGTCCGCGTCGATCGCATAAAGCCGGAACTGGTCGTCGGTGAACAAAAGCGTTGGAAAGCCGTCGCTGTCATAGTCCGCAAGCAGCGAGAGGGAGCGACCGAGGCGATTGGGGTCTGACGGGCTCTCCGCCGTCGCATCGAAAGCGACGCCTTCGGCGGCTGCGAGAGCAGCAAGGTCGATGATCGTTCCGGACGCGACGTTGAGCGCCTCGCTCCGGATGAGGTAGACGGCACCGCGGGCGTTCACGAAGTCGAACTCGTCCTCGACGGCGCCGTACTCCGGATGGGCGATGAGGTATTCGGGCCGTCCGTCGCCCGTCATATCCGGAAGCGCTTTGACGAAGACTTCGCCGCGGGTTCCCTCCAGGTCATCCGGGTAGATCAGTTCGATGTCGAGGCCGGTCGAGGTGATGGTCGCGGCGGACGCGCCGCCGGTCTCGCCGAAGACGATCCCGAACTTCTGGCGGTAAAACGGCTCCCCGCCGGACGAGGGGAGAACATTTTCGCGGATGAAGTGGGCGAAGATGTCGTTCGCGCCGTCGCCGTTGACGTCGCCGATCATCCGCGCCTCGACCTGGAAGCCGAGCGCGTCGATCGTGTAGTCGATCTTCGCCAGCGCGCTCGTCTGGGTGTCCGCTGCGGGCGTCAAAAGCGGCTGAGAGGCGGCGTTCTGGGCGCGGAAAAGCGTCAGCTGTTTGGGCGCTGACTCCGAAACAAGGACGTCCGCCCCGGACGCGGAAGCTTCGGCCGTAAGGAGATTGTATCGCCGGAAGCCGGGCGGCGCCGAGAAGAGATCGCCGCTCGCGAAATCGAGCGGGATCTGGACGAACGACCCGACGTTTGAACCCGCGCCGATATTCGTGGGGCCGACAAGGCCATCCGCGTACGTGTTGCTCGCAATCACGTAGTTTGAGCGTTCGCCTGCATTCGAGACGATGGAAACCGCGATTTCCGGCAGACCGTCATTGGTGATGTCTGCGGCGGGCGTCGCGCGTTCGCCGAAACTCTGGCCGGAAAACTCGCCCGAGAACGACTTCGCCTGCACCACGACGGGTTCGGAAACGTCGGTCACGGTGATGGAGACGGGCCGCGAGATCGTCTGTGCGTTGTACTGAACGGATAGGGTGAAGTCGTAGACGTTGTTTCCGTTCGCGTCGATGGGCGCTTCGAAGTCGAAGCCCTGCAGGGTTTCCAGCTCGAGCGTGACGTTCACGCGCGTCGCGCTGACGCTCGTCACCAGGATGTTGACGCGGAAAAATGCTGCATCCGGACCTGTCAGCCCGGCCCCGGAGATGGTGTCCGACGGCGACGCGAAAATGAATGGGAACGTCGTGATGTTCCGGAAAACCGGGCCCGAGTTCTCGGCGACGCTGGTGGCGAACGAGGTGGGAATCTGAGACTCAGCAGACGGAGTGGAGCCGCCGTCGGACCCGCCGCCGCCGCAAGACGCAAGCACGACGGACGCCGTTAATGCGGCGATCTTGAAAAGCGATTTCATGGAAGACCCCAACCCGCTACTGACACGGATCGGACGCTAATCCGCAGCGGAACCTCAAGGCAAGCTGCGGCAGGGAGTCACGCGGCGCTGAAGCTCACCATGCGTCGGCATGCGGGGTCCCACAGGTTGGCCGAGAGGGCGGCGCGGATGTCGGTCAGGGACCAGGACGTCGTCGGGAAGCGCTTCACGAGCTCGGGGATCGCGGCCATCGCTTCCGGCAGGCGATAAAACGGGATGCGCGGGGCGAGGTGGTGAATGTTGTGGTAGCCGATGTTGCCGGTCAGCCAGTGCATGAAGCGGGACATACGGAAATAGGTCGTCCCTTCGATCGCCGAGCGCCTGACGTCGCGAACCCCCGAGGGCGAGTAGGTCACCGTCGGGGCGTTGTGCTGGACGTAGATGAGGTAGATCCCGATCGCGCCCGCCACAATCATCGGGACAAAGAGGACCAGAAGCATCGCCTGCCAACCGAACGCCCATACGGCGCCGGCGAGCATGGCGTAATGGGCGGCGATGCTCGCGCCCGCTTTCCAGTTTTCGAGCGGGTCGGCGAGAAACGGTCTCAAGACGGAGGAATACAAAAAGGCGGAGAAATAGCCCAGGCTTATGGTGATCGGGTGCCGCGAGGCGCGGTAGACGAAGCGTTCGAAGCGCGAGGCGGACCGCCAGCGTTCGACGCTCCAGACGGGGAACTCCCCTTCGATGAGCGTGTCGCAGGCGCCCGTATCCTGATGGTGCAGGCGGTGACCTGGCGACCAGGAGGAGGGCGGTGAGAGGACGAGGGCGCCGTAAAGCTGCATCATGCGCTTCTTGATCGGGCTCTTCCGGAAGATCGCGCCATGCTCCGTGTCATGATAAATTGCGAAAGCTCTGGCGAAGAGCCCGGAAAGGAAGACGCAGACCGCGAGGCGCACGAAGAGATTGTCGACGGCGAGGCCGAGCGCGATCGCCCCTCCCATGACGGCCCACAGCTCGACGAAAGCGCGGGTCGAGCGGGCCTCGTCCTCCCGGTGGAACGGGGCGAGGCGGCGGACGATCTCCTCCTCCGCAATGTCGAAGCGGTGGGCGGGTTCGCCGATGGGTTTCGGCGCGACGGTCGGACGGGGGCGTTCGGCGAGGGCGGCGCCGGTCATGGCGGTCTCCAGGGCGGGGTCGCAGGTGTCGTAACAGCGACGCAACAGAACGCGCCGAATCTCGAACGACGACGCTTAAGCCGAGGTTAGCGGGCGTCGTCGCCGCCGCAAAGCGAGGCGGGCGCCTATTCGCCGTCGGTTTCCGCCTCCTCCGGCTCCGGCCCCTCGACTTCTGCCTCGTCCTCCGCATTGGCGGGATCGTATTTCGCGAACCAGCCCATGATATTGTCCGTCTTCGCCATCAGCCTGCTCGGCCGGCTCGCGATGTAATGCGGCGAGCCCGGGACGCGGATGAGCGTCGTATCGATTTCGCGCAGCTTAAGGGCGGTGTAGAACTGCTCGGCCTCCCAGGTCGGAGTGCGCCAGTCCTCCTCGCCGACCATCAGAAGCGTCGGCGTCGCGACGTCCCCGACCAGCGTAATGGGCGACTTGTCGAGGAACTTCTCCGGCTCCGACCACGGCTCGGCGCGGATCCAGTGGCGCTTCACGAACGGGGCGATGTCGGCGGCGAGCGCCATGGTCATCCAGTTGATGACCGGCTTGATCGAAGCGGCCGCCGCGAAGCGGTTCGTCTTGCCGACGATCCAGGCGGTGAGGATGCCGCCGCCGGAGCCGCCGGTGACGAACAGCCGGTCCGCATCGACATACGCGTTCTCCACCAGATGATCGACGACGCTCATCAGGTCGTCATAGTCCTCACCCGGATAATTGAGGTCGATTAGCTGGGCGAATTCCTCGCCATAGCCGGTCGAGCCGCGCGGATTGACGTAGACCGTCACATAGCCCTCCGCCACGTAGCGCTGGATTTCGGTGGCGAAAAACGGTCCGTACATGGCGAACGGGCCGCCATGGATTTCGAGGATCATCGGAAAGGACCCGTCCTTCTCGAAATCCGGCGGCAGGGCGACCCAGGCCTCGATCTCCAGATCGTCGTGGGAGGAGGGGATCTTGATCTCCTCCAGCGTCGCCATGGCGAGATGCGGCAGGAGGTCGGCGTTCAGATCGGTCAGCACCCTGGGCGAACGGGTCCCCTGCTGGGCGGCGATTTCCGCCGGTTTGTCGGTGAAGCTCTTGGTGTAGGCGAAGGTTGGCGAGCGCTGGTCGGAGATGGAGAACGACCCCGACGCATAGGGCCGGCCGATCGACGTTCCGCCGAGGCCCTCGGCGATCGTCCGCACGCCGCCGGAGGTCGAGATTTCCACGATGTCGATGACGCCTTCGTTCTCAACGCCCGCGTAGACGGCCCGCCCGTCCGGCTTCCAGACGATCTGACCGATGGAGCGATCGAACTCGCCGGTGAGGAGGCGCTGGTTCGAGCCGTCCGCGCTCATGATGTAGAGATCTGTCTGCTGATAGGATTTCAGATCGTCGTCATAGCCGGTGTACGCGATCGTGCGGCCGTCCGGCGAAACCGCCGGTCCGCCGTCAGGGCCGTCGCGATCCGTCAGCGCGGTGCGCGAGAGGTCCGATAACTCGACGGCGTAGATCTCGCTTTCGACGAGGTCGAGCTCGCGGTCCTCCGCCTCGTTGCCGACGACAAGCAGCGTGTCCTCGTCGAGCCAGGCCGGGTTTCCGAAATCCGCCTCGCCGTCGGTGACCTGCCGCGGCGATCCGCCTTCCGCAGGCAGAACGAAGACATGCGTCGCGCCCTCTTTCAGAAAGCCTGCACCGTCGAAGCGGAAGATGACGTCGTCATAGACTTTCACGGGCGGCGACCATTCGGCGCCTTCCGGCGCTGAGGGCGGTCCGGAAAAGCTCGGCGCTTCTCCGGGTACGAACATGGTGAAAGCGATATGCCAGCCGTCGGGAGACCAGACGGCCGAGCCCGGCGCCTCCGAGAACTGGGCGAGGGAGAAGCTCTCGCCCGTATCCATGAAGCGCACGCGCAGCTCAGGCTTTCCGTCTAATGACGTTGTATAAAGGAGCCGCTCGCCGTCTGGCGACCAGCGCGCCGCAGCCGCCGAGGCGCCGCCCGTAACGAGAGGGCGGTGGTCGCCGCTCGAGACGTCGATCATCCAGAGATCGCTCCGGATACGGTCCGTCTGACGGTCCATGGAGCGCCGGGCGTAGACGATCGTATCGCCGTCAGGCGAGATCTGCGGGTCGTCGGCGTATTCGAGGTCGAACACACGCTCCGCGGTGAAGCGCGGCTTCTCATTCGCGTCCTGAGCGAAGCCGGCGCCGGCGGCCGCGAGGCCCGCGCCGAGCGCCAGCGTGTTCAACAGCATCGATTTCATATCGTCCTCCCACGTTTGAACGGGAGGCTAGCAGGCCGAACCTCCAAAAGCGAAAGGGCCGATCAGCGCCAGCGCGGCCCGTGCACCCAGGCGACGAGGCTGTAGCGCACGCCCTGCGTCACCGGCGCCACCCGGTGGCGGACATAGCTTGGGAAGGCGATCGCCACGCCGCGCTCCCGCGCCGCGCGCGTCGGCTCCGTCGAGACGTCGAGCTCCAGGTCGCCGCCTTCATAGTCGTCGCCGTCGGACAGCTGGACGGAGATCGAGATCTTCCGGGTCTGCTCGTCGCGGCCGAAATCGGTGTGCCAGCCGTAGCCGCCCTCGGTATCGGCGTCGTAGCGGGCGATCTGCAGAGCCTGCTCGATGCCGGTGATCTCGACGCCGAAGAAGCGTTCGTTGAAGCCCGAGGCGAGCTTCAGAACGCGCTGGTAGAGCCAGCCATGGGTTTCAGGCTTCACCCAGGCGACTTTCGAACGGCGGTAGCTCGCCTCGTTGAGGCCGCCGCCAATGAGCCCGTCGCTTCCTTCCGCGTCGCAGACGGCGATCAGCGCATCCATTTCCTCCGCGGTGAGGAGGCCCGTCGCCGCGGCGATGAGTTCGAACTGGTTCGCGGCGACGCTCGGGATCATGGAGGGCTCCTTCTCGCGGGCGGGACCATACCGACCGAGCGGGCGCCCGCAACGTCGGGCGCGCATTGAGGCCGCAGGCCCGGCGCGCTAGGGAGGCGCTCTTTCGCAAGGAGCGTCGACCCATGCCCGCCCCCGAGCCGCGCCCCGGCGTTCTCGACATCACACCTTATAAAGGCGGCGCCTCGAAAGCAGCGGGCGCGGCGCGCGTCTATAAGCTCTCCTCAAACGAAAGCGCCCTCGGCGCGTCGCCCGCCGCTCTTGAGGCGATCCGGGCGAACGCGGAGGCGCCGGAGCGCTATCCCGATGGAAGCGCGACCGAGCTTCGAGCGGCGCTCGCGGCGCTCCACGGGCTTGAGGCGGACCGCATCGTCTGCGGCGCGGGGTCTGATGAAGTCCTGCAGCTTCTCTGCCGCGCCTATCTCGGGCCGTGCGACGCGATCGTCCAGTCCGAGCACGGATTTCTGGTCTACGCGATCGCGGCGACAGGTTGCGGCGCGCGGGTGGTCAAAGCGCCTGAACGCGATCTGACGACCGATATCGACGCGGTGCTCGCCGCCGTCGACTCCGACACGAAGATCGTGTTCGTCGCCAACCCGAACAATCCGACGGGAACGTGGATCCCTCGCGCCGACCTCCTCCGCCTGCGCGACGGGCTGCCCGACGGCGTCATCCTCGTCGTCGACGCCGCCTATGCAGAGTACATGGACGATCCGGACTACGAGGACGGTTTCGACCTCGCCCGTAATCGCGACGACGTCGTCGTCACACGGACGTTCTCCAAGATTTACGGCCTCGGCGGCCTTCGTCTCGGCTGGGGCTATTGCCCCCCGGCGGTCGCCGACGTCCTCAACCGCATCCGCGGCCCGTTCAACGTCGCGTCCACGGCGCTCGCGGCCGGCCTCGCGGCCCTCGGCGACCAGGCCTTCGTTGAACGAAACCGCGCCCACAACGCGGCTGAGCGGGCGCGCCTCGTCGCTGCTTTGGAGGCGCGCCAGTTCGTCGTGACGCCGAGCGCAGGCAATTTCGTGCTGGTCCGCGTTCCGGGCGACGGCCGCGCTCGGGCGCTGCATGATCGCCTCGCCGCTGGAGGCGTCCTCGTGCGCGACGTCGCCGCCTACGGACTGCCGGAGCACCTGCGCGTCTCGATCGGTTCGACGGAGGCGAACGACGCGTTCCTCGCCGCACTTGACGGATCCGCGCCGTGAGCGGGACCCTCGCCATCGTCGGCGTCGGCCTCATCGGCGCGTCCGTCGCCCGCGGCGCGCGGCGCGCGGCGCTCGCAGACAAGGTTATCGGTGTCGATACAAACGCCGTTATCGCCGCCAAGGCGCTTGAAATCGGCGCTATAGACGCCGTCGCATCGCTGGAAGACGCGGCGCGCGCCGCCGACCATCTGATCGTCGCGACGCCGGTCGGGGCCGCTGCGGGCGTTCTGCAGGCGATCCCGAAGGACTGCGCGGGCCTCGTCGTCTCCGATGTCGGCTCGGTGAAGGGCGCGTTCCTCGAAGCGGGCGCCGCGCGGGCGGACCTTCGGGTCGTTCCGGCGCACCCCATTGCGGGTACGGAGCAATCAGGCCCCGAGGCGGGTTTCGCGGAGCTCTTCCACGATCGCTGGTGCGTGCTGACGCCGCTTGATCGACGAGACGCGCCTTATCTCAAGGCGGTCGAGACGGTCCGCGCCTTCTGGGCGGGACTCGGTGCGCGGGTCGAGACGATGGACGCGGCGCACCACGATCTTGCGCTCTCCGTCACCAGCCATCTGCCGCACCTCATCGCTTTCACCCTCGTCGGCGCGGCGGACGATCTTGAGACTGTTTCGGAGGCGGAGATCGTTAAATACTCCGCAGGCGGCTTTCGCGACTTCACCCGGATCGCCGCGTCCGATCCCGTCATGTGGCGCGACGTTTTCCTCGCCAACAGGGAGGCTGTGCTGGAGACCCTCGGACGGTTTACGGAGGAACTGATCGCCCTCCAACGCGCCGTGCGCTGGGGCGACGCCGAGACGCTGGAAAACGCCTTCGCGCGCGGACGGTCGCTCCGGAAGGCGATCATCGACGCGGGTCAGGAAAGCGCGGCCCCGAACTTCGGCCGCGACAATCGGGGCGACTAGAGCCGCGCGACCTCAACGCCGTCGACCCTGACGCCGGCGTCGTCGAAGTCGATCCGGAGTTTTGCGGCCCCGCCCTGCGACATGCCTTTCGCAGCGACGGCGAGGCTCGCCGCGTCGGCGTCCTCCTGCGTCAACGCTCCATAAGCGACAGCGGCGTCGATCAGCGGTTTCGGTTTGCGGACATCAACCGTCGCTTCGCCGGACGCGGCGCCCTCCGGCGATATACGGACAGTTCCGTCAGCAGAGAGCGCGCCGCCGCCATTGGCGAGGCGGATGTAGCGGATGAGGGCGTCGACGCCGCCCGTTGCGTCCATGGCGTAACTCACATCGAAATCGGCGTAGTCGATCCGGAGTTCGCCTGAGGCGTCCGACCAGGCCGGCGCGGTCAGCCGTCCGCCGACGCGCGCTCCTGCGCTCTCCGGAAAGGCGTCGGCGACAAACCGCTCGAGGGCTGCGGTTCCCGTCCCGTCGATCCGCAGTTCCGCATTTCGCAGATCGAGCGCGCCGCGCCATGGCGCGCCCTTCGGGCCGCCGCGGGCGAGGCTCGCCCGCAAGGTGTCGCCGGTCAGGACCGCGCTTTCCAGCTGCAGCCCCAGCGCAGGATCGAAATCGAGGCGCTGCGGACCCTTCAGCGTAAGGACCACGCGCGAAAGACTGTAAGGCAGGGCGTCGATCTCGACGCGATCCGCCGACCAGCGGCCGACGCCCCCGGCCTGCGCTTGCGGGCTCTCGATACGGGCGCGCCAGAGGAACGGGAAACCGGAGATCGACAGCGAACTGTAGGCGACGGAGACGCCCGTTTCAGGCGCAGGTCGAAGTTGACTAGTCAAAGCATCTTCGAGTATCCGCGCTGCGACGAACCAGTAAGTTGAATAAGCGAGGGCGATTGCTATCGCCAGGGGTCCGACAAGCCGGATCGGTCGCTCTAGAGTTCGGGAAAGAACCGATCTCATAATGCGCTGCGTCCTGCGTGCTTAACGCTTTGATCCCGGTTCGTTCCTTTGGGCCGAGTTTTCCAAGGCGCTGAAATTATTGCGCGATCGCCGCTTTTGCCCGGGCGTGAGAGTTTATCCACAGCCGTGATCACGGTCTGTTCGCGGGCGCCGCGAGGAGGCGGGCGGTCTCAGCATCGATCGCATGTTTTAGCTGCGACTGGAACGATCTGCGATCGAGACCCCCCGGCAATGGTTGCAGATATGACAGTGTTATTACACCAGACGCGCGGCGCAATCCCGGATGGCGCCAAAAGACGCCGGAATCGTGGGCGACGGGAATGACCGGCGCGCCCGTGCGCTGATAAAGCCCTGAAATACCTGGTTGAAGCGGCTTTTCTTCCCCCGGCGCGACGCGGGTGCCCTCTGGAAAAATAACGACCTGGCGCCCGTCGTCGAGGGCCGCCTGGACGGCCGCCGTCATCTGGCGGAGCGCTTTTGCGCCGGCGGAACGGTCTATGGCGATGTGGCCGCATTTGCGCGCCCACCATCCGTAGATCGGAATGTTGAGAAGCTCTTTTTTCAGGATCACGACAGGGCGCGGCAGCTCCACGATGAACGCGATCGTCTCCCAGGCGGACTGATGCTTCGCGGCGACGATCGCCGCGCCCTCCGGCCTGTTCTCCGCGCCGATCGCTCTGTGGGAGAGCCCGCAGAATGATTTCAGACCCCAGAGCATCAGGCGCGCCCAGACCCTGGTCGCGCGTTCGGCGACCCGCCGCGGGGCGAGGAGGGTCGGCAGGCAGATGATGGCCATGAGGATGGTCGCGACGACCATGAAGCCGGCGTAAGCGGCCGATCGAAGGTCCGTGAGCATCTTGCGGGCCTCAGGCGCCGAAGACGAGCGAGGCCCGCCGCACCTGCAGCTTGGCGTATTCAGAGGCGAGCATGCGCCAGCCTTTGAGGGATCGGCCGGGTCCGGTGGCGGCGGAGGGCGTTGCGACAGCGACGATGTCGAGCTCCGGCGCCGCCAGGCGCAGTTCAAGGACGCTTCGGGGAACGTGGAAGTCCGATGTGACGATGATGATCCGGTCGTAGCCGTTCGCGCGCGCCCATTCGGCGATCTCTGCAGCGTTGCCGCGGGTCGTGCGGGCGATCTCGCCCCGATCTACGCAGCACTGGAAGCGGTTCTCGGCGCCGTCCCAGAGGGCGCGGAGGTCGGAAAGGGGCGTGTCCGGATGGACGCCGGAGATGAGCATCCGCTCGCCTGCGCCCGCTGCAAAGAGCTGCATCGCGCGTTCAATCCGCACGCCGCCGCCGCCGGTCAGGGCTGCGACGCCGTCGACGCCCTCAAACCCTTCCTGCGGCTTGTCATGGGCCGGCAGTCCCGCTGTGAACACGGCGAAGCCTGCGACAAACGCCGCCCCCAGCGCGACCACGGCGGTGATGAACCAACGAACCATAGCACCTCAGCCGGCCGCCCCCGGCCCGTTCATGAAGAGTTTACCGTGCGCCGGCCGGCCGGCAAACGATCGTCCGCCGCCTCAGAGCTGCGCGCGGAGCGTTGCGAGCGCCGACTGCCGGCCGGCGAAGATCGCAGCGCCGATGCAGGCGAGCGGCGCGATCGGCGTCCAGAAGACCGGCCCGAGACCGACGGTGGTCACATCGACAGCGCCGTTGAGAACCGCGCGGCCGATCAGAAAGAAAAACGTTCCGCCGAGCCAGCCGGCCGCCGCGCCGAGGCCGGCGACGCGCAGGAGCCGGTTTTGCACCGCCGCGGCGATATAGCCGTCGGTCGCGCCCATGAGGTGCAGCACTTCGACGATCCGCGAATTGGCCGCGAGGCTTGCGCGGGCCGCGAAGGAGGCGACCGCCGCCGCCGCCCCAAGTACGAGGGCGAAGACCGCGACGGCGGCGGTCTGCATGGCGCGGGCGGAGGAGAGGAGGCGGGCGTTCCAGGCGCGGTGGTCGTCAAGGCTCGCCCCCGGCGCCGCCGCGGCGACGCGGGCGCTCAGGAGTTCGAGGTCCGGCGCGGGCGCCCGGACGAATTCGACGGCGATGAGCGCCGGCACGGGGAAGTCGTCCGGCAGGCCGCCGGAGCCGAGCCAGGGCGACAGGAGCTCCGCCGCCTGCTTGCGGTCGATGACCCGCGAGCCCGCAACGCCGCCGGTCGTCTCGAGGACCCGCTGGACCGCAGCGACGTCCCGCTCGATCTCCGCCGCGCTCACCCCGCGCACGCGGATGGTGACGGCCCGCTCGATATCGTCCGTCCACCGCGCCGTCACGTCGAAGATCGCGGCGCTCGCGGCGATGGCGAGAACCGCGAGCAGGCTGACGACGCTGACGGCGGCGGACAGGGGGCGCCCCGCGGCGCCGGCGTCCGGCAGCAGGCTGCGCCGGCGGGCGGGAGGGGCGGCGGGCGCATCGCTCATGAGCGCGCCGTCGCGGGTTTCGACGCGCCGCCCGCCGCCACCTTGAAAATACGGCCTGACTGAAGGCGCAGAACCGGTTTCGCCAGCTTGCGGACGAGTTCCAGATCGTGGGTCGCGACCAGCACCGCGGCGCCGAGCCGGTTCATCTCGATGAAGAGCCGCATGATGCGCTCGCTCATCTGCGGATCGACATTGCCGGTCGGTTCGTCGGCGATGATGAGATCCGGCTTCCCGACCACGGCGCGGGCGAGGGCGACGCGCTGCTGCTCGCCGCCTGAGAGGGTCGCGGGGCTGTCGTCCAGCTTATCGGCGAGACCCACCCAGGTTAACAGTTCGCAAACATCTTCCCGATAACTTGCATGATCACGGCCCTGAATTTCGAGGGGCAACGCGACGTTTTCGAAGACGGTGAGATGGTCGAGAAGGCGGAAGTCCTGGAAGACGACGCCCATCCGGCGGCGCAGCTCCGGCAGCGCCTCTCGCGGCGCCATGGTCACGTCCTCGCCGAAGACGGTGATCTCGCCGCGGGTCGGGCGGAGCGCCAGATAGATGAGCTTCAGGAGCGTCGTCTTGCCGGCGCCGGACGCGCCGGTCAGAAACCGGAAATCGCCAGGGCGCAGTTGGAAAGAGACGTCCGAGAGGGTCTCCTCCCGGCCGTCATAGGACAGGCCGACATTGTCGAAACGCACGATCACGCGCCTGGTCCTTTTCGCATCCGGAGTGAAGCCGCTCTTCAGGGAGCGTCCATGTCAGATCAACCTAGCTACGCCGAGTCGTCCCGCCAATGATCGTCTCCTGCCCTGATTGCGCGCGCCGCTACCGCGTCGAGGAGGAACAGATCGGCCCCCTCGGTCGGGAGGTTCTTTGCGCCGCCTGCGGCGCGGTCTGGCGCGCGACCCGCGAGGACGGATCAAAACCGGCGAAACGCCGCGGGGCGACCGGTCTTGAAGCGGCCCGCATGACGCTTCGCCGGAAAGAACAGCTCCGCCCGACGCCGGCCCGGGTCGCCGGCTGGGCGCTTTGGGCGGCGACGGGCGTCTACGCGTTCTTCCTCGCCGGAGCGGGACCGATCGGGGAGCGGATCGGCGACTTCGGCGCGCGCCTCGGCGGGCCGTCGGTGATCGTCGACGTCCTCAACGTCGTGGTCGCCGAGGATGGGACCGGCGTCGTCGTCGAAGCCGCCCTTATCAACAGGACCGACGCGCCGCAGCCGAACCCGGCGCTGGTCGCCGAGGCGATCGACGCGGACGGCGGCGTTCTCAAACGCTGGTCGGTGCGCGCGCCGGCGGCCCAGACGCCGCCGAACGCAAGCTCGCCGCTCTTGATCGCCCTTGAACCTCCCGGCGGCGCGCGCACGGTGCGGCTCGTCAGGCGGGACCGGTGATCCGATGACGCCGTTTCCGATCTCGGCGGAGGCGATCGCCGCGCGCGTCGAGGCGATGGCGGGCGAGATCGCGGCGGATCATCCGGAGGGGGAGGAGCTTCTCCTCATCGCCATCCTCCTCGGCGGCCTGCCCTTCGCGGCGGATCTCGGCCGGGCGCTTTTCCGCGCCGGGATCGACGCGCGTCTCGAGACCATTCGGCTCTCCTCCTACGGCCATGAGCGCCGCTCTTCCGGCGCCGTCGATCTCGTCCAGGATCTCGCCCTCGATCCGGCGGGCCGTCGCATTCTCCTCGCCGACGACGTCCTTGATTCCGGCGGCTCCCTCGCGTTCGCGCGGGCCCATCTCCTCTCGCGCGGCGCCGCGTCCGTGCGGGCCGCCGTGCTCGCCGACAAGCAGACCGCGCCGGACGGGGCGGGGGCGGACCATGTCGGTTTCGTCTGCGACCGGGACGCCTTCCTCGTCGGCTACGGCATGGACGACGAAGGCCGTGAACGCTTCCGCCCGGATATCCGCGCGGTCGACTGACGGGCCGAACGCGCCGTGGACGCGGCGACGCCCGCGATCGATACTCCTGACAGCACGGGAGAGCGGATAATGGCGGACAACACCATCCGGATCGTCGGACTGCAGGTCGGAAAGGTGGAGCGGCTCGGTCCCGACGGCGTTCCAAGCGGCATCGTGAAGCGGCCGACGGCCGACCGGGTCCGCGTCGGGACGACCGGGATCGAAGGCGACGGGGTCGCGGACCTCCGTGTTCACGGCGGGCCGGAAAAAGCGGTCTACGCCTATCCCGGCGAGCATTACCCAAGGTGGGCGGAGGAGTTTCCTGAGCACGCCGGGAAATGGGTCGCCGGCGGCGTCGGCGAAAATCTGACCACCAAGGGGTTCGACGAAACCGACGTCCGCATCGGCGACGTCTTCCGCTCGGCGACGGGCCTCGCCCTGCAGGTCGCCCAGCCCCGCCAGCCCTGTTTCAAGTTCGCCCTGAAGTTCGAAGACGAAAGCCTGCCCCAGGCGATGCTGATGAACGGCCGATGCGGCTGGTATTTCCGGGTGCTGAGCGAGGGAACCGTCGCCGCCGGCGACGCGCTGGCGCTGGAGGAGCGCGGCCCCGAGAACTGGACCGTCGCCCGTTTCCAGCGCCTCACCACCATCGCGAAAAAAGAGCTGACGCCGGAGCTTCTGCGCGAGATCGCTAAGACGCCGTCCGTGGCGCTGAACTGGCGGCGGTGGGCGGAGGAAAGGCTCGCGCGGTGAACGACCCCCGCTCATCCCGGCGAAAGCCGGGACCTCCCGCCGCCCGAACGGGCCCCGTTTAGAGAGGCCCCGGCTTTCGCCCGGGGTGAGCGGATTTTGGGCTCTCTCACCCCTTCAGATCTCTCCGTTCACGGCGGCTCGGACAAGGCGGATCGCGTCCGGGGAGGACCAGTCGGCGCCGCCGACGAGGCGGCCGATCTCCCGGCCTCTTTTATCGTAGAGGATCGTCGCCGGGACGGTGTCCGCCGCGCCTATCGCGGTCGCGAGGGCGAAATTGCGGTCGAGGTTCACCGGCATCTCGATCCCGAGGCGGGCGAGGAAGGCTTCCGATTTCTCCCGGTCCGTATCGAGGCTGACAGGTACGAACTCAAAGCTCTGCGCCGGCATCGCGTCGGCGAGGGCGACGAGGGAGGGAAGCTCCTCGACGCAGGGCGCGCACCAGGTCGCCCAGACGTTCACGAGCACGATCTGGCCTTCGAAGTCGCGCAAGGAGAACGCGCCCTCCGGGCCTTGCACCGTCTCGTATGGCGCGGGACGCGGCGGCAGGGACCTGTTGAAATCCCGCATGTCGCCGACGGCGTAGGACGACACCCCGCCCCCTTGCGGAACCGAGGCGGCGATCGTCACATAGAGAAGAAAAAGCGCGCCGACCGCGGAGAGGACGACGATCCACGTCCGCGGCTCGCGCACATCCAGAAACGAGGGCATGGCTCTCGACCTTCAGCTTCGCCGGAGAGATAGACGCCGTGCGCCTCCTTTGCAGCCTCCTCGCCCTGACGCTCCTCGTCGCGCCCCTCGGCGCCTGCGGGAAAAAAGCGCCTCTTCGTGAGCCCCCGCCGCCGGCGAACGCGGCCGGGATGGGCGGGTCTTAGGACAATGGACCACTTTCAGCACCGGGACGGGCGGCTGTTCTGCGAGGAGGTTTCCCTCGACGAGATCGCGGACGAGGTCGGAACGCCCGTCTACGTCTATTCGACGGCGACGCTCGAGCGGCACTACCGGGTGTTCGCGGAGGGCTTTAAGGGCCTCGACGCGCTCGTCGCCTACTCCGTGAAATCGAATTCGAACGTCGCGGTCGTCCGCACACTGGCGAAGCGGGGGGCGGGCGCGGACGTCGTCTCCGAAGGGGAGATGCGCCGGGCGCTGGCGGCGGGCGTTCCCGCCTCGAAGATCGTCTTCGCCGGGGTGGGCAAAACCTGCCGCGAGATCGAGGCGGGGCTCGACGGGGGCATTCATCAGTTCAACGCCGAATCCGAGCCGGAGCTCGAAGCGATCGCCGCCGCGGCCCGGGCGCGCGGCGTCGCCGCGCCGGTCGCGATCC
>JBCBJX010000009.1:0-57581 GCA_038522735.1 Pseudomonadota bacterium
ACGGCGCCCGAGATCGACTGCGCCATCACAGCGGCCGGAGCGGCGGCGACGATGGCGAGAACGGCCGAGGAGACGGCCAGTTTGTTCGTCAGCTTCATTGAAATCCCCATTGAGCGTAATGCGACGGAGGCGAAACCGTTACCGCTGCAGTTCCGCTGTCGATCAGGGCGATACGCCCGGAATTTAACAGACGCGTGACACTTTGTGAGCGAACGGGAGCACCGTTGCACACGGAACACACGTGCACTTTGTGCGCTTTCGAATGAGAAAATCTCGTGTGGTCAACGTGTTGGACGCACACGCATCAGGTTTGTTGCGGCGCGGCGAGTCGCAGATAATGCGCTTAGCGAGTCGCGCCGGCGCGCAAGTCGGTCGTCACATCCGATCCGGGGCGTCGATGCCCAGGAGGTTAAGGACGGCGGCGAGCTGATCGCCGACGGCGGCGGCGAGGCGCAGCCGGCTCGCGCGCAGGGCCGCGTCCGGTTCGTCGAGGACGCGGCGGGCGGCGTAGAATTTCGCGAAGCTCTGGGCGAGGGCGAAAGCGTGGTCGCAGAGGATGTGGGGCATGCGCCGGTCGGCGGCGGCGCGCACGGCTTCTGTGTAGGCGTCGACGGTCAGGACCAGGGCCCGCTCCGGCTCGCCCTCGACGATCAGGGCGCCTACCGGGTGATCCTCGCCGGCCCGGCGCAGGAGCGATTTGATCCGTACCAGCGCGTAAAGGAGATAGGGCCCGGTCTTGCCTTCGAAGGAGAGGAAACGGTCGAGATCAAAGATGTAGTCCGTGGTTCGTGGATTGGAGAGGTCGGCGAATTTCAGGGCCGCGACGCCGACTTTCTTCGCGATGTCGTCGCGCTCGCCCTCGTCCAGCTCGGCGCCGACCCCGCCCGCCTCGATGCGCTCCCGCGCCCGCTCGTGCACCAGGTCGATGAGATCCCGGAGACGCAGGACGCCCCCTTCGCGGGTCTTGAAGGGTTTGCCGTCCGCCCCGTTCATGGTGCCGAAGCCGATGTGCTCCAGCCGGTCCTCAGCGGCGAGGCCTGCGAGGTCTGCGGCGCGGAAGACCTGTTCGAAATGCTGGGCCTGGCGCTGGTCGACCACATAGAGCGCCCGGTCGGGGCCGATCTCCTGCTTGCGGTCGAGGATCGTCGCAAGGTCCGTCGTTGCGTAAACGGATGATCCGTCGCGGGTGACGAGAATAAGCGGCGGAATTTCTTTTTTGTCGTCCTCCCGGGCGACGCGGACCACGACTGCGCCGTCGGAGGCCTCGCTGACTTTCCGAGCCGCAAGATCTGCGACCAAATCCGGAATGAGGTGCTGTACGTCGCTTTCACCGTTCCAGAGGTCGAAAACGACGCCCAGCTCTCCATATTCTCCGCGCACCACTGGGACAGAGACGGCGACGAAATCCCGCCACAGAGCGCGGTATCCCGCCCGGCCCGCCTGCAGCTCTGCAGTCGCCTTGCGGGCGGCGTCGCGGCGCGCCTCGTCGGTTTTCGAAGCGTGGGAGGCGCGGGGGTAAAGGGCTTCGAGCTCTGCCAGGCTGACCGCCGGCTCGTCCGGATACGGGCCTTCGAAAGCGGGATCGAAATGGGGAAGCTCCGGCCGCTCGACGGCGAGGGTCGAGATGAGCTGGCCCATCTGCAGGCCCCAGTCGCCGAGGTGCACGTCGCCGACGACCTCATGGCCGACGGCGCGCATGATGCGCTTCACGCTTTCGCCGATGATGGCCGAGCGAAGATGGCCGACATGGAGCGGCTTCGCGACGTTCGCGCCGCCATAATCGACGACGATTTTCTCGCGAACCTCCGCCTGCGGCGCGGCGCCGGCGCCAGCCTGCGCAAGCGCCTCCCCGGCTTCGGCGAGGGTCTCGTCCGTCAGCGTCAGATTGAGAAAACCGGGCCCGGCGACGGCGACGTCCGCGAACCGGTCGTCGGTTTTGAGCCGCTCCGCGACCTTCTCGCCGATCGCCCGCGGATTGGTCTTCGCGGCCTTCGCTGCGGAGAGCGCGCCATTGCACTGGAACTGGCAGAGGTCGGGCCTGTCCGACGGCGCGACGCGGCCATAGGCGCGATCAAGACCCTCGGCCTCGAACGCGGCCGCGACGAGATCGGTGAGTGAGCGGACGAGGCTCATCAAAGCTCCGGGAACTTCAGGCTCTTGCCCGTGCGGTTGTAGATCGTCTGCTCGCGAGTGAGCGCGAACCCCACGACGATTTCGAAGTTCGTGCCGGACGTCGCCCGGCCGGCGCGTGGAATGACGATGTTGTCGATATCGACGATCACCACCTTCGCATCGCCTTTCGCGAGGGAGACGGAGCGCGTGAACTCGCGCTTGCCGATGAGTTCGCGATCGGTCCGCGTGACGGCGACGAAGTAAGGGAAGTCGCGCCGGCGCGCCTCGCCCGCCGGGCCGCGGCCGAGGGCCATCTCCACCTGGACGCGGGCGCGGATCGGCACGTCGTCGAAATATCGGCAGGTGGTGCGGATGGCGATCATCTCCGCCGTGTATGCGATCGCTTCCGGCGCGGGCTCGCCCTCGAATTCAACAAGGCGCGACGCATCGTCCAGGATGATCGCCGCCGGGCAGGGGCCCGGGTTCCGGTCGCGCGCGCCCTGAGAGAAGGCGCCGGCGCATGCCGAGAGGACCGATGCGGCCAAAAGCGTTATCACGCACGCTTTTTTCATGTCCTATGTCCTTAAGTGGTCGCTGGAATGTCGCGGAAAGACCGCCGCGATCCGCGAACAGCGATACGGGGTGATAGGCGTTCCCGCGGCGCGGCGCAAACCGACCGCAGCCTGGCTTTCAAGGACCGGGCGCGGCTCTGAGGGAGACGATGGCGCAAGGCGATGCAGTCCGCATTCTTTTGGCGGCCCCGCGCGGTTTTTGCGCCGGCGTCGAGCGGGCGATCCGCGCGGTGGAGGATGCGCTCGCGACATTCGGCGCCCCCGTCTACGTGCGTCATGAGATCGTTCACAACGCGCAGGTCGTCGGTGCGCTGCGCGCGAAGGGCGCGGTGTTCGTCGACCACCTGAGCGAGGCTGATCCAGAGCGCCCCGTCGTTTTCTCCGCCCACGGCGTTCCGAAGGCGGTCCCCTGCTCCGCGGACGCCCGCGGCTTCACCTATATCGACGCGACCTGCCCCCTAGTCTCGAAAGTCCACGCCGAAGCGAAACGCTTCCACGCGCGGGGGCTCGCCGTCGCCCTCGTGGGCCATGCGGGGCACCCGGAGGTGATCGGCACCCTCGGTCAGCTGCCGGAAGGCGCAGCGACCCTCATTGAAACCGAGGAGGACGCGAGACGGTTCCAGCCGGCCGATCCGGACAAGATCGCGTACGTCACCCAGACGACCCTCTCCGTCGACGACACCGCCTCGATCCTCGCCGTCCTTCGCGAGCGTTTCCCCGCCCTCGTCGGCCCGGCGAAAGGCGACATATGCTACGCCACCTCGAACCGTCAGGATGCGGTGAAAGCGATCGCGGGGGAAGCGGACGTGATGCTGATCGTCGGAGACCCGGCGTCGTCGAACTCCAACCGCCTGGTTGAAACGGCGCGGGCCGCCGGATGCCCGAAAGCCGTGCTCGTCGACGAACCCGCCGCGCCGCCGACGGAATTCATCGCCGGCGCCCGGACGATCGGCGTCTCCTCAGGCGCCTCCACCCCGGAAACGAGCATCGAGGCGTTGCTCGCCGCATTACGCACGCATTGCGGCGACGTCGTCGTGGAGGAACGCCGCCAGACGGAAGAAACGGTCGCTTTCCGTCCGCCGGCGGTCGTCACGCCGCGCGCCCTCGCCGGCTGACGCCGTGGCGGTTTACACGGAGGTCTCGCCGGCGGCGCTTGACGCTCTTCTTGCGGACTATGATCTCGGCACGGCCAAGCGCCTGACGCCGATTGCGGCGGGCGTCGAAAACACCAATTATTTCCTGTCGACGACGGGCGGCGAACATGTGCTCACCGTCTTCGAGCGTCGCACGCCGGAAGCCGACCTTCCTTACTTTCTGAGGCTGACGGAGCATCTGCGCGACCGCGGCGCTCCCTGCCCCCGCCCGCGCCGACGGATAGACGGCGGGCTCGTCAGCCGCGTGGCGGGCAAAGCCGCCGCGATCGTCGAACGGCTTCCGGGCGCGACGCTCGACGCGCCCGGGCTTGAGGAATGCCGCGAAGGCGGCGCGGCGCTCGGCCGTCTGCACCGGGCGTCCGCCGGCTTCCCGCTTGCAAGGCCGAACCCGCTTGGGGCTGAAGGCGTCGCAGCGCTGCTCGCCGAGCTGGAGGCGCCGTTCGAGGCCCTTGCACCGGACCTTGCAAGCGATCTTTCAACGGAACGCCGCGCTCTTGAGACGTGGCGGCGTGCGGGCTTGCCGTCCGGCGCTGTGCATACGGATCTTTTTCCGGACAACGCGCTCTTCGAGGGCAACCTTCTGATCGGCGTCATCGATTTTTATTTCGCCGCCGACGAAGCCTTCGCCTACGACCTCGCCGTCGTACTGATATCCTGGTGTGGGAGCGACGAGGGCCTTGATGCGGCGAAGACCGCGGCGCTTTTGTCCGCCTATCGGCGCGAGCGGGCGTTGAGCGTGGATGAAGAAGCCGCCCTCCTTCCGCTGTGCCGCGCAGCGTGCCTCCGGTTCCTGCTGACGCGCCTTTACGATGTCGAGAACCCGCGAGAAGACGCCCTCGTAACGCCGAAGGACCCGCTTGAATATGCGGACAAACTTCGCTTCTTTCGCCGGCTCGACGGCCTTCCGGGAGAAGCCCAATGATCATCGCGTACACGGACGGAGCGTGCTCCGGCAATCCCGGACCTGGCGGCTGGGGCGTCGTCCTCCTGAAAGGGACGGCGCGTGAGGAGCTGAAGGGCGGCGAGCGGGCGACGACCAACAACCGCATGGAGCTGATGGCGGCCATCAAGGCGCTGGAGACCGCCGACAAGGGCGCGTCGATGACAATCTACACGGACAGCCAGTACGTGAAGAACGGCGTGACCCAGTGGATCAAATCCTGGAAGAAGAACGGCTGGAAGACCGCCTCCAGGAAGCCTGTGAAGAACCAGGACCTTTGGGTCGTCCTCGACGAGCTTGCGAACGCCCGGCCCGTCGAATGGCGCTGGGTGAAGGGCCACTCGGGCGATCCGGAGAACGACCGCGCCGACGCCCTCGCGCGCGCAGGGACGCCGGCTTAGGTCGCCGTTTTCGCCTCAAAGATGGCGCAGCACGTGCTCCGCGCTCGACACTTCGAAGGCGCCCGGCTCTTCGACGAAAAGCTGGGTCACGACGCCGTTCTCGGCGACGAGGGCGAAGCGCTGGGAGCGCAGGCCGAGACCGAAGGCCGATCCGTCGAAGGTGAGCCCGAGGGCTTTGGAAAACGACGCGTCGTGGTCGGCGACCATTACGACGTCGTCCATCGCGCCCGCCTCTTTGCCCCACGCTTCCATCACGAAGGCGTCGTTGACCGCGAGGCAGACGATCTTATCGACGCCCTTCCCCTGGAAGTCCTTTGCGTGCTGAACGAAGCCCGGCAGGTGCTTCGCCGAACAGGTCGGCGTGAAGGCGCCCGGCACGGAGAAGAGGACGACCTTGCCCGAGCCGACGACGTCCGCGGCGGGTTTTTTCGTCTGCCCGTCCGCATCGACGATGATGAGCTCCATTTCGGGAAGTTTGTCGTTCACCTGCACGGCCATGGCGGCGTCCTTTCCGGTTTTCGTTGCGCGTCGGCGCTCGATATCGCGTCGCGCGGCGGGTTGCAAAGACGCGGCGCCGGCGCGTGGACCCCTCCGCCGCGAGCGGCTAGCCTGCCCCTTCGATCGACGCAGGAGGAGCCGGGCATGGTCGAGGAAAGCCTCGCAGGCCGCATGCTCATCGCAACGCCTGATATGGGCGACCCGCGTTTCGAGCAGGCCGTCATCTTCGTCTGCCAGCACGACGAGGAAGGCGCGATGGGGGTCATCGTCAACAAGCCGCTTGCGGAACTGACGCTCTCGGAGCTTCTGGAGCAACTGGATATCGAAGAGCGCAGGGGAGTCGCGGACAGGCCGGTCATGTTCGGCGGCCCGGTGCAGACCGAGCGCGGCGTCGTCGTCCACTCCCTCGACTACCGGCTTGAGGAAACCCTGCGCGTCACGCCGGAGATCGGCGTCACCACGACGCGCGAGGCGCTGGTCGATCTTGCAGGCGCCGACGCAGCGAGAGCCGGCCCGAAGCGGGCGATGATGGCCCTCGGTTACGCCGGCTGGGGGCCGGAACAGCTGGAGACGGAAATCTCCCAGAACGCCTGGCAGATCTGCGAGGCGGACGAGGCTCTCCTCTTCGATCTCGACCGGACCCGCGTCTGGCGCGGCGCCTTCGCCAAGCTCGGCGTCTCCGCCGCGATGCTGTCAGACGTCTGGTCCTCGACCGCGAAAGGCGACCGGACCGTGCACTGACGGGCCCTCCGCCTCGGGCTCAGGCGTCCGCGCCGTAAAGCGAGAGGAACCGCGTCGCGTCCGGATAGGCCATCGGAGCGCCAAAGATGAAGCCTTGGGCGTACTCGCATCCCATGGTGCGCAGGCGCCGCGCGGTCGCCTCGTTCTCCGCGCCTTCGGCGACGACGGTCATGCCGAGATCGTGGGCGAGGTTCACGATGGAGCGAGCGATGGCGACATTGTCCGTGTCCGCATCGAGGGTCTTCACGAACGCCTGGTCGATCTTCAGAACGTCGAAATCAAAGCGGCGAAGGCGCGCGAGCGAAGAATGCCCGGCGCCGAAGTCGTCCAGGGCGAGGCCGGCGCCCAGCTCCTTCACCGCCCGCAGCGCCTGTTCGACGCCGTCCGGGTTCCGCATGATCTGGTCTTCAGTGACCTCGATGCGCAGAGCGCCCCGCGGCAGGCGGTGGGCGGAAAGTGCGTCGCGCACAGCCTGCACGAAAGCGAGCCGGTCCTGGGGCCGGTCGAGGCGGCGAGAGGAGACGTTCACCGCGACGAAGACGTCGCCGCGCCCGGTCTCCCGCCGCCAGGCGGCGAGATCGCGGCAGGCGATGTCGAGCACCTGGCGCTCCATCTTTTCAAGAAGCCCGCTTTCCTCCGCCAGTGCAAGAAACTCCGAAGGCGGAACGAGCGCCTCGTCGGAGCGCCGCCAGCGCACCAGCGCCTCAAAGCCCGCCGCCGCCCCGTCGGCGAGGCGGATCACCGGCTGGTAGTGCGCCTCGATTTCGCCCGCCTCGATCCCGTCGCGCAGAGCCTGTTCGCGCCCGAACCGCTCCGCAGGCGGCTCGCTTTTCGCCGCATCGTAGACGACGACGCAGTCGCCGCCCGCCGTCTTCGCATCCGCAAGGGCGAGTTCCGCCTCGCCGAGTAGGGTCGCGGCGAAGGTCTCCTCCTCTCTGGCGAGGCTTGCGCCGACGCTCGCGGCGGGGTGAACAGGCGACCCCTGAATATCGACGGGCTCGCAAACGAGGACGCGCAGGCGCTCCGCCGCGTCCTTGACGCTCGGACCCCTGGCGTCGATCAGCGCCCAGACGGCGAAACTGTCCTCTCCATGGCGGCCGATGAGAGCGCGCGGGCCCTCGGCTGTTTTCAGGCGCTCCGCGACCGTCCCTAGAAGGATATCGCCGCCCGATTCTCCGAAGGCGTCATTCACCGTCTTGAACCGGTCGAGGTCGATGACGAACATCGCCCGGCGCATGCCGTCCTCGTCGGACGCCCGGGCGAGAGCGTCGTCCGCCGCGACGAGGAAGGCGCTTCGGTTTCGAAGGCCCCCGAGGGCGGCGAGGGACGGCTGCGCGTCGGCCTCCCGCCTCGGCTTCTGGCGGCGATCCGGCTTGTCGCTGCGCGGACGGAAGGATGCGGGCCGTCCTGGCTCGGGCGTGCTTTTCAGCGCAGCCTCGGGTCGGCTTTCTGTGACCGGCCGGCTCGCGGCCGGCGGTCTTTGCGGCTCGGCGCCGGTCTCGTCGAAAATCGCGAGGACCCGTTCCGGCCCGTCGGCGCCGGCGGCGCGGGCGCCGCGCATGCGGAGGCGCCGGCCCGCCTTGGTGGAAAGCGGGATGTCGAACGCGCCGTCGTCGTTTGCGCGGGTCGCCTGGTCGAAGAGAGCGAGGCTCTCCGTATCAAGAGCGCTCCTGAGAGCGTCGAGACCCCGCGGCCCGTCGACGCCGGGCGCGATCAGCCGTCGGGCGGCGTCCGTCGCGACGGCGCCGGACGCCGCTCGCCAGTCCCAGACCGCGAAGCCCGCATAGTCCATGACGGCGGAGAGCGTCTCGTCGTCGCTCTTTTCGGGCGATGGTCTGGAGGGCGGGCGCGGGCCGGCGCCGAACGTCCCGAGGGCGACGAAGGCGACCAGCGCCAGACCGAGCGCGAAGGCTGTATGCGGACCGAAATTCGCCAGCCATGTCTGCCGCCCGTCGATAACGCCGAGAAAAGCGGCCGGCAGGGCGGCCGCGGCGAGGATGACGCCCGGCGCTGCGTACCGCGCCTGCTTGCGGCCGGCGAGCGCCGCGATCACGACGGCGGCCGGCGCGACGCCTGCGAGCAGGATAAGCGCGATCTGGTCGCCCTCCCCGCCCGGAGCGAACGCCGCGCCGAAGGCGATGACGACGAACGACAGGGCGGCGAGACCGGGCGCGATCCAGCGCTTCCACCCCTCCCGCCATGCGCCGACGAGAGAGGCGACATGCATCAGCGCCGCGGCGAAGAAGGCGCCGATGAAGACCGAGCGGGCCGGCGCGTAGCCGAAGATCGCCGTTTCCATCGCCGCAGCTGCGAGCAGCATGGCGGCGGCCGTCGGCGCGGGCGACGCAAAGGGCGCCCGGCGAAGCGCCGAGAGGCCGACGAAAAGAGCGCCCGACAGGACGAAGCCGCCGATAACCGCGCCTTGGGTCAGCGCGCCGCGCACGTCGAGGACGCTCCTCGCCGCTTCGCCCGCCTGAAGGATCGCTGTCGCCAGCACCGATGCGCGCTCCGTCGTCTACGTCGATCTGGGCGCGACGACCGACCGGGCCGCGGGACCCGCCAGCGCCGCACGGGCGACCTCGGCGATCTCCGCGTCCGTGACGGCGGCGACGCGCTGTTCGATCTCGGTCTCGCCGAGGGGGCGCCCGAAGGTCAACACGTCGTTCGCCGCGGCTTCGGCCCGACTTGCGAGGCTTTCCCGGGACATGAGCGCGCCGGCGACGAGCTGCGCCCTGGCGCGGCGAAGCTCGGCGCCGCCGGGACCCGCCGCGAGATCCGCCAACTCCGCGCGCATGATCGCTTCGATGTCGTCGAGATCGTCCGGATCGCCGGCGGCGTAGGCGCCGAGGGCCCCCGTATCGGCGTACGGATCGTAAAAACTGTACACCGTATAGGCGAGCCCCGCCTCCTCCCGGATCTTGCGGTTGAGCCGCGAGGAGACCCCGCCGCCGAGGAGTTCTGAGAGCACGCGCGCCGCCGGCCGCAGGGCGTCGGTCGCCGCCGGGCCCGGAAAAGCAAGCGCCAGGTGACCTTGCCGCTCCCCCAGCGCGAAGTCCCTCTCGCCGCCGACGAACGAGGCGGGTTCGACAGGCGCCGCCGCGCGGGCGTGGGGCCACGCGCCGAAGCCGCGCTCCGCCGCGCGGCGTGCAGCGTCCGCGTCGAAGCCGCCGGAGACGGCGAGGACGCAGGCCTCGGCTGCATAGGCGCGCGCGATGAAGGCGCGGAGGCGCTCCGCGGTATGGCTCGCGACGGCATCCCGCGTTCCGAGCACGCTGCGCGCGAGGGGGGTCGACCCGAAGGCGGCCTCCTGCAGGCGATCGAGGCAGACGTCCTCGCCGGTCTCGAGCGCCTCGTCGATCTCCTGCAGGACGATCTCCCGCTCGGTCGCGACGTCGCGCTCGTCGAGGTGCGGCTCGCGGACGATGTCCGACAGGATTTCGACAGCGACGGGGACGTCGTCGGCGCGGACGCGGGCGTAGAACGCCGTGTGCTGATGGGTCGTCGAGGCGTTGAGGGAGCCGCCGAGGTCCTCGATCGTCTCGTCGATCTCCCGCGCCGAGCGGCCCGCCGCCCCGCGGAAGGCCGCGTGCTCCATGAGGTGCGCGGCGCCCGCTTCCTCCGCCCGCTCGTTGCGCGACCCGGCGTCGAGGACGACGGCGACGGCGGCCGTCCGTGCGCCTGGAACGGGGTCAAACACCGCGCGCGCGCCGCTCGCAAACACCTCGGGCTCAGGATCGCTCATCCGGCGCGCCGGTTGCGGACGAAATCGGCGACGGCGCCGGTCGAAGCGGGCAGCCGGGCGACGCGCTCTTCTCGCTCGAAGAGATCGCAGTAGCGCTCGGGCAAGGCGGGTTTCTCGCCCGTCGCCGTCTCCACAATATCGGGGAACTTTGCGGGATGGGCCGTCGCGAGTGTGACGACGACGCCGTCAAGACGGACCTCGCGGCGGGCCCGACGCGCCGCAGCGACGCCGACGGCCGTATGCGGATCGATCAGCATGCCTGTCTCGGCGAGGGCCGTCCGCATGGCCTCTTCCGTTTCTTCGGTATCGACGCGGCAGGAAACGAGATGATCGCGCATGCGCTTCAAAGCCCCGGGCGGGATGTCGAAGCGCCGATCGACCTTCAGCGCCGCCATCGCCGCCTGTACCGACGCCGCTTCGCGGCCCGTCGCTTCGTACAGCATGCGTTCGAAATTGCTGGCGACCTGAATGTCCATGGCTGGTGAAATCGTCGCCTGAGCCGCGCCGGGTTCATACACGCCGTCGCGCAGCGCCCGGTCGAGAATGTCGTTCTTGTTCGTCGCAATGATGATGCGGCCGACATTGGCGCCGAGCCGCCCCGCGACATAGCCCGCGAACGCGTCGCCGAAATTACCCGTCGGAACGGCGAAATGCACGGGGTCCGACCCGCCGAGACGCTGGGCGGCCTGCACGTAATAGGCCGCCTGCGCCATGATCCGCGCCCAGTTGATCGAATTGACGGCGCCGAGGGAGACCTCCTCGCGGAACGCCTCGTCGGCGAAGAGCGCTTTCACGATCTGCTGGCAGTCGTCGAAGGATCCGTTGATCGCGACGTTGGCGATGTTCTTCGCATGCACCGTCGTCATTAGCCGGCGCTGCACATCGGAAATGCGGCCCTCCGGGTGCAGCATGACGACTTCGACCCCGGGTCGACCCGCAAGCGCCTCGATCGCCGCCCCGCCCGTATCGCCCGAGGTCGCGCCGACGACGGTCATCCGTCCGCCGGTTCGCTCCAGGGCGTTCGAGAACAGCCGCCCGAGGAGCTGCATCGCGACGTCCTTGAAGGCGAGCGTCGGCCCGTGGAAGAGCTCCATCACCCAGTCGGCCGGACCCGTCTGGACGAGCGGGACGCGAGCCGGATGAGAAAACCGTCCGTAAGCGGCATCGACAGCGGACCGCATCGCCTCGCGATCATAGCGCGGCGCGAAGGCCGTCGCGACGGCGAGGGCCGTCTCTTCAAACGTCGCGGAGGGGTCGCAGAGGAGCGAGCGGTCGAGCTGCGGCCAGGCCTCCGGCACGAAGAGCCCGCCATCGGGTGCGAGGCCGGCAGTCACCGCATCGTCGAAAGAGAGCCCGGCGACGCCGCCGCGGGTCGAGCGATATGTTCCGTCGAACACGATCCTCAATACCGCGGCAGGGTGGCGCCCATCTGGCAGACCAGGAATTTCTCCTGGTAAAGAGCGCCGATGATGAGGTGATCTCCGGCGCGCGCCGCCGAAGTGGACCCTGAAAGAAGTCGCCCGTCGTCGAGGAACACGGTCTCGCGCTCGTCCTCCGCAGCGCTTGCGCCGAAGCGGACGCGGACGACCTCGCTCGGGGAGAGATGATCGAGATCGCGCTCATGGGGCTGCAGTTCGAGCGGCTTCGGGTGCGCGCCGATCCACAAGTCGCCCTCCGCATCGAGATTGATGTTATCGACCGAGGTGTCGAGCTCGAAGGTGCGCATGGGGTCGAGCGCCCCGTCTTCGGAGCGCGCGAAGAGGGCGACGGATTTGCCGGAGGCTTCGGCGACATAGGCGCGGTCGCCCGCGGCGTTCACCGCGATCCCGTTCGCGAACCGAAGGCCGGAGGCGACGCTCGACCATTCGCCGTCGCGGAAGAGATAGACCGTCCCCGTCGGTTTCTGGAGGAGCGCATGGGCGGTGCCGAGCAGGGTGTCGCGGCCGGCTTCGACGTCGTTCGTGACGTAGAATGTCCGCGGCCCGGTGGCGAACACGTCGTTCGGGCTCGTCAGCATCGGCGAGGTCACGGTCTCGGCGTGCGTCAGCTCATAGTCCGGCGAAACGTCGTAGATCTCGACCGACGTTGTCGCCATGTTCACGACAAAAAGACGCCGCAGCTCGCCGTTCTGGTAATAAAAGATCCCGTGCGGAAGAAAATTCGACGGCGCCCCGCCGGTCCGGTCGCGCCAGCTTTCGCCGCCGAGGGGGTCGTTGAGGGAGAACGCGTAGATCCCGCCGCGGGTCGCCTCGCCCTTCGCGACGGCGATGCGGTCGTGGGACGAGACGAAGACGGTCTTGTCCCCCGGCACGATCTGCAGGTCTTCCGGGCCGACGAGGCCGACCACCGGCTGGCAGAGCCCGTCGAAATCATTTTCGATCGTATCGAAGGCGTTGAAAATCAGCAGCGTGCGCCCGGCGAAGACCGCCGCAGCGGCGATCGCGAGCGCCAGCGCGCCTGTCAGCAGTCGTCCCATTCCGTCAGTCCCCGAACGCTCTCTTAAGGCCGTCAGGCCGCCTCTTCGAACTGCAGGCGGGCGAGGCGCGCGTAGAGGCCGCCCCGCGCCGTCAGCTCGTCATGGCGTCCCGTCTCGACCACCCGGCCCTGGTCCAGCACGACGATCCGATCCGCCGACCGCACAGTAGCGAGCCGGTGGGCGATCACCAACGTGGTTTTACGCTTCGTGATGGTCGCGAAGGCATCCTGCACGGCGCGTTCGGATTCCGCATCCAGGGCGCTGGTCGCTTCGTCGAGGAGGAGGAGCGGCGCGTCGCGCAGGACGGCGCGGGCGATGGCGATCCGCTGGCGCTGGCCGCCGGAGAGGCGCACGCCGGAGGGTCCGATCTCCGCGTCGAAGCCGCCGGGAAGATCGGCGACGAAATCCGCGGCGTTCGCCGCCTCGGCCGCTGCGCGGATCTCCTCGTCGCCCGCCTCCGGCCGCCCGTAGGCGATATTGTCGCGGACGGTTCCTGAAAAGAGCGGCGCGTTCTGTTCCACCACCGAGATCATTGATCGGAGATCGCGCGGATCGAGGCGGGCGATATCGACATCGTCGATAAGCACGCGTCCGGCGCTCGGATCATAGAAGCGCAAGAGCAACTGGAAGACGGTGCTTTTCCCCGCGCCGGACGGGCCGACGAGGGCGACGGTCTCGCCGGACGCGACCTCGAAGGAGACGTCGCTCAGGGCGGCGTCCTCCGGGCGCGTCGGATAGGCGAAGGAGACGCCCTCGAACCGCACCTCGCCCCGGCGCTCTTGCGCAACCCGCGACGGGTTCGCGGGCGCGGAGATCTCGGGCGTCATGGCGAGCAGTTCGGCGATGCGCCCCGCCGCGCCGGAGGCGCGCAAAAGCTCCGCCCACGTCTCGGTGAGCACGCCCGCGCCCGAGACCGCGAAGATCGCAAGGAGCGCGAACTGCGCCATCGCGCCGCCCGTCGCTGCGCCCGACTGCACCTCGCTCGCACCGAACCAGAGAACGCAAACCATGGCGGCGAGGCCGAGGGAGAAGGCGATCGCCGTCATCAGCGACCGGGCGCGGATGCGCCTATGTGCGGCGTCGAAGGCGCTTTCGGCAGCGTCGGCGAAGCGCGCGCGCTCCTCCGGCTCGCGGGTGAAAGCCTGCATGGTGGAGATCGCGCCGAAGGTCTCCCCCGCCCGCGCCGACGCGTCGGCGAGGCGGTCCTGGGCGTCGCGGGAGAAGGTGCGGATGCGGCGGCCGGCGACGATGATCGGCGCGAGGACGAGCGGCGCGATCCCGGCGACCATCAGGGTGAGCTTCCAGTTCGTCAGCAGCATCAAAATGAGCGCGCCGCCGGTCGTCGCGACGGTGCGCAGGGCGACGGACGCGGACGAACCGACGGCGGTCTGGATGAGCGTGGTGTCGGTCGTCAGCCGTGAGAGGATTTCGCCGGTGCGCAGCGCCTCGAAGGCGGCCGGCGGCAGGGTCGTCAAATGGTCGAAGACCGCCTTGCGAAGGTCGGCGACCACCCGCTCGCCGATGCGGCTCACGAAATAGAACCGCGCGGCGCTGGCGACGCCGAGGGCGACGGAGATGAGAAGCCCGAGGCGGAAGACGCCGGAGAGCCCCTCGGCGACGAGCGGCGCGTCGGCGCAATAGGCCTGCGGCTCGGCGGCGAACCCGCAATCGATCATCAGCCGGCCGGCGAGGGTCACCGAGAGCGAGAGCGCCGACGCGAGGACAAGGAAGAAAAGAAAAACCGCGATCAGCGCGCGATAAGGCTTCAGGAACGGCGCGACCCCGAGGAGCGGCCCGAGGGACTTCGCCTTTTCGCGATGCTCGCTTTCGCGCTCGATATCGGAGGCGAACGCCTCGGCGCGGCGGTCGGCTGGGACGGCGGCTTCGCTCACGGGCGGCGCCCCTGAGCGGCGGTATGGGAACAATTCAGCATCGCAAGGCCGCTAATCGAGCCGGCGCGGTTCGTCACCCCTTGATTTCTTCGGCCCGGAGATGTACCCGCCCGCGCTCGCACGACATTCGCCGATCGCACGCGGCGCCGAGATAAAGCCGCGCCCGCGCGCGAGGAGAGCCGACGATGAAAAAAGACATCCACCCGGATTACCACCTGATCACCGTCGCCATGACGAACGGCGAAACCTTCCAGACCCGCTCCACCTACGGCAAGCCGGGCGACACGCTGACTCTCGAGATCGATCCGAGCTCCCACCCAGCCTGGACGGGCGGCCCGGCGCAGGTTCTCGACCGCGGTCAGGTGTCGAAATTCAACAAGCGCTTCGGCGCCTTCGGTCTGAAGAAATAAGTCGGCGGGGCCCGGCGGCGACAGACGTTCAGGCGCTTTCGCCGAAAGCTTTGCGCAGGGCGTCGATCCGGGCGCTTGCATCCCCGTTCGGGCCGTCGCCGTTCGACGGCGCGGCGTCCTCCTGTTGGGCCGCCAGCGCGTAATCAATCCGCAACAGACGATCGTAGGTCGCCGTCGCCCTGGCGTTGAGGTCCGCGAGGCGCGCGGGCAGGCAGGCCGTGTCGATGACGTCGGCCCGGGTGCGCTGCAGGCGGTGCTTCGAAGCCGCCGCCTCGTCCTCGCTCATCTTGCCTTCGCGCAGAGCGCGCAGAACCAGCAGCCAGGACGCGATCTGCATCAGCTTGGTGGTGAGCCGCATGGAAAGCGTCGCGTAGGCGAGCGCCGGGCCGCGATCCAGGGCGCGGGCGTCCTCGCGGCCGTCGCCATCGAGATAGCGTGCGGTTTCATCGACGAGAGCCATTCCTTCGTCGAACAGGCGGGTGAAAAGGTCCGACCGGGCGAACGCGCCGACATTCGACGGCGTAATGGCGATGGAAGGGGTCGCGTGCGTCACGGCTGGGGCGCCTCAAATCCTGACAGGTGTCCCGCCGACGTCCCCGAACGGGCCGGACCGCCGACGGCGCGCGGCGACCGTCCGCCGCGCATGAAATTCCGAGCAATCGGCGTGCCAATGGCCTGACGGACCATCAGAATTTGAACACGCTGTCGGCGGCCGCGCGCATCTCGCCCTTTCGCGCCATCAGCGCTTCGCAGCGGGCGATCTCGGCTTTCAGAACGCCGATCCGGTCCTCCAGATCCTCAATCGAATAGGCGTCGAGATCGACCGCGAGCGCCTCGCGCAGGAGGGCTTGCGTCGTCTTCGCCACGTCGTCGTCGCTCGCCATGGCCGGACCCTTTCCTTGATGCGCGTTCTCTGACCCGTGATGGTGCTGTCAGAAAAACGCAACAGCAAGGAGGAGACGCCGATGGATCTGCCGGAAACGATGGCGGCGGTGGAGATCGCCGAGCCGGGCGGACCGGACGTCCTGAAACCGACGCGACGCCCGACGCCGCAGCCCGGCCCGGGCGAGGTTCTGATCCGCGTCCGGGCGGCGGGCGTGAACCGGCCGGATGTTCTCCAACGGCAGGGCCTTTATCCGCCGCCGGAGGGCGCGAGCGATCTGCCGGGACTTGAAGCCGCAGGCGAGATCGTCGCTCTCGGCGAGGACGTCTCGGACCGGGCCGTCGGCGAGACCGTCGTCGCCCTCCTCCCTGGCGGCGGCTATGCGGAGTTCGCGACCGCGAACGCCGGCCATTGCCTCTCCATCCCGCCGCGCGTCTCCATCGCCGAGTCCGCGGGTCTTCCGGAAACAGTGTTTACGGTGTGGGCGAACGTGTTCGAGGACGGGGCGCTCAAAGCGGGCGAGACGCTGCTCGTTCATGGCGGCACGAGCGGCATCGGCGCGACGGCCGTCCAGATGGCGAAGGCGGCGGGCGCCCGCGTGATCGTCACCTGCGGATCGGCGGAGAAATGCGCCGCGGCGCGGGAGCTCGGCGCGGATCTCGCAATCAATTACCGTACGGAGGATTTTGCAGAGAGGGTCGATAAAGACGGCGGAGCGGACGTGATCCTCGACATGGTCGCGGGCGATTATGTCGAGCGGAATCTGCAATGCCTGAAGCCCGGCGGCCGGCTGGTCTTCATCGCGTTTCTGGGCGGATCGACCGGAACGATCGACATCTTCGCGATCATGCGAAAGCGCCTGCGGATTTCAGGCTCCACCTTGAGGGCGCGCTCGACGGGCGAGAAGGCGCGGCTCGCCCGCGCAATCGAAGAGACCGTCTGGCCATGGTATGCAGACCGGAGGGCGCAGCCTGTGCTCGACCGCACTTTCCCTCTGGCGGAGGCGAGCGCCGCCCACGAACTGATGGAGGCGGGCGGCCATGTCGGCAAGATCGTTCTTGTTCCGTAACTCCCTGGCTATTCTCGGATCAGTCGCCAGCCGGTGACCGTCCCCGGACGCCAGTTGGGGACGATGACAAGGTCGCCGTCCGTCATGAGATCATTCTGCAGGACGCCCTCAGCCCGGCTGTCGAGGAGCTTGGTCAGCGCGCCGTCTTTTCCGACGTAGAAGATGTCGCCGCGCCACGCCGAAAGGAGAACCCCGCCGCCGCGCACGAGGCCGATCCCGTCGGCGTCGACGGCGCCAGTCGCGATCGTCCGCATTGCGCCCTTCGCATCGAATTCGAGAAGCGCGCCCTCGTCCATCGTCGCGACCAGCAGCCGTTTGCGGTCGCCGAGGAGGCCGTTGACGCCGCCGAGGACCTCGCCCTCGCGCCAGACCGGCCAAGCGCCCTCTTCGAGGCGATGGATGCGCGCCGTCCGCGAGTCCGAGACGTATACGGCGCCCCGCCAGACCGCGACGTCGTTGAGGAACCCTGCTCCGTCGATCGGCCAGACGTCGAGCGGCTCCCCGGTCGCGGCGTCGAAGCTGCGCACCCGGTCGATATCCGCCACGAAAAGCGCGCCGTCATGAACAGCCATTCCCTTCGGCGCGTCGAGACCCTCCGCCCACCGCGCGTCGAGCACGCGCCCGTCGCCGGCGATCCGCGAAATCCAGCCGGCGCCGTCCTTGTCGGTCCCGCCGCCCGCGACATTGGAGATGAAGTAGGTTCCGTCGGGCGCCCGCGTTGCGCCTTCGGGGGCGGAAAAACCCTCCGCCACCCAGAGCTTTTCAAGGCGCGGCGGCGGCGGCGCCTCGAACGCCGCGCACCCCGTCGTCGCAAGAACCGCTGTCGCCAACCCTGCCGCCAATCGCATCGCCGCCTCCCGATTTCAGCATCGACGATAGGACAGTTGTCCGCCCGCCGACACTTAACGATTGTTGAGGGGTGCGTTTATGCGAGGTTGAGCAGGAGCGCCGAGCGTACGCCGACATAACCAGCGACGACGAGGATCATCGCCGCGAAGAGGCGCCGCGCAAGGGCCGCTCGCGCCTCGAGCCGCCGGGCTGCGACGACGCCGAGGCCGCCGCCGAGCGCGCCGCCGGCGAGGAAGAGGCCGGCGACGGGAAGGTCGACCAATCCGGAGGCGGCGTAATTCGCCGACGTCGCGCCGCCGAAAATCGCGACCGAGAGGAGCGACGATGCGGTCGCGTGGGCCATGGTCATGCCTGTCGCCGCCATCAGGCCCGGGACGATCAGAAACCCGCCGCCGATGCCGAAGAACCCGGCGGCGAGCCCGACCAGCAATCCGAGCCCGGCGAGACGCCCAACGAGCGGCGGCGACAGCACGACGTCGGGGTCGCCTTCATCTCGCCGCCTGCGGAACATGGAAAACGCGATCGCGGCCATGGCGGCGGCGAAGGCGAGCATCAGCGCGTCGCCGGGGATGCGCTTGGCGAGCGACGAGCCGGCGAGGGAGCCGGCGAGGCCGGCGGCGGCGAACACGCTGGCGCAGGGCCATTTCACCCTTCCGCCGCGCCAGTGGCCGAAGAGGCTAACGAGAGCGATGGCGGCGACCGCCAGCGCGGACGTGCCGATCGCCGTATGCGGATCGGCGACGCCGACGAGATACAGCATCAGAGGCGCGGCGAGCACCGAACCGCCGCCGCCGAAGGCGCCGAGAAAGAGGCCGACGACGGCGCCGGCAAACAGCGCCGCCGCGACGGTCTCCGGCGCGAGGACGGTCATAAGCCCGCCGTCACGCAGCCGCCGGCGCCGGCGCGGCGGCGCGGCGGTTCCATGGCATGGTGGCGAGCATCCGCCCCATGGCGCAGGTTCCTGAGACCCCGGCGAAGACGAGCCCGGCGCCGACGAACGCCGAGACCCAGACGAAGGCCGGGTGAACAGCGAGGCTCAAAAGGACGCCTGTGAACACGAGGCTCCCCGCCGTGATCTGCACCTGGCGGTTGATCTCGATCGGCTGGGATTTGTCCGCCTCGGTCGGAAACCCCGCGGCCTTCCAGCCATCGAGACCGCCTTCGAGGACGAAGGCCTCTCCGGTCGTATGGGTGGCGAGCGCAGCGCAGTTCGCCTCCGTCCGCATGCCCGTCTTGCAATGAAAAACGGCGCCCTTCCCCGCCTCTAATGAGAGGTTGGCCGTGTCGAGCGACGAAACCGGCAGCGAGACCGATCCTGGAATATGCTCGCGGGCGCGTTCGTCGGGCTCGCGCACGTCGACGAGGACGATCTCGCTCGCGGCGATTTTCGCGGAAACCTCCGCAGGCGTCAGCTTGGTCAATCGGGTCATGGGTCAGCTCCTTAAGAGTTCAGGGCAGTAGATTGCGGCGAGGGTCTCGATGACGCGCGAGGCCGCAGAATCGGCGATCCGGTAGTAGACGCTCTGACCCGCTCGGCGGGCGGCGACCAGGCCCTCCGCCCGCAGAACGGAGAGGTGCTGGGAGAGCGCCGACTGGGAGAGATCGACGTCGCGCTGCAGGTCGCCGACGGACAACTCCCCGCCGCCGAGACGGCACAGGATCATCAGCCGTCGCTCGTTCGACATGGCTTTCAGAAGGCCGGCGGCTTTCGCCGCTTTAGCTTCGAACACCCGGAGGTCGAGGGTCTGCGCATCAATCATGAAACTGATATATGAGCTATTGCTAATTTAGCAAGTCCTAATATATCAGATCCCGGCAAAGGAGATCGACATGGCCGACATCACCGCGTTTTACGATCCGGCGACTGGAACCGTGACCTATCTCGTCGCCGACGGCGTCGAGGCGGCGATCATCGACCCCGTGCTCGATTTCGACCCGGCGGACGGAACGCTCTCCGCCAAGAGCGTCGACGCCGTTCTCGGCGCCGCGGAAACCCGCGGGCTCAGGATCGTCTGGGTCCTCGACACCCACGCCCACGCCGACCATCTGTCGGCGGCCGATGAGATCCGCAGGCGGACAGGCGCGAGAATCGGGATCGGCGCGCGCATCACAGAGGTGCAGAGCGTCTTCAAGCCCATGTTCAACGCCGAAGACGTGACGGCCGACGGCGCAGTCTTCGACGCCCTGTTCGAGGACGGCGCGCGCATCCCTCTCGGCGCAACGGAGATCGAGGTGATGGCGACGCCGGGGCACACCCCGGCCTGCGTCACCTATCTTGTCGACGGGGCGGCGTTCGTCGGCGACACGATCTTCATGCCGGAATTCGGCACGGCGCGGACGGATTTTCCGGGCGGGGACGCCGCGACGCTCTACCGCTCCGTCCGGCGCATTCTGGCGCTGCCGGACGACACCCGCATCTTTGTCGGCCATGTCTATCCCGAGCCCGGCGAGGAGGCGCGCTGGGAGACGACCGTTGCAGCGCAAAAGCGCGCTAACATTCATGTGCATGACGGCGTGTCGGAGGCGGACTATGTCGCCATGCGCGAAGCGCGGGACGCGACCCTCGACGCGCCTCGGCTCATCCTGCCATCCCTGCAGGTGAACATCCGCGCCGGCGCCCTGCCCGCGGCGGAGAGCGACGGCCGCGTTTACCTGAAGACGCCGGTGCGTATGGCGTAGGACCGGCCAGCGATTTCGTTCCGGATTGAGCCCGGACTGATATCGTTCCTGACGACTACTGAGCGTCTGCAACGCGGACGGCGAGGCGGTCTTCGACGCTCGCGAGGTCAGTTGTCGTGAACTCGGCGATGGTCTTCTCCGCCTCGGACACGGCTTCAGGGACCTGCGTCTCCCCGTCCGCCACGCTTTGCGCAAGGCCGAGAAGCGACTGGTAAAGCGCCTCCGATTCGCCCTGGATCGTCAGCCCGAATTGCGGCGCGTCGGCCTCCACCTTCGCCCATGCGGCGCGCACGCCGGCCCAATAATCCTTTGTAGCCGTCCAATAATCCTCAGCGACCGATACCTCGAAGCCTGAGTCCTCTTTATACGTATTGACCCCGATTTCGCGGACCAGAACATGCGGGTTCCCGGTGCGTTGAACGAGCTTGGAGTTGTTCTGCTCGTGCACCCAGCCGAAGGGGGTGATGGCGTGACGGTTGACGGCGAGAACGGCGTCGTAATCGTCCCGGGTCGTCATGTCGCGCCGGGGGAGCGGGCGGATCTCCGCCGGCGGCGTCCATTGAGAGAGGCCGTTCTCATGGCTCCAGGCGGCGACGGCGCCGTAGCGCGGTGAGTCGTCGACCTGGTAGACCTCCTGCGACCATTTTCCGCGCGCTTCGGCGTCGGTCAGCTCCCGGGTCTCCCACGCGTTGGCGCCGATGAAGACGAGGACGTCGTCGGGCTCATAGGTCCAGTCCTGGCGCCAGTGCTTCACCGGGAACTTCTCCTCCCCGCCGACGACGAGGGTGTGCTGGAGGCTGATGAACGTCCCTGCGTCCTCGATGACGCGGACGACCTCGTGGGCGCCTGAAAGCTTCGGCTCCTTCAGCTCGTAGCTTTCCGCAAACGGAACGGTTTCGGTGAAGTCGAAGGTCACTTTGTAGTCGCCGGCCATGGAGAGGATCGCGGCGCGGTCCTGCTCGAAGGTCTCGGCCGTCGGCGCGGCGCCCGGCCCAGTGGCGCAGGCGGCGAGGCCGGCGGCCGCAGCAAGGGGCGCGAGGGCACGGGCGGCGAAGCGGCGGCGAAGCGAAAGAAGCTGGGTCATGCGGGGTCTCCCCTAGTGCGGCGTGATGCGGATGCCTGTTGCTCTGCTCGATTACATACTGCGAACGATTCTGAGTTGCAATCTCGTGGAAGTGCGGATACCCCATTTATCAGATTGATAGTCATTCGCAATGTGGAGGCGAATATGCGGGCGTGTTTGATGTTGGGGGTCGCTGCGGCGGCCTTCGCCGGGGGGAAAGCGGCGGCGGACGAAGCGCCGGGAAGCCCGCCGGCGAGCAGCTCCGCCTTCAACGAAAGCCCCGAAGCGGCGGCGCCGGACGATCTCGGCGACGTCATCACCGTGTTCGCCACCCGCAATGAAAGCCGCGCCTTTGAGTATCCGGGCGCCGTCAGCGTGCTGGAGCGGGACGTCATCGACGACTTCAACCTGTCGACGGTCTCCGAACTCTTCGCCGCCATCCCGGGCGCGCAGTTCGACTCCGGGGCGCGCCGCACGGGCGACGCCCCGGCGGTGCGCGGGCTTTCGGGCGCCGGCGTCCAGGTCTTTTTCGACGGGGCGCGGCAGAGCTTTCTCTCCGGTCATGACGGGCGCTTCTTCATCGACCCTGAACTCCTCAAATCCGTCGAAGTCGTCCGTGGCCCGACATCAGCGCTTTACGGGTCCGGCGCTCTCGGGGGCGTCATCGCCTTCCGCACCATCACGGCGGGCGATCTTCTCGATGAAGGGGAACAGACCGCCATACGTCTCGGCGGCGGCTATCAGAGCGTCAATGAAGAATGGCGGGCGACCGCAACGGGCGCCTGGCGGAATGCGAACGATACGTTCGATGTGGTCGGATCGCTGACGCGCCGGGAGTCCGGGGATATCGAACTCGGGAACGGCCTCGACCTCCCCGCGGACGACGAAATTCTCTCCTCCCTTGTCAAAGCCAGCGTGCGCCCTGTCACAGGGCTCGAGGCGGCCCTCACCTGGCAGCGCTATGGCGGCGAAAGCGTCGACCCGAACAACCCTCAGGGCACGAACGTCGCGGAACCAGGAAACGGCCTCGTCGACCGCGATATTCTCTCAGAGACGGTGCAGGGCCGCGTCTCCTTCCGACCGAACGGGACGTCGAACCTCGTCGATTTCAACCTCACCGCCTTCACCAGCGGCAACGAAGTGGAGGAGGCCGAAGTCGACACGCCGCGGGTTGTGACGCGGGAGGTGGAGACCTTCGGCGTCGCGTTCGACAACCGCTCCCGCGTCTCGGTCGGCGATAAATTCTCCGCCGTTTTCACCTATGGCGCAGAATACTACGTGGACGAACAGACTGGTCGCGACACGGACACCGTCGACGGGACGCGCGGCGGCGTGCCGGACGCTGAAACCCGCTTCACCGGCGTTTTCGCGCAGGCGGAAGTGACCTTGAACCGCCCCCTCGGCGCGCCGGGCGTCCTCACCATCATCCCGGGCGCCCGCTGGGATCGGTTCGAGAACGAGGCCGTCGGCGAGCCCTCCACGGACGACGACGCCTTCGCGCCGAAGGTCGGGGTCTCCTACCAGCCCGTCCCGCAGCTGCTCCTCTTCGCCAACTGGGCGGAGGCGTTCCGGGCGCCCTCCTTCAACGAGCTCTACGCCGACGGCATCCACTTCCAGCTGCCGGACCCCGCCTCGCCGCCGGGCCCGCCGCAATTCGTCTCCAACGTCTTCGTCTCAAATCTCGATCTGGAGCCGGAGCGATCGGAGACGATAGAGTTCGGGGCGGGCGTCGATTTCGCCGGAGCGTTCTCAAGCAACGACCGGTTTACGGCGAAGGCGTCCTATTACATCGCGGATGTCGACAACCTCATCAATCTGGAGGTGGCGATCCCCGCCGGCTGCTTCGGCGCGCCCTTCCCGCCCTGCGGCTCCGGCGAGCCCTTCGGCAATACGAGCCGCAACGTCAACGTGACGAACGCGGAGATCGAAGGCTTCGAGCTGGAGGCGAGCTACGACAGCGATCTCTTCTACGCCCGGGCGAATTTCTCGACCATCGACGGCGAAGACAAGGACACCGGCGACTTCGTCGCCAACCTGCAGCCGGACACGGGCTTCATCGACGCGGGACTGAAATTAGACCGTATCGCAACCCGGGTCGGAGGTCGGGTCACTGCGGCGAGCGAGTTCGATGAAACGGACGATCCGAATCAGTTCCGCGACGGCTATGCAAAAGGCGACGTGTACGTTGTCTGGGCGCCGTTATCCGGTCCGCTGGAGGGGCTGCGCGTCGATCTCGGCGTCGACAACGTGACCGACGCGGACTTCGAGGTCGTCGCCGCCGGCGCGAGCCAGCCGGGCCGGAACTATAAGGCGGCCGTGCGCTGGGGCGCGACGTTCTAAGGTGTACGAATTAAAATGAGCATAGTTCCCCTATTGAAGCTGCCGGAGCTCGGCTCCGGCGGCGCGGTTGCGGTTTGGGCCTTTCGCGCGACGGTCGCAGGCCAAAGCGACTGCCCCGCCCTCACCCGAGGCTATCGCGACCTCCTCGGCGAGCACGGAGAACCGGCGCTGCGGGCGATCGAAACCCTCGTCGCCGCCATCGCCCAAGACGGTCGGCGCCGCCGCGTCGGCCTCGCGCCGCCCGGCTGCTGCTGCGTCACCGCGGACGAACTCTCGATCGTCGCCGTTCTCACCGCCGCGCAGGCGGGGGACCGCCAGCGCTTGACGGCGCACCTTCGCTGGATCGTCGGTCGAGAGACGGCGGGGACGCTGGGGGCCGTCTGCGCCGTGGCGGCGGTGTTTTCGAAGGCGGGGCTTCCGATCACGGCGCCGGAAGTCGTCGGCGAAACGTGGAACGACGCTTCAACGGCCGCTCCGACGCATCATCTTGTCGGTCACGCCTGAAAGGCGGGCGCCCAAGGAGTTCTATTACGGATCATTCAGGCGACGCTCGCGCGCCTTCCGGCGCGGCGTCGCCCGCCGTTGCGCAGCCTTCGAGTTCCACGGTGTACATAAAGTGAGCGATCTTCCAGGCGCCGTCGATCTTGGCGAGATTCAGCGTATCGACGCCGCAGTGAGAAAAGACGCCGTCGATCCAGAAATCATACCGCCCCCAGACAATCGCGACAGGGCCGTCGACGAGCACGGTCGGCTCCCCGATCCAGCGCTCGTAAAAGAGCCGCGGGTCGCCGGGCGTCATGTCGGCAAGCACCTCTTTGTACGACTCGTCCCGCATTGAGAGGGCGCCCTTCGGTCCGTTCCGGTCAGGACGAAATGAAAGGTTTCGCGCTTCGTCCGTTAACAGGGGCCGCCACATCTCCGGATCGTCCGCTGCGATCGCTGCGAACGTGCGGTCGATCAGGTTCTCTATTGCAGCGTACTCAGCGGCGTCGTCAGCCGCCTTCTTGGCGTCCGCGGTTAGGACACCCGCCAAAATAGCGGCGACACCGGCGATCAATGACACGGCGCTGCTTCCTTATTGGACATGACCGAGAGGGTACTACTTAAGGCGTCGCGCGGACCAGAGCGCACTCTTGGCGACGACGGTCGAGCCGGCTATATGCTTCAAGCGTTTTCGCAATTCCGACCATCTCGGCGCGACGGAACGCCTCGCTCCTCCCTCGGGGGTCGAGCGAGCGGACGATCCCTCACGCCCCAACTCTAGGAGCCGCACCATGACCGACGCCCCCCTGATGCCGAAAGCGACCGCCGTCTGGCTGATCGACAACACCTCCCTCTCCTTCGACCAGATCGCGCAGTTTTGCGTCCTCCACCCGCTGGAGGTGAAGGGCATCGCCGACGGCGACGTGGCGGCGGGCGTGCGCGGCATCGACCCGATCTCGAACCATCAGCTGACGCGGGAGGAGATCGAGAAGGCCGAGGCGGATGCGACCTACAAAATGAAGCTCATGAAGCCGCGCCATGCGGTGACGGAGAAACGGCGCACCCAAGGCCCGAAATTCACCCCGACCTCGAAGCGTCAGACCCGGCCGGACGCCATCGCCTGGATGATCCGGCGACATCCCGAGGTTTCCGATAACCAGATCGCAAAGCTTCTCGGCACCACGAAGGCGACGATCCAGACCATCCGCGAAGGCTCCCACTGGAACCAGTCGAACCTCGAGCCGACGGACCCGGTCGCGCTTGGCCTTACGAGCCAGATCGAACTCGACGCCGTCGTGAAAAAAGCGGCCGCCAAGCGCGCCGCCGACGCAGGCGTTCCGGAACCGGAGGGCGCGACGCTGCAGCCGGCCGCGGAGACGGTCGTCGATCAGACTGCGGAAGAAGCCGCAAGTTCGCAGGATTACGACGCCGACAGCGTCTTTGCAAACATGGGCGGCTCCGGCGTCGCGCCGCGCGATGAGGACGACGCGGAAAACGACGGACGCTGAGCGTCAGTCCTTCGGCTTCGGCGGCGCATAATTGAAAGCGAGCCGCCCGCCGTCGACATAAATGCATTGCCCGACCACATAGGACGAGGCGTCGGAGACGAGGAAGGCGATCACCTCGGCCGCCTCGTCCGGGTCGCCCACCCG
This sequence comes from Pseudomonadota bacterium, assembly GCA_038522735.1. Classification (GTDB taxonomy): domain Bacteria; phylum Pseudomonadota; class Alphaproteobacteria; order Caulobacterales; family Parvularculaceae; genus JBCBJX01. The sequence continues at coordinate 25,957 of JBCBJX010000009.1, forward strand.
GCCTATCGGCGTGCGCGTCAGAATGCGCTTGCGGTCGTCGCTGTCGGAGAATTCCTCCGCATCGGGACCGCCGACAAGCGCCCCGAGACCGACGGCGTTCACCCTTACGCCGAGAGGCGCGAGCGCGATCGCCATCGCTTTCGTCAGCTGGTTGAGCCCGCCCTGGCTAGCGGCGAACGCGGCGTGGTGGGGCCCGGCCGTCACCGCCTCGACGGAGGAGACGTTGACGATGATGCGCGCGCGCGGCGATCCGCCCGCCGCTTCCTCTTCAAAGCCGCGGACCATCTCACGCGCCGCCGCCTGGCCGAGCAGAAACGCGCCGCGAAGGTTCTGGGAGAGGACCGCGTCGAAGTCCTCCGCCGTCGTTTCCAAAAAAGCCGCCGGATTCACGACGGCGGACGACTGAACAAGGCCGTCGAGGCGGCCGAAACTGTCGATCGCCGCGGCGATGATGTTGTGGACGTCCAGCTTCTCGGCGGGATCGGCGCTCAGGTGCGCAGCTTCCGAGCCCGATTGACCAAGGCTTCCGGCAAGTTCTGCGAGGGCGTCCTCATCGTCCCCCACCGCCAGAATACGCGCGCCGTCGACGGCGAGCCGTCGCGCGACGGCCCGGCCGACCGCCTTGTCCGCCCCCGTGACGATAATTGATCGCGCCGCGCCCATATTTCTTCATCCCTTTCCGCCGGTATCACCGTGCCCCGAAACGCGGCCGAAAAAAAAGCGCCCCGATTAGGGGCGCTTTCAGGCGGGCTAGGCGTGCCATCGCCTTAACTGCAGCCTGTGGATCTCATCCTTGACCTTGAGCTTCTGTCGTTTGAGCAGCACCAAGCGGTCGTCATCAAAAGCCGGATGGCGGAGTTCCTCATGGATCTCGGTTTCAAGCGCTTGATGTTTCTTGGACAACTGTTCCAGACGAGCGTCTAAGGTCATATGGATGCCTCCTTTCGACCGATGGAGACAAAATTGAACCACGAGATTTTGCGTCTGTCACGCAACAGGCAAGCGAAAGAATCGACCAATTGAACCCCGAAAACCGTGTTATCGTAGCCATTACAGGCGCTTCCGGTGTGATCTATGGGGAGCGGGCGCTCGACGCATTGAATGCGCTCGGGGTCGAAACGCACCTCGTTGTTTCCAAGGCCGGCGCGCGGACGCTGATGGAGGAGCGCGGCCTCTCCGCGGCTGAAATCGGCGCCCGGGCGAGCGTCGTTCATCCGCAAAGCGATATCGGCGCCTCCATCGCGTCCGGCTCGTTCCGCTGCCGCGGTATGCTGGTCGCGCCCTGCTCCATCCGGACTATGTCCGAAATCGCGACGGGGGTGACGACATCGCTGACGACCCGCGCCGCGGACGTCTGCCTGAAAGAGCGTCGGCCACTTGTTCTGATGGTGCGCGAAACCCCCTTCCATCTCGGCCACTTGCGCGCCATGACGCAGCTTGCGGAAATGGGTGCGATCATCGCGCCGCCGCTGCCGGCGTTCTACGCGCAGCCTGAGACGGTGGAGCAGCTGGTCGATCAATCGATCGGACGGGCGCTCGACCTGTTGGGCCTTGACTGGTCCGCGACCCGGCGCTGGGGCGAAACGGTCGGCCCGAAGCCCGACGACCACGAAGAGACGCCGCGCGGCGGCGAAGGACGATGACGGACAAACCTGAGACCAAAGACGCAACTTCGGACGAGAGCGCGGGCGACACGGAGGGGTTCTGGGACTGGTCCAACCGGGTCTACCGGCTGTCGGGCGTCGCCGACCGGCTTATTAATCTTCAGGATGCAAACAAGTTCGATGTCAACCTCGTCCTCTGGTGCGTCTGGCTCGGCCTCCATGTCGGCGCGGTGAAACCGAAAGCGGTGCGCAAGGCTGTCGCTGCGGCGGAGGACTGGGACGCTCATGTGGTGAAGCCCCTGCGCGCCGCCCGTAAGGCGCTGAAGTCCGCGCCGGGCGAAGCGGAGGGCGCCGACGCACTTCGAAAGAAAGTGAAAGACGCCGAGCTTGAGGCCGAGCGAATCGAGCAAAGTCTCCTCGAAGGTCTCGCCCCCAGCGAAGCGGACGAGCCCGCTTCCAACGCCGCAGCGCGCTCGAACCTCCTGGCCTATCGCGACGCCCTCGGATCATCGGCCCCGGACGAGGTGTTCGACCCGTTCCTTGAGTCGCTTTCGGCCTCCGCGGACGACCACGCCTAAACCATGCCTGGCGGAACGCTCCCTCCGAACGCGGCGGACGACAATGCGCTGTTGTTGCGCATCGGCGAGCTCGAGACGCGTCACGCGGACCTTGATCAGGCGGTCACTGCGATGGAGGCGCAACCCTTCACGGACCGGCTCGCCCTCCACCGCCTCAAGAAACAGAAGCTCGCGCTGAAGGACGAGATCGCCGCTCTGCGGGATCAACTGCACCCGGACATTATAGCCTGAGACGAGAAGCGATCAGCGCCGCTTCGAGCGCTTGTTGGCGTACATCGCTTCATCCGCCGCCTGGATCACGTCCTCCGGCCTCGCTCCGGAGGTCAGTTCGGCGACGCCGAACGAGACGTCCAGCGGGATGATCGCGCCCCGCCATTCCAGTTGCACCGCGCGGAGGGTCTCCACCAGTCGATCGGCGCTGTTGAACGCATCGTCCGTATCCGCCCGCCAGAATATCACGCCGAACTCATCTCCGCCGAGACGGCCCGCGACGTCCGAGCGACGCACCGCTTCGGCGAGCGTGGCGCCGATCCGAGCGATGACGGCGTCGCCCGCCACATGGCCATAGCGATCGTTGATCTCCTTCAGCCGGTCGACGTCGAAAAAGCCGAGGGAGGCCGGGTCGCCATGGCGCGACCGGCGCGCGAGCATCCGGTCGAGGGCCTGCAGGAAGGCGCGGCGGTTGAGGACGGACGAGAGCGGATCGAGATCGGCGAGCGCCCGCGCTTCGTCGAGCCGGCGCTCCATATCGGCGAGCTCGGCGCGAAGCGCTGCGTTTTCGACCTGCAGGCGCTCCAGCTCCGTTTGCGCGGACCGCGCCTCGCGGGGCTCGCCCTGCCTTGTTCCATCCGCCGCCATAAGCCGACAAAACCTGCGCGCCGCCGCGAATGCAAGCGGGCGCGTTCGCGCCCGCCGAGCCTTGCCAGCCGTGCGAGGACTTCGATAGACACCGGTTTTTGCGAGGATGGGCATGGCGTCTCAAACCGGAGCAGAACCGATCGTCGGCGTCATCATGGGCAGTCAGTCCGACTGGTCGACGATGACGCACGCCATGGAGACCCTCGGCGAACTCGCCGTGCCCGCCGAAGCGCGCATCGTCTCCGCCCACCGGACGCCGGACCGGCTCTATGAGTACGCGAAGTCGGCGAAGTCCCGGGGTCTTAAGGCGATCATCGCCGGCGCCGGCGGGGCGGCGCACCTGCCGGGCATGCTCGCCTCGATGACGCCGCTACCGGTCTTCGGCGTGCCGGTTGAATCGAAAGCCCTCTCCGGCCTCGACAGCCTTCTTTCGATTGTCCAAATGCCGGCCGGAGTGCCGGTCGGGACGCTCGCCATCGGCAAAGCCGGCGCGACCAACGCGGCCCTGCTCGCCGCCGCCGCCCTCGCCGCCTTCGACGACGCGCTCGCAGCGCGGCTCGACGCCTGGCGCGCCGCGCGATCGGCTGCAGTGGGCGAGGAGCCCGTGGACGGATGAGCGCTCGGCCTTTTCCCGTTCCGCCCGGGGGAACCCTCGGCGTTCTCGGCGGCGGCCAGCTCGGGCGGATGATCGCCTCCAGCGCCATGCGTCTCGGCCTTAAAACCCATGTCTATGCGGACGAAGGCGACAATCCGGGGGCGGAGATCGCAAGCGCGGCCACCATCGCCCCCTTTGACGACGCCGACGCCCTAGACCGGTTCGCCGCCGCCGTCGACATCGCCACGATCGAATGGGAGAACGTTCCGGTGGACGCGCTCAAGCGCATCGCCGCCGCCGGCGTTCCGACCTATCCAAATGCGGAGACAGTCCGCATCGCCCAGGACCGCGTTCTGGAAAAAACATTCATCAACGAGGCGGGCGTCGCCACGGCGCCGTGGCGCAAGGTCGATGATCTGAAAGATCTCCGCGTCGCTTTCGCCGAGATCGGCGGGCCGGCGATCCTGAAAACCCGGCGCTTCGGCTATGACGGCAAGGGCCAGGCGCGGATCGCAGAGGCGCGCGAACTGGACGCAGCTTGGGCCGCGATCGGCGAGCAGCCCGCGATCCTCGAAGGCGTCGCCCCTTTCGCCTGCGAGGCGTCGGTCGTCCTTGCCCGGACGGTCGATGGAGTAGTCTATCCCTTCGACATTCCACGGAACGACCATGAAGGGGGGATCCTCAGCGCATCGACGGTCCCGAGCGGGCTCGACGCCGATGTCGAGGAAAAACTCCATGCGGCGGCGCGCGCGGTGTCGGAAAAATTCGGCGATGTCGGCGTTCTCGGCGTCGAGTTTTTCGTCATGGAGAACGGCGACGTGCTGGCGAATGAGATCGCACCGCGCGTCCACAACTCCGGACACTGGTCTGAGGACGCCTGCGATATCGGCCAGTTCGAGCAGCACGCCCGCGCCGTCTGCGGCTGGCCCGTCCGCGCGCCGCAGCGCCATTCAAACGCCCGCATGCGGAATATTCTGGGCGCCGATGCGAACGACTGGCTGCGCGACGTTGCAGAGCCCGGCGCGCGGTTGACGCTCTACGGCAAGGCGGAGGCCCGAGAGGGCCGCAAGATGGGGCATGTCACGGTGCTGGAGCCCACATCGACATAGCGGGGCGTCGCCCGACAGGAACGGACCGATGGATGCAAACACTTGGAAGAGCGCCGCGCTCGGGGCGGCTACGCTCCTGCTCGCGGCGTGCGGCGGCGAGAAGGCGACGCCGACGCTGGAGGATCGGCTAGCCGAGGCGCTGGCGCAGGAGCCCGACGCGCGCGGGTTCGCCGTCGCCGTCGAAACGCCGTCAGGCCTCCGCAACGCGGCTGTAGGCGACGCCGGTCCCGACGGGCGGGCGCTGACGGCGACGACGCCGGTGCGGATCGCGAGCGTTACGAAGACGTTCGTCGCCGCGACCGTCCTGCGGCTCCACGAACGTGGCGAGATCGGTCTCGACGCGCCGATCGGTTCGCTTCTCAACCCGGACCTTGAGAACATTCTCTCTACTGATGGGTACGATACGAGTGCGATTACTGTCCGGCATCTGCTGATGCATGTCGGCGGCCTCCCCGACCACGCGGACGGATCGTTCGGCGAAATCGTCGGCGCCGACCCGCAGCAGGCGTGGTCGCGGCGCGATCAGGTCGCGTTGCTGATCGAAGAACACGAGCCCCTCGGCCCGCCAGGCGTCTCGTTCCACTATTCCGACACCGGATACGTCCTGCTCGGCGACATTGTGGAGCGCCTCGCCGAAGCGCCGCTCGCCTCTATCGTCCGTAAAGAAATGCAGTTCGATCGGATCGGCCTTCGAGAGACCTGGTGGGAGTCGGTGGAGACACCGCCCGCAGGCGCGGCGCCCCGGGCGCACCAGCACCTCGACGGCGCCGACATTTATGATTGGAGCCCGACCATCGATCTCTATGGCGGCGGCGGGCTCGTTTCGAGCCCGCGCGATCTCGCGCGGTTTTACGCAGCGCTTTTCGGCGGCGAAATCTTGGAGCGCCCGGAAACGCTCGACCTCATGACAACAGCGCCGGGGCATCCGGAGCCGGACGAATACCGGATCGGGCTCTTTCCCGGAAACGCCCACGGGGTCGAGATCTTCGCTCACGGAGGCTTCTGGGGCCTTTGGGCGGCGTACGCGCCGGAGCACGAAATCGCCGCCGCCGGCGTCGTGCTGGATCAAGCAGGCTACCGCGCTTTGCGCGACCTGCTGAAAGACGAGATCGCCTCTGAAGCCGCGAGCGACAGGTGACCACCCTTCGACGTTGACGCCGCCGCGCCGGACATCGGAAACTCAGTCGAACGTAATCGGGGGCCCGTCGATCATGGTGATCGCAAGTATAACCCTGTCTTTGCTCGTCGCGGTCGGCGCCGCGCCGCAGGACGCTCCGATCGTCAAACCCGGCGCGCCCGGCGAAAAGAGCGAGCGCCTGTCGCCGGCGGAGTCCGCTGCGCTCGCGAAGACCCGCTACACCGCGGCCGACGCCCGCTTCATGCAGCACATGATCGTCCACCACGCCCAGGCCGTTGAGATGGTCGCGCTGATCGCCGAGCGCTCGACGCATGACGGCGTCGCCCGCATGGGCGCTCGGATCTCGGCGTCCCAAGCGAGCGAAATCGAGTTCATGAAGTCCTGGCTCGCTGCGCGGGGCGAAAAACTGGAGATGCAGCACGAAGACGGCGCCCACCCCGGCATGGCGATGATGAAGCGCGATCCGGATACGCCCGTCATGGCCGGCATGCTGTCGCCGAATGAAATGAAACGGCTTGCGGCCGCCTCTGGCGTCGGATTCGACCGGCTGTTCCTCAGCGGCATGATCAAACACCATCAGGGCGCGCTCGACATGGTCGATGCGCTGCTCGAGACGCCGAACGCCGGCGAGGACCCGGCGCTTTCGGAGTTTCTCTCCTCCGTCGTCGCCCATCAGTCGGCGGAGATCCTTCGCATGCAGACCATGCTCTCGGCGCTTTAGCCTGCGGCCCATAAGGACGAAAAGATGCGCATAACAGTTCTCGCCGCCGCGTCGGCGTTCGCCGTCACGATCGCCGCCTCCGCCGAGGTCGGCGGTCCGCGCATGGACAAACGCTCAAGCCTCGCACCCGGACTGCGCGATGCGGGTGAAGCGATCTGGAACCTGAAACTCCTGCAGGCGGAGCCGAACCCGCCCGGCTTTTTCGAGGAGGACGGCCTCTTCTCGATCCCCTTCGAGGCGTTCGAGCCATCCGAGGAAGAGGAGGATGAAGGCGCCGAAGACGAGGCGTCCGACGCGGACGCCGCAGAGGACGAGCCGGCAACCGATGCTGAGACGGACGACAGCGGGGGCGAAGAAGAGGAAGAAGCCGCCCGGCCCCGGACGATCCGCTACGCGAACTCCGATCTCGCCTTCTCCGGAAACCGCGTCTTCATGGGGAACTTCCACGGCTTCACGGTCTTCGAGACGACGGGCGACAGCCTCACCCACATCCTTTCCGTCGTCTGCCCGGGCGGCCAGGGGGACGTCTCCGTCCACGGCGACCTCGTCTTCATGTCGGTTGAACAGAACCGGGGGCGTCTTGATTGCGGCGGCGGCGGAACCGACGGCGAGATGAGCGCCGAGCGCTTCCGGGGCGTGCGGATCTTCGATGTTTCCGACATCGAGAACCCGGTGCAGATCGCCGCGGTGCAGACCTGCCGCGGCTCCCACACCCACACGCTGCTGCCGCATCCCAGCGATCCGAACATTCTCTACGTCTACAATCAGGGAACCTCCGGCGTGCGGGCGAGCGAGGAGCTCGAAGGCTGCTCCGACGGCGATCCGCTGGAGGATGATCAGACGGCGCGCTTCTCGATCGATGTGATCAAAGTGCCGCTTGACGCGCCGGAGACCGCCGCCATCGTCTCGCGGCCCCGTATCTTCGCGGATCGGGAGACCGGCGAGATCGACGGCCTTTGGAAGGGCGGCCCGGTCGAGGAAGGCGGCCAGCGTTCAAGCGCCACCAACCACTGCCACGACATTACGGTCTATCCGGAAATGGGCCTCGCCGCCGGCGCCTGCTCGGGCAACGGCATCCTCCTCGACATCACGGATCCGGAGACCCCGAAGCGCATCGCCGAAACGTTCGATCCGAACATGGCCTACTGGCACTCTGCGACCTTCAACAACGACGCGACGAAAATTCTGTTCGCCGACGAATGGGGCGGCGGCCTCGCGCCCCGCTGCAAGGCCGACGACCCGGCCGAATGGGGCGCCGACATCATCGTCGACATCACCGAGGACGGTCTTCAGAACCGCGGGCTTTACAAGATCCCGACCATTCAGACGAAGGCGGAGAACTGCGTCAGCCACAACGGCTCGATCATCCCCGTCCCCGGTCGCGATATCATGGTGCAGGGCTGGTACTCGGGCGGCATCTCGATCGTCGATTTTACGGATAGCGACAATCCGTTCGAGATCGCCTATTTCGACCGCGGACCGATCGACGCGACGCGGGTCGTGCTCGGAGGATACTGGGCCGCCTACTGGCACAACGGCCGCATCTACGCACCGGAGATCAATCGCGGCCTCGATCTCTTCCAGCTGAAGCCGAGCAAGTTCCTCTCGAAAGCCGAGATCGAGGCGGCCGAACGGGTGATGTTCGAAGAGACCAACCCGCAGCTGCAGCGCCGGCTCGACTGGCCGGCCGACGCCGTCACGGCCCGCGCCTATCTCGACCAGCTCCGCCGCGACGACGCCGTCTCGGGGCGGATGAACCGCAAGACCAAGCGCGAGCTGAAGCGCTGGAGCAAGGGCCGCCCCCGCGCCGACCGCCTCGACGCCCTCGCCGCCGAATACCGGGCCGCCGCGGACGGCGCGAGCGGCGCCGAAGCGGCGCGGTTCACGGCCCTCGCGGCGCTGCTTGACGGCGCGGCTTAACGGGTCGCGCGGAACTGGTTGGTCAGACGTACCTGGACGAATAGTCGTCCGCGCATGGACGAAGGGGCCTACTGGTCGCGGACGGCCGGCCCGTAGCGGAGCGCCCCGAGCAGCCGCCAGGGCGCGGCGGGGTCGATGCCGGCTTTTTTCGCGCGCGCCTTCACCTTCTCGAACTGCATGACGTTGTCGATGCGGGCGTCGAGGAAGGAAGGCCAGCGCTCACCGGTTTCGTCCGCCTGCCACGCAGCGAGGGTTGAGAGGTAGACGCCGGAGAGGATCGCGCGCTTGGAATAATGGTTGAAGTCCGTCGCCCGGTCGCCGCACGCGCGCCAGATGCCGTCCGCCGTGCGCCAGGCGATGCGCGGCGCGAGGCCCGCGTAGAGCGGCAGGGCGAGGGTCGCGGCGACGCGGCGGGCGGCTTCTTTATGGGGTTCCAGCGCCTCGATGCGCAGACGCACGGCAGCCGTCACCTGATCGCGGATGCGCATTTCGGACCGGTCGAGCGCCGCGAACCGCTCCAACGCTTCGAGGTCCGCTGTGCGGGACCAGAAATCGATGACGTCGCGGACGCCCTTCGGGAAAAGGAGCGCCAGCTCGGCTTTCCCTTCGCCCGCCTGCTCGCCGGCCGCCCGCAGGGCCGACACGCTGAAACCGCAAAACGGCGCTTCGTCGAGGAGCGCTGCGAGCACCGCCCGACGGCGGTCGTCGAACGGGTCGACGGGCGGCGTTTCGCGGACGGGCGCGTCGCCGTCGCCGGCCGGATCGGTTGTCGTCATGGCAAAGCCTCCGTCGCTGGAACTGGACATTTCCGGGCGCGCTTGTTATCTGCGCACTCCCCGATATGGCCTTCTAAGGCGTTCAGGGGAGTGCAGAGAACGCCGCACACGCGGCGTTTTTGTTTGGATCACCGAAACAACCCTGTCACTGGGAGGGCCCGAGCCATCGTCAACATCGTCGTCCGCGACAATAATGTCGAGCAAGCCTTGCGCGCGCTGAAGAAGAAGATGCAGCGCGAGGGTACGTTCCGCGAAATGAAGCGCCGGAAATTCTACGAAAAGCCGTCGGAAAAGCGCGCCCGCCAGAAAGCGGAAGCCGTCCGCCGCGCCCGCAAACTGCAGCGCAAGCGCCTGCAGCGCGAAGGCCTCGCTTAAGGCCGCCCCCTTCCCCTCGCGGGATGTTTGAGGATTGAGCGCTTATGGCCGGCAAAGGGACTGTTCTCGCCGCCGCCCTCGCGCTCTCCGCCTGCGCCAGCCTTGAGACGACGCCGCCGGTCTCGGGCGCGGCTGCGGTCGACGCCGCCCGGCTCGATCAGCAGCGCGCCGCAATCGACGAGCGCCTCGCCCTCACCCGGCGCGTCCACGATCTCGCCTGGCCGCTCTTCTCCGCCAACGCCGATCTTTGCGGCGAGAAAGCGGGGCCGACCCTCGGCCTCGTCCTCGCCGACGCGCGCGGGCTTTCAAACGCCATAAGCGGCCTGCGGCGGCGCGACGCCGAATTCGCAGGCTATGACGACAAGCCGCGCGTCATCGCGGCGCCCGCCGGCTCGCCCGCCGCGAAAGCGGGGCTGACGCCCGGCGACGTGGTCGTCAGCGTCGGCGAAGACGCGGATCCGGACGAGGCGTCGCTGAAAGAGGTCGGCCGCGGCCTCGATGACGCGATGAAGCGACACAAGGACGGCCAGGCGGAGACAATCGCCATCGCCGTCGAGCGCGACGGCGTCCGCCGCGAGTTCCGCATCGCTCCTGAAAAGACCTGCCGCTATCCCATCCGTCTCGGCTCGACACCGGTGATCAACGCCTCGACCAACGGGTCGAGCATCACCATTCACGCCGGCATCGCGCGGGCTCTTTCCGACAAAGAGCTGCAGTTCGTCATCGCCCACGAGCTCGGCCATTCGATCATGCGCCATCCGGGCAAGGCGACGCGGGCGAGCGTCTTCTCCGGACGGCTTTTCGTCGGCATTGGGGCGGGGCTTGTCGGGACCGTCGGGGACATCGGCCTCTCGCTCATCGGCCGGGCGCCGGAGGTGCCGCTCGCGACCCGGGGCGCGGCCCTCGCCGTCTCGCCGTTCGGAACCGATTTCGAGCGAGAGGCGGATTATTGGGGCGTCTATCTCGTCGCCCGCGCCGGCGGCGACGTGGAGGGGCTGGAAAGCGCCTTCGACGTTCTCGCAACGCTGCGTCCGACATCGACCTGGGCGCAGGTCGTCCACCCGCCGACCCCGGACCGCCGGGTCGCGGTGCGCCTCGCCGCCGAGGAGGTGCGCGAGAAACGCGCCCGCGGCGCCGAGCTGCTGCCGGAAGGTTACGAGCCCCCCGAAGCCGACGCCCGATAACCGCCCGAATTTCAGGCGAATGCCCGATTGCGGGGGAAGCCTGCGTTCATGAACGCGTCATAGCCTCCCCGACATCCGCGCCGACCGCATCGGAGGCCCGCTCATGACCGCCCGTCTGATCGCCTTTCCCGTTCTTGCGGGGTTCGCCCTCGCCGCCTGCTCCGACGACAGTTCGCCCGCGCCGAACGGGCCCGTGACGATCACCTCCGCCGCGACGGCGACGGTCTCGGAAAATACAACGGGCCCGGTCTATACCGTCGCATTGAGCGGCGCGTCGCTCTCAAACGCGACGCTGGCGCTCACCGGCCCGGACGCCGCGGATTTCGATCTCCACGCCGCCTCGGGCGAGATCTCCTTCGTGACAGCGCCGGATTTCGAACTGCCCGTCGATGCAGACACGGATAATATCTACGAGTTCACTATCACCGCGACCCGCGGCGGCGACAGCGCGATGCTGGACGTCGACATCACGGTTGCCGACGTGTCGGACGCTCTGCAGGCGCGGCGCGTCGGAACGGGCTTTTCCGGCCCCCTGTTCCTCGCAGGCAAGAACGACGGGACGGGACGGGTTCTGGTCGTCCAAAAGGGAGGCCGCATACGGATCCTCGATCCCGACACCGGAACAATCGATCCCGACCCCTTCCTTGATCTCTCCGGGACCATCTCGACAGCGAGCGAGCAGGGCCTCCTCGGCCTCGCGTTCGCACCGGATTTCGCAACGTCCGGGACGCTCTACATCTATGTAAATGCAGCGAATACGGATTCCGAAATTCGCGGTTACCAGATCTCTGCGAGCGATCCGGATACGGTGGATCTGACAACGGAAGACGTGATTATGCGCTTCGCCCAGACCGCCGGGAACCACAATGGCGGCTGGATCGGTTTCGGTCCGGACGGCTTCCTTTACATCGCCTCCGGCGACGGCGGCGGAAACACCGCCGACGCCCGCGACATCTCCAACAAGCTTGGAACCATCCTCCGTATCGACGTCACGGGCGACGACTTCCCCGGAGACGATGCTGCGGATTATGCGATCCCCGCAGACAATCCTTACGCGACAGGCGGCGGCGACCCGGCCATCTGGGCCTGGGGCCTCCGCAACCCCTATCGCGCCAGCTTCGACGACGCGACGGGCGATCTTTACATCGGAGATGTCGGACAGAACCGGGTCGAGGAGATCGACGTCATCCCGTCCGGCGTCGGCGATGTCGATTTCGGCTGGGACCGGTTCGAGGGCACGCTCGCCTTCAACGATACGGGCGGCCCCGCGACGACGTCTCCGGTGCTGGAATACGATCATGGGACGGACCCGGACGAAGGGAACTCCGTCACCGGCGGGGTGGTCGTCCGCGGCGACGGGCCGGAGGGCCTGCAGGGGCTCTATTTCTTCGGCGATTTCGTGCGCGGCAATATCTGGACCGTTCCCGTCGCGGACCTGACCCCCGGCTCGACCCTGTTCGGGACAAACCTTACGAATCGCAACGCCGAACTGACGCCGGACGTTGGCGCGATCGACAACCCCTCCGCCTTCGGTCGGGATGATGACGGCGGGGTCTATATCGTCGATTTCGACGGGGACATCTTCAGGATCGAGAACGCGCCCTGAGCGATCAGCCTACGTGTCGATCGTGATGGCGCCGACAAAGGCGCTCGGACCGCGCAGGGACGCGACGACGTTCGCCATGGAATGGCGGTTGAAGCACCAGCCGGGTGCCTTGATCTCGATCACGTTGCCGACGTGTCCGCCGCCCCAGAACTTAGCGCTTACCGGATCGTAAGGCAGGCGGATGTTGAGGCCGAGCTGGTTCTTCACTGTGCCGAGCTTCATCTGCTGTAGCTTGCTGACCACTGCGAAGACCGCGCCGCCGAGGATCGCGCCGCCATAGCCGGCGGCGGAGCCCGATAGGGAAGAGCGAAAAGCGGGGAACCAGGACGGGTTCGCCATGTTCGTCGCCATCGGCGGCGCGTTGAACGTCACGAACGGCGCGTTGGTGATGTAGCCGACGGCCTGGGCGAGCGCCCCGCCGAGGGAATGGCCCGTCACCAGGATCTTGTTGTCGCCGCGACCGCCCAGTCCTGCTGCGAAAAGCTCGGCGGCGTCGTCCAGCTGCTCCGGATGCCGACCGACGGCGAGCTGTGCGTCCGACACGAGATCATGGGGGTTCGACGTTCCCTTGAAGGCGATGATGACGAAGCCGCCGCGTTCGTAGATCGCGCCCTGAAAGCCGCTGGAGGTGTTCCTCGTGAAGTTACGGCGTGCGAACGCGCCCGTCCCCTGCTTGTAGGAGTCCTTGGCGATTTCCGCCACTTCCAGAACCGTCAGCATACGTCCTCCCCCCCTACAAAATCCGTCAGGCGATCTTTTGGACATCGACGTTTTCGAGGTGTCCGAGCGTCAGGCTCGGAATGTAGAGCTGACCGGCGGAGCCGAGCAGGTTTCCGCCGCCTGTGGAGCCCCGTTCGTCTCCGGACTTTTTGCTCGCTGCGCCCGCCGTCAGTTTCGGCTGGCGCGCGACGACGCCGAAAAAACCGTAGACCGCGAGTTTCAAGTTCGCAGTCGCGACATAGTCGAGGGAGCTCCAGTCCTCCCGGACGGCGACGACGATGCGGGAGAGCTCCTTCAGGGACGCCCCGCCCATGGCCGCTGCGGTCTTGCGGCGGTTTTCAAGGCCGCCGTCCCATTTGTAGGCGTGGAAGGGCGACCACCAGGGCGAGACTTCCGTCGTCGCCGAGCCTCCGTCTTTCACCAGCGTCGGATAGCCGGAGAGCTTGTAGATCTTCATGCCGGCGGGAAGCTCGACCTTTTCCGGCTCACCCTTGAACGCCTCGCGGACGTTGGCGGGCACGGCGGACCAGGCGGTGCTTTGATTGAGGATCGGCACGGCGGACCTCGCAGGATCGAACGGTGTTGCGAAGGTACCCGGGCTCGCCCGGCCGGGCAACGCGACCCGGCGCGGATCAGCGCGTCGGCGCAGCCTCGATCTCAAGGTCGCCGACCGGCGCCTCGCCCGCTTCGACGGCGGCGAGCCAGTCGAGGACGACCGCCGCCCCGCCCCGCTCCCAGAGATCATGATGGCCGCCGCCCTTCAGGGTGACGAAGCGTTTCGGCTCCACGGCGTTCGCGAACACCTTGCGGCCGAGGCGGTATTTGACGACGCCGTCCCGGTCGCCGTGGAGGATGAGGAGCGGCGCGTCGATGCGGGCGATGCGCCCGGCGGTGCGGAACTTGTCGCGGACGATCAGGCGGGCGGGGAGGAACGGCACCTGCGCCTTCGCCGCATCCGGCAGGCTGGAGAACGGCGCCTCGAGGACGAGGGCCGCGATCTGTTCCTCCTCAGCGAGGCGCGAGGCGACGCCGGTGCCCATGGACAATCCGTAGAGGAAGGGCTCCTCGAGGCCTGTTTCAGCGCGATAGACCGCGAGAGCGGCGCGGGCGTCCTCCATCAGCCCCTTCTCCGAAGGCTTGCCGGACGAGCCGCCGTAACCGCGATAAACCGGCGCGTAGACGGCGCGACCGGAGCGATTGCGCAGATCATCGAGGCGCCGCGCGACCTGCTTCGTCATCCCGCCATTGCCGTGGAAGTAAAGCACCGCCTGCGGAGCGTCCGTCTCCGCACCCTGAAATACCCAGAGCTCAATCGTCTCGCCGTCGGCGGTCTCGATGAGGCGCGTCCCGACCCGCTCCAGGCCGATGTCCGTCGGCGCCCACGCCGCGCTGAACTGGCCGGGGAAGAGGATGGTTCGCGAGCAAGATGAGAGGCCGACCACGCCGATCACCAACGCCAGACCAAGGATCAGAAGCGTACGACGCATGGCGGCGCTCGCCGATTTACTGAAAACGCAAAATCAATCGAACGCCTTCACGATCTCCTCGCACATCTTCTTCGCATCGCCGAAAAGCATCATCGTGTTGTCGCGGAAGAAGAGCTCGTTCTGCACGCCCGCATAGCCGGACGACATGCCCCGTTTCACGAAGAGGACCGTGCCGGCGTTTTCGACGTCGAGGATCGGCATGCCGTAGATGGGCGAGGTCTTGTCGGTTTTCGCCGCCGGGTTCGTCACGTCGTTCGCGCCGATGACGAAGGCGACGTCGGCCTGGGAGAACTCCGAGTTGATGTCTTCGAGCTCGAAGACCTCGTCATAGGGCACCTGCGCCTCGGCGAGGAGGACGTTCATGTGCCCCGGCATGCGGCCCGCGACCGGGTGGATCGCGTACTTCACATCGACGCCTTCGGATTTCAGCCCGTCCGCCATTTCGCGGAGCGCATGCTGGGCCTGGGCGACGGCCATGCCGTAGCCCGGCACGATGATGACCTTGCCGGCGTTCTTCATGAGGAACGCCGCGTCTTCGGCCGCGCCCTGCTTCACGGGCCGCTCCTCGCCGCCGGCGCCCGCGGGGCCCGCCTCCTCGCCGCCGAAGCCGCCGAGAATGACGGAGACGAAGGAGCGGTTCATGCCTTTGCACATGATGTAGGAGAGGATCGCGCCCGAGGACCCGACGAGGGCGCCGGTGATGATCAGCGCCATGTTTTCAAGCGTGAACCCGATGCCTGCGGCCGCCCATCCGGAATAGGAGTTCAGCATCGAGACGACCACCGGCATGTCCGCGCCGCCGATGGGGATGATGAGGAGGAAGCCGAGGGCGAAGGCGATGAGCGTCAAGGCGAGGAAGAAAGCCGGCGACTGGGAGCCCATGGCCATGGCGAGGACGAGGGCGATGACCGCGGCCCCGAGACCGATATTGATCGTGTGTCGCGCGGGCAGGAGGATCGGCTTGCCGGACATCCGCCCGTCGAGCTTAAGGAAGGCGATGATGGAGCCTGAAAACGTGACAGCGCCGATCGCCGCGCCGAGGCTCATTTCGAGGATGGAGGTCGACTTGATCGCCCCCGGCTCCCCGACGCCGTAAGCCGAGGGCGCGAGGAACGCCGCCCAGGCGATCAGCACCGCCGCGAGGCCGACGAGGGAGTGGAAGAAGGCGACGAGCTGCGGCATCGACGTCATGGCGACGCGCCGGGCGATCAGCGCGCCGAGGCCGCCGCCGACCGCCGCCGCCGCGATGATCGGGACCCAGACGGAGAAGAGGCCCTGCTTTTCGAGGAGGAACAGCGTCGTGACGACGGCGATCCCCATGCCGATCATCCCGTTGCGGTTGCCCGCCTGGGAGGTCGCCGGCGAGGAGAGCCCGCGAAGCGCGAGGATGAAGAGGACGCCGGAGACGACGTAGAGGGAGGCTGCGAGAGACGGGTTCATCAGTCAGCCCTCAGCTTTCTTTTTTTTTGTACATGGCGAGCATCCTCTGGGTGACGAGGAAGCCGCCGAAGATGTTCACGCTTGCAAGGGCGACAGCCCCGACGCCGAGCCATTTGGAAAGCCCGCCCATGGGCGACTGGGAGATGTCCGCGCCCACTGCGATGAGCGCGCCGACAACGACCACGGAGGAGACGGCGTTGGTGACGGACATGAGCGGCGTGTGCAGCGCCGGCGTCACCGACCAGACGACATAGTAGCCGACGAAGATCGCAAGAACGAAGATCGTCGCGAGGAAGACGAATTCGGATATGCCGCTCGCCTCCGCGACCCGGGCGAGCTGCTCGGCGAGGCTCGCGGCGTTGGTCGAGGCTTCCGAAAGCTGCTGGGCGGCGGCTTCGGCTTCCGCGGCCGCGTCGGCAAGTTGTTCAGAGGCGGATTTGGCGGCCTCGGCCTCCTCCTCAGGGGTCTCTTCCGGCGGGGTCTCCTGAAACAGCATCGTCCGGCCTTTCGCGAGAGTTGATCGGGTGTGTAAGGATTATTCGTCGTCGGAAGCGGCGGGTTCGTCGCCGTCGTTCGCCGCGGCGGGCGCCTCGTCCGGTTCGGGCTCGGCCTCAGGCTCCGCAGGCGCGGCCGCCTCCTCGGCGAAACGCGGATGGATGATCTTGCCGTCGCGGGTGAGCGCGACGCCTTTCACGATTTCATCGTCCCAGTCGATCGCAAGAGCGCCGTCGGCGACGATGAGCTGAACGAAATTGAGGAGGTTTTTCGCGTAGAGCGCCGAGGCGTTCGCCGGCAGGCGGCCCGGAACGTTCCGATGGCCGAGGATCTTCACGCCGTGCGCCTCGACGATTTCGCCGGGCTTCGACAGCTCGCAATTGCCGCCTTGCTCCACCGCGAGATCGACGATCACCGAGCCCGGCGGCATGCCTTTCACCATCTCCTCGGTGACGAGGGTCGGCGCCTGCCTCCCGGGGATGAGGGCCGTCAGGATGACGAGATTCTGTTTTTTCAGGTGCTCCGTCACGTGCTCGCGCTGGCGGCGCTGGAAGTCCTCGCCCATTTCCTTGGCGTACCCGCCCTCGGTCTCGGCGGCCTTCATCACCTCCTCGTCGACGGAGACGAAGGTCGCGCCGAGGCTTTCGACCTGCTCTTTCGCCGCATACCGAACGTCCGTCGCCGAGACGATGGCGCCGAGACGGCGGGCCGTCGCGATCGCCTGCAGGCCGGCGACGCCTGCGCCCATCACGAAGCAGCGCGCGGCGGGCACAGTGCCGGCGGCGGTCATCATCATCGGCAGGGCCGAGCCGATCTCCGCCGAGCCGTCGAGCACGGCCTTGTAGCCGGCGAGGTTCGATTGCGAGGAGAGGACGTCCATGGACTGGGCGCGGGTGATCCGCGGCGCCAGCTCCATGGCGAAGGCGTTAATTCCGCCCGCCGCGTAGGCCTTGAGGCCGTCGGCGTCGTTATAGGCGTCGAGGATGCCGATGAGGGCGGCGCCCGCTTTGATCCGCTTGCGCTCCGCATCGCTCGGCGCGCGCACCTTGAGGACAATGTCGGCGTCGCCGACGACGGTCGCGGCCGTCCCGAGGGTCGCGCCGGCCGCCTCATAGGCGGCGTCCGTCATGGCCGACGCCGCGCCTGCGCCCTTCTGCACCGCGACGTCGAAGCCGAGGCCGATCAGCTTCTTCACGGTCTCCGGGGAGGCGGCGACCCGGGTCTCTCCGTCTCGGGTCTCGGCGGGAACGGCGAGCTTCATCGTCGGGTCTCCGATCTTTGGCGGGTGCGCGGGAGAATAGGCCGGCGATTGCGTCGCGCCAGCCCTTCGACTGCAACGCGCGCCGAAGGGCGCGCGGCTCTCAGTGCTCAGCCGGGAAGAAGGCCCGGGCGACGAAGAACGCGCCGAAGAAGAGGACGATCATCGCGAAGAGCGAGCCGAAAACGCCGGCGCCCGACAGGAGCCCGGTGACGAGGCCGGTGACGCCGAGGCACGCCGGGATGCCGATGAACTTCGCGACGTCCATCGCCCGGCGGAAGGTTTTTTCCTGCTCGGCGACGTCCATGTCGCCGCGGTGATAGGTGGTGTCAGCCATCTCCAACCCCATTGTTTCGCAGGCCTTTTCGCGCAATCGCCGACAACCGGCAAGCCTTGCGCGGGCCTTAGAACCCGATCCTGACCGGCCATGTCGAAAAGAGCGCCCGGAGCGCGCTGACGAAGGCGATCGGCTGGTCCATCATCAGATGGTGATAGGCGTGGGGCACGACGACGATCGGCGAGCGGCCGCCCGTCATTTTGCGCACGTGGTCGAGCCATTCCTGAGAGCAGAAATCGGACTTCTCGCCGTAGATGAAGGCGAGCGGACAGCGGGCGGCGAGCAGCAGGTCGCGCTCGTAATGGATGTCGAAATTCGAACCCATGGCCGGGTCGAACTTCCACGCCCAGCCTTCGGTCCCATCCTCGTCGGTCGCGCGCGTCAGTCCCGTGCGGGCGATGTGATCGACGATGAAGGCGTTCTCGCAGGGCTGGTTCGGCAGAAACCGGAAGCGGGCGATCGGCTCTTCGAGGGTCGGGTAGACCCGGTTGGGACGGATCGCAGGCGGCTCCTCGCCGTCCTTTTTCGGCCGAGAGACCTGGTAGCCTTCGTCCGGGTCCGGAACGCGGATCGGGCTGTCGACGATGACGGCGCCTTTCAGCCGCTCGCCCGACTGCTCGACGCAGGCGAGGGTCACGTAGCCGCCGAAAGAGTGACCGATGACCATCGGCCGGCCCGCCTCATAGAGACCGGCGCTCTCGGCGACGGCGAAGACTTCCTCGACGAGGAGCGACATGGAGTACCGATCGCGCCGGCCGGAATCGCCGAGACCGCCGAGGTCCATTGCGACCACCCGGTGATCATGAGCGAAGAAAGGCGCGAAGGGCGTCCACCAGCGCGCATGGGCCCGGCCGCCATGGATGAAGAGCATGCCCGGCGCGCCGCGCTGTCCCCAGGCGAGATAGTGGATGTCGGTTCCCGCGACGGCGACGCGGGCGCTTTCAGGCTCTTGCCTCAGGGCGTCCTGGAACCAAGCCGGCGCCGGCGGAACCGCGCCCTTGAAGTCGGCGATCGGGCGGAGCGGTTCTTTCTTCTCCGCCGCCTTCGCGTCGTCAGCCATGAAAAAACCTCCGGGATCTTTCGCGATCCCGGAGGCTTGCCACGCTCAGTGCGCGGTGAAAAGCGCCTTACTGGGCGTCGTCGCCGTCCCCTTCCTCGTCGCCGAGAGCTTCTTCCGCGGCCGCGGCGGCCTCTTCTGCGGCGGCTTCAGCTTCGGCCTGAGCGGCCTTCATCGCCGCTTTCGCGTCGGCGACGGCCTCGTTCACGGCTGCTTCGATTTTCGCTTTGACTTCCTCTTCGGAGAACTCGCCGCACGCGGCGTCGGACGCTTCGGCGGAGATGAGCGGCAGCGGCGACCAGTCTCCGGTGTACTGTTTGGTGGCGTAGGCGGAGCCGCCGACGAAGGCCGCCAGCAGCAGGATGATGATAAAGATGAACTGACCCATAGGTCCCCTCTATTGGTGAAAGACGACCCAAAGTCTTAACGACCAGAAAAGGTTAACGCCACCGGTTCTGCGCAACAGTTCGGCGACATTTTCGTGTCCTTTCAACGTCTAGGCGGCGATTGGAACCTCCGCGTCCGCTAGCGCCCGGGCCTGACGTTCGCGTAGCGCCGTTTCCTCCACGCCCTCGATCTCCGCCTCGAAGAGCCGGTGGAAGTTCAGCTCCGCATCGAGGTGCAGGAAGACGGATCCGAGGCCGATCGCGGCGCGGTCCATGAGGACGAACTCCCGCGGGATGGTGACGGGCCCGTACTTCTTCAGCCGCTCCCGCACTTCGAAGGCTTCGCGGCGGCCATACTCGGCGGGCGCGATCCCGTCCGCGACAGTCCGCGTGCGGTCGTCGAGGATCGGCCCGTAGATGAACTTCGCCCAGACCGAGAGGGTTTCGATAAGATCGTTGGAGAGCCCCTTGAAGCCCCAGACTTCGTAGGCGGCGACGATCGCGTCGCGGTCGTCCGCCCGGATCGCGCGGTACAAATCGACGACGCCAGTTGCGAACTTGGCGTCGAACACCCGCACGCAGCCATAATCCAGGAGATTGATCGAGAGATCGTCCGGACGCACCGTGTAATTGCCGAGATGCGGGTCGCCGTGAATGACGGCGTGCCGCGTGAACGGCCGCCACCAGGCGTGGAAGAGGTTGACGGCGATCGTGTTCCGCTCCTCCTGCGAGCGCCCCTTGAACGCAAGCAGTTTGTCGCCGGAGATCCAGGTCATCGTCAGCAGGCGGCCGGTCGACAGGGCCTCGATCGGCTCGGGCACATGAACCGTCCCGGTGTCGCCGAGGATCGAGCGGTATAGCCGCATGTGCGCGGCCTCGCGTTTGTAATCGAGCTCCTCGCGCAGGCGCTCGGTCAGTTCTTCCTGCACGGCGGACGTGTCGATCGAGGGTTCGATCCGCTTGAAGATCGAAAGCGCGAGCTTCAGCTGATCGATATCCGCGTCGATCGCTGAGCGCATGTCCGGGTACTGAAGCTTACAGGCGAGCGCCCGTCCGTCCTTGTGCGTGGCGCGATGCACCTGGCCGAGGGACGCGGCCGCTGCGGCCTCCTGCTCGAACTCGCGAAACTCGCCCTTCCACGCCGGCCCCAGTTCGGCGGCCATGCGGCGGCGCACGAAGCCCGGGCCCATCGGCGGCGCGGCGCTCTGCAGCGAGCCTAGTTCCTCGGCGAATTCGGGCGGCAGAAGATCGGGCACCGTCGCCATGATCTGCGCCGCCTTCATGAGCGGCCCTTTGAGCCCGCCCAAAGCCGATTTCAGCGCCTCGGCGTCGCGCTGGTTGAGCGCGGACGCATCGCCCCCGGCCACCGCGCCGACGAGGCGGCGGGCTGCGACGCCGGCCGCAGCTCCGCCGAGGCCGGCGCCGACCCTGGCGTAACGTCCCACCCGGCCCGAAAGCCGGCTCCGCTCTTCGCGATCGTTCATGGCGTTCTCCTGATCGTGACCGAGAAATGTGGGCCCTGCGGCCCGCGGCAAGCGGGCGCAAGGGCGCAGGCGTCCCGAAACGGGCCGCCGTTAAACTCGTATTTAGCGCGTCTCACCAGAATGCGGGCGTAACAGACGTTCCCTGAAGGCCCGGCCCCATGACGAAAACCGTTCTCGTCGTCGACGACGATCCCGTTCAGCGCCGCCTGATGCAGGCGGTTTGCGAACGGGCGGGGTTCGCCGTCCTACAGGCCGACGGCGGCGAGGCGGCGATGACGGTCGTCGACGGCCCGAAGGGCGGAAGCGTCGATCTCGTCATGCTCGACCTCGTGATGCCGGGCATGGACGGCATCGAGACGTTGCGCCGCATCAAAACGGTGCGCGAGAGCGTGCCCGTCATCGTGCTCACCGCCAAGGGCGGCATCGAGACGGTTGTCCAGGCGATGCAGGCGGGCGCCACGGACTTCTTCGTAAAGCCGGCCTCGCCGGAGCGGGTTACGGTCTCGATCTCAAACGCCCTCAACATGTCGACCCTGAAAGGCGAGGTCTCGCGCCTCAAACGTCAGCGCGAGGGCGTTCTGACCTTTAACGATCTCATCGGGCAGTCGGCGGCTCTGAAGCAGGTCGCGCGCCTCGGCGAGCGCGCCGCGCGCTCGAACATTCCGATCCTGATCACCGGCGAGAGCGGCACGGGCAAAGAGATGATCGCGCGGGCGATCCAGGGATGCTCCGAACGCGCCGGACTGCCGTTCATTGTCGTCAACTGCGGCGCGATCCCGGAAAACCTCGTCGAAAGCATCCTCTTCGGCCACGAGAAGGGTTCGTTCACGGGCGCCTCGGCCAAGCATGTCGGCAAGTTCCAGGAAGCGAACGGCGGCACCATCTTCCTCGACGAGATCGGGGAACTGCCCCTCGACATGCAGGTGAAGCTCCTCCGCACCCTGCAGGAAGGCGAGGTTGATCCCATCGGCGCAAAGAAACCGGTGAAGGTGGACGTGCGCGTCATCTCCGCGACCAACCGAGACCTCGTCGACGAAGTCGCGGCCGGGCGGTTCCGCGAGGACCTCTTTTACCGCCTCAACGTCTTTCCGATCGAAAGCCCGCCTTTGCGCGAACGCCGCGAGGACATTCCGGCGCTGATCGACCACTTCATCGCGCGCTATAACGCTGAGGAGAACCGGGCCGTTCGAGGCGTCGAGCGCGCCGCCCTCGACGTCCTGATGCAGCAGCCCTGGCCCGGCAATGTGCGCCAGCTTGAAAACACGATCTTCCGCGCCGTCGTGCTCGCCGAAAGCGATCTTCTGACGCCGGAAGATTTTCCCCACCTATCGGCGGAGTTCGAAGCCGCCGGTCTCGCGCCGCGCCCCGGCGCCGCGAAGGCCGCCGCGCCGATCGCCGCCGCCGAAGAGCCGGAGGTCGGCGAGCACGCGGGCGTCCAGCTTTTCGACCGCGAAGGGCACCTGCGCAAGCTGCACGACATCGAGTCCGATCTCATAAAGCTCGCCCTCGACACCTATGAGGGCCAGATGTCGGAGGTCGCCCGCCGCCTTGGCATCGGCCGATCGACCCTTTACCGCAAGGTGAAGGACCAGGGCCTCGACGACCGCGCCGCCTCTTAAGGCGTCGCACATCAGTTCGACGTCGCGCCGCAGGACCTGCAGGAATTTCGCTCTCCGGGCTTGCCTCGGGCGGTAAAGCGCGGCGTGCTTCGACGGAGCCGCGTCCCGCCTTCGCCCGCGCGACCGACAACCGACAGGATCGCCCATGCTTCACGCCCTAGCCGCCCTCGCCCTCTTTGCAGCAGCAGACTGGGGACCGACCGACGCTGTCGGTTACTGGCTCACGGAAGACGGCGACACGGTCGACGTCTTCGCCTGCGAAGACAGCATCTGCGGGCGCGTCGTCGCCTCCCCGGATATCGACCCGGACGGTCCGCCTGTCGTCGATGAAAATAATCCGGACCCGGCGCTCCGCGACCGCGAAATCCTGGGGCTTATCTTCATCGAAGGCTTCAAGGAGACGAAGAAAGGCTGGCGAAAGGGAACGATCTACGACCCGCGCAAGGGCGAAACATACCGTTCCGCCATCACCCGTACGGGGCCTGAGGAGCTGAAGGTGAAAGGCTGCGTCGGCCCGATCTGCCGCACGCTGACGTGGACGGCGACGGATGCGCCGGCGGAGTAGGCCTCGGGTATCGTAGCGGCCGTCGTCCTTCGCGACGCCGCTTCGCG
This sequence comes from Pseudomonadota bacterium, assembly GCA_038522735.1. Classification (GTDB taxonomy): domain Bacteria; phylum Pseudomonadota; class Alphaproteobacteria; order Caulobacterales; family Parvularculaceae; genus JBCBJX01. Next base: position 49,316 of record JBCBJX010000009.1, read on the forward strand.
GCTCCTCAGGACGAAGACCGCGCGCAGCTTCGTTTAGAGGAGCCTCGCGCAGCGAGGCGTCCGAAGGACCGCCAATAGCGCTGCGCCCGTGAGGCGCGCTCAGGACTTTCCGCCGTCTATTACCGTAAAGGCGGCTTTCGACGGGATCCGCCGACGCTCGCGCGGGTCCGGATCGACGGCTTCGTCCGCAGGCCCGCCCGCCTCCTCAGCCGACGGAGCGTTCTTCACCTCTTTCGACTTCGCGGCGATCTCTTTCAGCTTTTGCTGCTGAAGCCGGGAGAGGGCGTCGCCCGGGGCGCCTTTCTCAAAATCCCGGAACGCGGTCCCGTATTTGTCCAGGCGCTCATCGAGACTGTTCAAAAACTCCGCCTCCCAGTCGGAGGCCTCCTCGCCCACCTCTGCCGCGAGCTTGCGCACGCGGCGAAGATCGCGCGCGGACTTGCGCGCCCGCGTCCTCTCGCGCTTCGCCTTCATCTCTTCCGGCGTCGGCGGCTTTGAGCGAAACCCCATAGGCGGATGTCAGCCGATGCGCCGGGAAAGTGCAAACGGGGCCGACGGGCCAAAGTCGCAATCCTTCGAGACGCCGACTGCGTCGGCTCCTGAGGATGAGGTCTTACTTGAGGGGATGCTCATCCTGAGGAGCGGCCGTCAGGCCGCGTCTCGAAGGATGGGCTCAAGCTCGGGCCCCTACTCCCCCAGCGCGGAGAGGTAGAGATCGAGGAGGGCTTCCTGCTCCTGGCGCTCGGCGCGGTCCATCTTGCGGATACGGATGATCTGGCGGAGGACCTTGGTGTCGTAGCCCTCGCCTTTGGCTTCCGCGAAGATGTCCTTAATGTCGGACTGGATGCCGGCCTTTTCCTCCTCGAGGCGCTCCACACGTTCGATAAAGGAGCGAAGCCGCTCCGCCGCCACGCCTGATCCCGCCGCCTCATACGTCCCGGCCGATCCGTCCGCCATGCCCTGCTCCTTGTCTGACTGCTGAAAGGGCGCGCGGCGTAGCGCGCGCCGGTCCCGGCATCAAGATGCATGGCGACTCGCGCGCGGGGACAAGCGCGGAGCCCTGCGATGGCGAGATTATCTGAGTTGCAAATCGAACGGCGAGAAGTTGGTGTCGTCGTCGAACACCTCGACGCCCTCAGCGCGCTTCAGGAAGCCGACCACCGAATAGGTGACGGGCGTCAGCAGCGCCTCCCACAGGACTTTCAGGAGATAGTTGGTGATCAGTACGGCGATCACCTGCTCCGTCGTCCAGACGCCGAGGAAGGCGAGCGGGTAGAAGATGAGACTATCGACGCCCTGCCCGACGACCGTCGATCCGATCGTCCGCTGCCAGAGGTTCTTGCCCTTCGAGGCGACCTTCATGCGGGCCATGACGATCGCGTTCGCAAACTCGCCCGCCCAGAAGGCGGTGATGGAGGCGAGGACGATGCGCGGCGTCTGTGCGAAGACGAATTGATACGCCTCGACGCCCTCCCAGCCCTCGGCCGCGGGCAGGGCGAGCACCGCCCAGGACATGAAGGCCATGAAAAGGACGGCGGCGAAGCCTGTCCAGATCACCCGTCGCGCCCGGGCGTAGCCGTAGATCTCCGTCAGCACGTCGCCGAGAACGTAGCTCAATGGGAAGAACAGGATGCCGGCGCCGAAGGTGAAGCCGAAGAGCTCCGCCGGTTTCGCCGCGCCGATGAGGTTCGAGCAGATGAGGATCGCAACGAACGCCGCCATCGCGAAGTCGTAATAGCGGAACTGGCGGGCGGGCGGCGGCGCGGCGCCCTCTCTCGTCGGCGTCAGGGTCATGGAGGCGGAGCTAGCGCGTTCGCGGCGGCGAGCGAACGGCCGGTCAGATGCCCTGGCCGGAAACGCGCCGCTCCAGCCGGCGCACGGCGGCCTTGGCGTTTTCGAGGTGCGGATTGAGCGCGAGGGCCTTGAGGTAGGCGGCCAGAGCGCCTTCTTCGTCGTTCACCGAAAGACGGATCTGGGCGGCGAGCATGAGCGAGGGAAAGTGCCGCGGCTCCAGCGTCAGCGCCTTTCCAAGGTCGTTTTCGGCCGCACTGACGTCGCCAGCAGCGAGGCGGACCCGACCGCGCGCGGCCCAGCCCTCCGCGAAGGAGGGATAGAGACCGACGAGGTGGGTGAGGAGTTCGTCGGCGAGGTCGGCCTCGCGCGCGAACTCCGCTTCTGCGGCGCGGTCGAAAAGAAGCTGGGCCGTCGGGGCCTGCGCCTCGCCCCAAACATCGACGATGCGGTCTGTCAGACGTTCGGCTTCCGGCGCTTCGGCGGTCTTCAGTTCGTCAAAGAAAAGATCGAGCCGCGCGTCGGTCTGATCCGCGAACGCCGCGCCGGCGAGAGCACATCCCGCACAGAACGCAGCGGCGAGTGCGCGGAACAATCGCGGCCCCGGCTCAGCCCTGGCGCGCTTTGAAGCGGCGCTGGGTCTTGTTGATGACGTAAAGCCGCCCGCGGCGCTTCACGACCTGGCAGTCCCGATGACGGGATTTCAGGGATTTCAGCGAGCTCTTGACCTTCATGACCCGTCATCCTCGCGCCGCTCCCGGCGGCCGCGTTCCTCTACGCCGATTGTTTCTTCGGAGCGCGGCGGAGTAAGCGGTGGGCGCGGCGAAGTCAAGCGCCGACGCTGGACCCGCCCGCGCGATCCAGCGTACATCGTCGCTCGTGAACGCGGCCCTTACAAGGCCGCGGGCTTGACCTGTCATCGCGGCTGGGGCGGCCCGGGTCCGGGGGAGAAGGAGCTATTCCATGCGTCGTCTCATGGGCGGTCTGAAGACCGCGCGTTTTTTTGCGATCGCCAGCCTCACCGCGACGGCGGCCTGCGCGGGAACGCCGCCGCCGACCGCCGTCGCCGAGCGCTCCCCGCCCGCCGCCGCCGCGGAAGAGCCTCAAAGTTTCGAGGACTGGCTGGCGGGTTTCCGCGCGAAGGCCCGCGCCGACGGGATCAGCGCGGCGACGGTCGAGGCGGCGCTGACCGGGCTCGAGCCCGATCCGGGCGTCCTCAAATCGAACGACTACCAGCCGGAGTTCACCCGCACGCTCTGGGACTATCTGGAGATCGCCGTCTCCGACCAGCGCGTTGCGAACGGCCGGGCGAAGCTCGCCGAACATCGCGCCGCTCTCGAAGCCGTGGAGCGCGATTACGGCGTCGATGCCGAGGTGATCGTCGCGATCTGGGGGCTGGAGACCTCCTATGGCGAGATTATGGGGACCAAGGACATCTTCCGGTCCCTCGCGACCCTCGGCCATGAAGGCCGCCGCACGAAGTTCGGCCGCCAGCAGCTCATGGGCGCCCTGACGATCGTCGATAAAGGCTATGCGCGCCGGGACGAGATGCAGGGCTCCTGGGCGGGCGCGATGGGCCACACCCAGTTCATTCCGACAACCTATCTCGCCTACGCCGTCGACCGGAACGGCGACGGGCGCCGGGACATCTGGACGACCCTGCCGGACGTGTTCGCATCGACCGCGAACTACCTCGCCAAGTCCGGCTACGAGAAAGACGCGCCATGGGGCTATGAAGTGACGCTCCCGGACGGGTTCGACTACGCCCTCGCCTCGCGCTCCGTGAAAAAACCCGTCATCGAGTGGTACGCCGCCGGGGTCTCCCGGCCCGACGGCGCGCCGGTGACCCAGGGCGTCGATGCGAACGCCGCGGCTTCGATCCTGACGCCCGCGGGCGCCCGCGGGCCCGCCTTCCTCGTCCTGCAGAACCATCGGGCGATCTTCGCCTATAACCCGGCGACGGCCTATGCGATGGGCATCGGCCTCCTCTCCGACGCGATCGCCGGGCGCGACATTTCCCTCGCGCAAGGCTGGCCGCTGGAGGACAAGGCGCTTTCTCTCAGCCAGCGGAAGGCGCTGCAGGAGGCCCTCAACGCCCGCGGCTTCAATGTGGGCGCCGTCGACGGCATTATCGGAGCGCGCACGGTGGAGGCGATCCGTAATTGGCAGCGCTCCATAGGCGCGACGGCGGACGGCTACGCGTCCGTCGCGCTGCTTGAGAAACTCCTCGCCTCGTGAGCGAATGACCGACGACCCGCCGCGTCGCGACGGTCGCTCGACGATCCGTCCGGCCGCCCTGTCGTGGACGGAAGGCCCTGCGCCTCGCGCGCCCGCATTCGGCGATCTTTATTTCTGCGATGAGGGCGGCGAGGCGGAGACGGCGCACGTCTTTATTCAGGGCAATGATCTCATAGAGCGCTTCGCGGCGGCGAATGCCGTTTTCACCATTGGCGAGCTTGGCTTCGGGACCGGCCTCAACTTTCTGCTCGCGCTCAAGTCATGGTCCGAGACGGCGTCTGAGACAGCGCGCCTCCATTTCATCAGCGTAGAGCGTTATCCTCTCTATTCGGACGACCACGCCCGCGCCCTCGCGGCGTTTCCGGCCCTCGCGCCTTACGCCGAGCGTCTGCTGGCGCGCCTTCCGCCGCGCCATGCCGGGCCGCACCGGATCATGTTTCCCGAACACCGCGCGACGCTGACGCTGCTCTACGGCGATGCGGAGGATGTCCTCTCACGGTTCGAGGGGGCCGTCGACGCTTGGTTTCTCGACGGGTTCGCCCCGGCGCGAAACGAAAGCATGTGGTCCGAGGCCGTGCTCGACGAGGTCGCGCGCCTCTCCCGCGCAGGGGCGACGCTTGCAACGTATACGGTCGCAGGCGCAGTCCGGCGCAGTCTGGCGGAGCGGGGGTTCACGGTCGAGAAGCGACCCGGCTTCGGGCGTAAGCGGGACATGCTCGCCGGCCGCTTCGAGGGGCCGCACGAATTCCACGATGCAGCGCCCGACGGGTCGCCGATCTTTCCGGCCGGCGGCTGGGCGACGCCTGCGGATCTTTACGGGACGCCGCGCGGAAACGTCGGCGACGCAAGGTCGCTCGCGACGACGCCGCCCGCACGCGCCCTCTGGTTCGGGCGGCACGGCGCAGCACTGCTCGCCCCCGGGGCGCGCGTGGCGGTCATTGGAGCGGGCATCGCGGGTGCGGCCCTTACCTGGCATCTACGTGAAGCCGGGTTCTCTCCGGTGGTGTTCGACGGCGCGGGACCGGCGAGCGGCGCGTCGGGCGCGGCGGCGGGCCTCCTTTCGCCGCGCCTCGCCCTCGGCGATCAGCCGACGGATCGCTTTCATGTCGACGCCTTTCTTTATGCGACGCGCTTTTACGCAGAGCACGCGCCGGCGGCGTTCAAGCAGTCCGGCATTTTGCAGCTTGCAACCGACGACAAGGAACTCCGGCGGGCGGAGGCGATGATCGACGCGGCTGTGCTGCCGGCCGAAGAGCTTGCGCTGCTCGGCGCGAAGGAAGCCTCAGAAATCGCAGGATGCGCCCTCGCAGGACCCTGTCTCTTTATCCGGAAGGGCGGCGTCGTTCATCCGCCCGTTCTCGTGTCGATGGTGCTGGCGGACACGGAAGTCCGGCGCGCCGGGGTCGTCGGCGTCGAGAGCGAACCGGACAAAGCGGTTGTGCGAACCGAAGACGGCGCGCTTGAGGCCTTCGACGCCGTCGTCATCGCCAACGCCCTCGATGCTCTGCGCCTGGCTCCGACAGAGCCGCTGCCGCTCGCGGGCTCGCTCGGGCAAGTAACGCGCTTTCAGGAACGAACCGCGCTGCGTGTCCCTGTCGCGTTCGGTCCGTATGCGGCGCCGGCGCCCGGCGGCGGGCTCGTGATCGGCGCGACCTACGACCCGTTCGAGGGCGACCTCGGCGCCGACCCGGCGCGCGATGCGCGCAATCGCGCCGCCGTCCTGGAGCGCCTGCCGGGCCTGATCGACGAATGCTGGACCGGCGAAGGCCGCGCGAGCGTCAGGTGCGTGACGCCGGACCGCACGCCGGTGGCGGGACCGCTGCCGGACTGGCGGTTCGCAGCGGACGCGTACGCCGGTCTCGCCCAGGGCCGGGCCGAAGACTACCCGCCCCTCGCGCGCGCGCCACGCCTCTGGGCTTTGACCGGTCTCGGCTCGCGCGGCTTCGCCACGGCGCCCCTCGCCGCCGCGTTCGTCGTCGCCGACATGGCGGGCGCGCCCTCGCCGGTGGAGCGCGACGTCGCCGAGGCGCTGCACCCGGTGCGGTTCCTCATCCGCGATCTGAAACGCGGGCGGGTTCCCCCGGCGCTTCAGACGCTCTAAACGGCGGTTGCAGAAACTCTTAGTCGCGTTGGGAGGCGCGCCCATGTTGCAGGACACCCCCTTCGGCCCCCTCTGGGACACCGTGCTGGACGGCGTCGGCCGTACGCCGATGGTCCGCGTGAACAATATCGACACGGGCCCGTGCGAGCTTTTTCTGAAGCTCGAACTCATGAACCCCGGCGGCTCCATCAAGGACCGCATCGGCGTCTCGATGATCGAGGAGGCGGAGCAGTCAGGCAAGCTGAAGCCCGGCGGGACCATCGTCGAGGCGACGGCCGGAAACACAGGACTCTCCCTCGCTCTCGTGGCGGCGCAGAAGGGCTACAAGACGATTATTGTCGTTCCCGACAAGATGGCGCAGGAGAAGATCTTCCACCTGCGCGCCCTCGGCGCCGACGTCTATCTGACGCGATCCGATGTCGGTAAGGGGCATCCGGAATATTATCAGGATGTCGCCGAACGCATCGCAAAGGAAAAAGGCGCGTTCTACGTCAACCAGTTCGGCAACCCCGCGAACCCGAAGGCCCATGAAGAGGCGACGGCGGAGGAAATCTGGGGGCAGATGGGCCACGACGTCGATGCTGTCATCTCCGGCGTCGGCTCAGGCGGTACGATTTCGGGTCTGTCGCGCTATTTCGAGAAAGTCTCGCCGGATACGGAGATGATCCTCGCCGACCCGCAGGGCTCGATCCTGACGGACTTCGTCAATACGGGCATGATCCCGAACGTCGTCGGCTCCTGGCTCGTAGAAGGCATCGGCGAGGATTTCATTCCGGATGTCTGCGACCTCTCCCGCGTGAAGAAAGCCTATCCGATTACGGACAAGGAGAGCTTCGACGCTGCGCGAGAGCTTCTCAAGAAGGAAGGCATCCTTGCAGGTTCCTCCTCCGGAACCCTCTTCGCGACCGCGCTGAAGTACTGCCGGGAGCAGACCGAGAAAAAGCGCGTCGTCGCCTTCGCCTGCGATCGCGGCGAAAAGTACCTTTCCAAAATGTTCAACGATTTCTGGATGCTCGATCAGGGCTTCCTGAAACGCGAAGAGAAGGGAGATCTCTCAGATCTCGTCGCCCGCCCGCATTCCGAGCGCGCCGCCGTTTTCTGCCGCGCCGACGACACGCTAATGACCGCCTATAAGCGGATGAAGCTTTACGATATCTCGCAGCTTCCGGTTCTCAGCCCAGAGGACGGCGTAGAAGGGCTTCTCGACGAGGAGGACGTGCTCTTCGCCGTCATCCGCAACAAGGACAAGTTCGAGGACCCGGTGAAGTCAGCGATGACTTACCGCGTCGAGACGATCCAGGCGGACGCGCCGAAAGACGCGCTGCTGCCGATCTTCGCGAAAGGCCACGTCGCCGTCGTCATGCGCGGCGAGCGGTTCGAAGGCCTCATCACCCGGACGGACCTTCTGAACCATCTGCGTTTGCAGCTCGGCTAGAACCCGCCCTTGAGGCGAAACGACGATTTGCATCCTGCGACCGTGCCGTTCGGCGAGACGGCGCGGCACGGCTCGTAAGGCGTATCGTGGGCGATGAAAAAGCGGGGTGCGTGATCGCGATCCTCGATCAGCCGCCATGTTCCGCCGGCCGCGTTCACCGTCTCGGACTGGTGGCTCCGGAACGCAGCAGCGGTCGCGGGTTCGACGCTGAGATAAAGACGGTCGCCGTAGATCGTCCACGTCAGAGGGTCGCCGGCGACGACCTTGCCCTCGACAAGCGCTTCGGGGTCGAGGCCCCCATAGACGGGCGCGAAGTGCTCGGGATCGGCGTCGAACATCGCTTTGTGCTCGGGCGTCGCGAACCGGAACGTCGCGCCGTGCCATTCGCTGACAATATCCTCGCGGCCGGGCGTCGGCGTCCCTTCATCGAAGTAACTGACCGGGTCGATACCGCCGATGGCGACGCCGCCGGGGCGCTGTGTCGTCGCCCAGTCCGGCAGCTGGATCATGTCCACAGGCTTGATCGCTGCCGCCGGTTGCGGCGTCAGCGCATCCTGCCACGCCTCCGCCGGCGAGACGCCAAGCCCCAACGCAACAGCCAACACGCTTTGAATCACCATCCCGTCCTCCAATTTCCGCTCACACGTTTATTTCCGACAATTACGCTCGGGAAATAGGATCGGGAGGCCAGCGAGCAAGTA
>JBCBJX010000010.1:0-54960 GCA_038522735.1 Pseudomonadota bacterium
CGCAGAGGAAGCGGCGCTTCAAGACCTTCTTTCCGCTCATAAACCGTTGGCGTTCAGGCCGCCGTTCGTGCAACGCGTCATGAACACCATCCAGTCCAGCGCCTTCTCGGCGAAAACGTCTTTGAACGGCGACCTTAGCGAAGCGCTTGTGCGCCTCTTTCCCAGAGTGGCGGCGCCCGTCATCGCGGTGATCGGCGTCGTGATGATATCCAACATCCATGCGGCGACGGCGGGGACGCCGCTGATCGACGCCTTGTTCGGCCTGCCGAGCGACGGAGAGTTGGCGTTGGACCTCGTCATGTACAGCGGCGACCGGCCAAAATGAGTACGCAGATAAAATCCGTCGCGGTCCTCCTGGCGACTCTCATCATCGGCGCCGTCGCCGGCGCCGCGATCACCGGCGCCGTCGTCAAGAAACGGATTGAATACGTCCGTTCGTACGGGCGGGCGGACGGCTTCGTCCTGCGGTTCGCCGAGTTTATCGGTCCCTTGAATCCGGAACAGAAAGAGATGATCGAACCGCTGCTCGAAGCGGCCGGCGAAGACGTCGATCAGTTGATTGATCGGTCGAGCGCAGACTTCGCCGCGATCGTCTCTCGGCTGGATCGTGATCTGTCCGTACACCTTACAGAAGACCAGTTCTCTGAAATGCAGGCCCGGCGCGCTTTGGCGCGAAAGCGATATCTTGGCCGATACACGATCCCGGAAAAGGATGAAATCTACCGAGAGGATTGAGCGCGCCGCCATCTGACGTTAAGCGAACCGCGGGGATCGACGGGGGAAAGACTGGTATGAAATTGCAACGTGCTCTGTACGGCCTGTCGGAGCTTCGCCGATCCTGGCGAATTCTGTGTGTCGCCAGCTGCGTCCCGCTCGCTTCGGCCTGCGATCAGATTCTCGTGGTCGGAACAGCGACGGAGGCGGCGGCGACGTGCGCCCCCGATGAGATCTGCGGCTTGGCGGGCGCGGACCGCGTGAGGGCGATCAAGCCCTATGTTGTGACGCAACTCGCTTCGGGGGCGGAGCGACGGTTCTCCGGCGAAATCGAGGCTGCCAACGCCGCTCCACTTAGTTTTCCTGTAGGCGGTACAGTAACGTCCATCGACGTCTCAGCCGGCGACGCGGTCGAGAAGGACGCTCTGCTCGCCACGCTCGACGACGCTCCCTTCGACATAAATGTTCAATCCGCGCGCGCGGACTTGAGCGCAGCGCAAGCCGCCGAACGAGCCATGCGCACCGAGCTCCAGCGTCAGCGGGAGCTGCGGGAAAACGACTGGGTGTCGCAGGCGGCGCTGGATCAGGCCGAAGTCGAATATGAGAACGCACGCAGTCAGGCGAGCGTCGCCCAATCCCGGCTGACGCTTGCGGAGCGCGATCTCGCATCGACCCGCATGACGGCTCCGTTCGACGGCGTGATCTCTTCCGTCAGCGTGGAGCGTTTTACGGAAGTCCGTCCCGGCCAGACGATTACGGTCGTCCAGTCGGCCGACGCGTTCGAGGTCGTCGTCAGCGTGCCTGAGATCGCCGTCGGCGCAGTGACGCCTGGATCTCCTGTTGCGATCGACGTCGCGACGCTTCCGCTGTGCGGATGCCGCGGATACGTCGTCGAAGTGGGAGCCGTTTCGTCCGCAGGGAACGCGGTGGACATCGTCGTTGCGGTGACCGAGGCGCCCGCCGGGCTGCGGTCCGGCATGTCGGCGGAAGCGGCGATCTCGCTGGGCGGGACGGAACGCGCATCGGGATACTTCATTCCGCTGTCTGCCATAGCACCGGGCGCAGATGATCAGTCGGCCGTCGTCTTCCGGTTCGACCGCGCGGAAGGCGTGGTGCGCAGAACCCCCGTCCGGTTCATCGGAAGCGTCGCTTCCGAAGCGGTCGCGGTGGAAGGCCTTGAGGCGGGCGACATCATTGCCGCGGCGGGCGTGAGCTTCCTGAGCGACGGTCAACGTGTGCGCCTGCTCGGCCAGGGCGAGTAGGCGCGAGCCGCCGGGGGAAACCAATGTCGTTCACAAAGCTCGCCATCGAGAACTCGCGCGCAACGGTGATGGCGGTAGTCATCATCATCTTCGCGGGCGTCGCAACGTTTCTCAATTATCCGCAAGCAGAAGACCCCGCCATCACGGTTCGGACCGTCTCTGTATCGGCGTTCTATCCCGGCATGTCGCCCGAACGGGTGGAGGACCTGATCTCCAAGCCGATCGAGTCCGCCATGCGCGAACTTGCGGATGTGGACATCATCGCCTCGACATCCAAGACGGGCGAGGTCGTTCTAAAGCTGGTGCTGAAAGACAGCGTCACCGATCTGGAGCAGGCCTTTTCTGATATCCGGACGCAGGCGGACGACGTCAGGCGGGAGCTCCCGGACGGCGTGATCGGCCCGTTCGTCGAAGACGAACTCGGCTTGACCGCCGTCGCCACCGTCGCCCTGTGGGCCGACGGCTTCTCGCTTCCCGAGATCGCTGACGTCGCAGGAGAAATCCAGGAAACGATCTATACGCTGGACGGCGTTCGCAAGGTTGAGATTTTCGGCGAGCAGGACGAAGCTATTTATCTGGAGACGCTGCCGTCGCAAGTCGCCGAACTGGACATCTCCACCCAGGAGGTCTTCGGCGCGATCGCTCAACAGAACATCATCCGCTCCGGCGGATCGATCGTCGCCGCCGGTCGCAACGTCATCATCGAGCCTTCCGGCAACTATGAGACCGAGGAGGACATCCGGGACACGGTGTTCCGCTTGCCGAATACCGGCCGGGTCCTGACGATCGGCGACGTCGCGTCGGTGGAGCGCCGCCTTCAGGACCCGCCCGTCCGGCCCGCATTCTTCAACAATCGCGAAGCCGTCGTTCTCTCGATTTCCACCCTTGAAGGGACGAACAACGTCAAATTCGGAGACGACCTCACGCGCCTTCTCTCAGAGGTCCAGCAAGACCTGCCCGTCGGTTACGTACTCAACTACGCGACCTATCAGCCGACGCTGATCAGCGAATCCGTCCGAAGCGCGGTGTCGAACGTCTACCAGACGCTCGCCATCGTACTCATCGTTGTACTCGTGTTTCTGGGCGTCCGGACGGGATTGATCGTCGGCTTTTTCGTTCCGCTCACGGTTCTTCTCGGCGTCGTCATGATGCGGTTTCTCGGCATCGAGTTGCAGCGGATGTCGATCGCCGCGACGATCATCTCCCTCGGTCTCCTCGTCGATAACGGGATCGTCGTCGCCGAAGACATCCGCGTCCGGCTTTCAAAAGGCGTCGAGCGGGCGCGCGCTGCGGCGGAGTCGGCTCACAGCCTCGCCCTCCCGCTGCTAACATCGTCGCTCACCACGATTTTTGCGTTCGTCCCGATGCTGCTCGTTCCGGGCGGCGCGGGCGAATACGTCCGGTCTCTGGCGCAGGTGGTCATCGCACTTCTCCTGGTGTCATGGCTTCTGTCGATGACCGTCACGCCCGCCATGTGCGCCTGGTTTCTGAAGGCGGAGAAAGACAGGCCGGTCCAGGAGCCGACCTACCGGGGCGCCGGGTACTGGTTCTATCGCCGGATCCTCTCGACCTTCCTCAGGCGTCGGCTTCTTTTGATCGCTCTGCTCGTCGGCGCCTTGATCATCTCAATCGGCGCCTTGCGGAATGTCGAGAAGGAGTTCTTCCCGCTCGGCGACCGGAACGAATTCTTAGTCTATGTGGACTTCGAAGCCGGCACGGACATCCGAGAAACGCAAGCGGAGATCCGAAAGTTGACCGCCTGGCTCTCCGACAACGAGACCAATCCCGAAGTCCTCAGCAACATCGCCTATGTAGGGTCCGGAGGGCCGCGCTTCTTCCTCTCCCTGACCCCCTTCGATCCGGACCCGCACCGGGCGTTCGTACACGTTCGCACGAAGACGCTCGCCGGCGTCGGCCCCGTGATCGAACGCACGAACGCCTTTATCGACAGCGCGCTCCCCACCGCCTCGGCCGATGCGAAACGCATGTGGTTCGGGGCGACCGAGCCCGGTTCTTTGAAGATACGGCTGTCCGGGCTCTCCGCGGACCTCCTCGTTGCGGCCGGCGAGACGGTTGCAGACCGTCTCCGCGCCATTCCAGGCGCGAGCGGGGTGCGGCACGATTGGGAGAACCGCGTTCTCAAGGTCGTGGTCGAGGTCGATCAGACCCGCGCGCAACGCGCGGGGGTCACGTCAACCGACATCGCCAACGCGCTCAATACGACATTCTCTGGAAACCAGTTGACCGAATTCCGCGAAGGCGACGACACCCTTGCGGTCATCCTCCGCGGCGCCGAGGAGTTGCGCCTCGCCCTCGGCGGGTTGCCGCGGGTACAGGTTTTTTCCGCTTCGACTCAGTCCTACGTCTCGCTTGGCCAGGTCGCGACGCCGAGGCCCGAATGGGTCTACGGGCGGATCGTCAGGCGCGATCAACGCCGCACACTGACGGTCGAGGCGCGCCATCCAGACCTCACCTCGACCGAACTCCTCGACGAAATCCAGGAGACGCTGGACGGCCTCGATCTGCCGGCGGGATATGCGGTCGAGATCGGAGGCGAAATCGAAGATCAGGCGAACGCCAACCGGGACCTCTTCGCCTACATGCCGCACGCCCTGTTCGGGATCCTCATCCTGCTCGTCTCGCAATTCAATTCGTTCCGAGCCGGAGGGATCATCGTCGCAACCGTTCCTCTCATTCTGATCGGCGGCGTCGTCGGATTGATCGTGATGAACGGCACCTACGGCTTTATGGTTCTCCTCGGATTTTTCAGCCTCGCGGGCATTCTGATCAATAACGGGATCGTGCTTGTCGACCGCATCCAGTACGAGCGATCAATCGGGCGGGAGCCCTTGGACGCGGTCGCGACCGCCTGTCTCGCGCGACTGCGCCCGATCCTGATCACCACGGCGACAACCGTGCTCGGACTAATCCCTCTGATCATTTCCGGCGGAGCGCTTTTTTATTCAATGGCGTGCGTCATTGCGTTCGGCCTTGTCGTCGCGACGATGATCACGCTCGGGTTCGTGCCGGCCCTCTATTCGGTGCTCTTTGGAATTCCCATCCAGCGAGCTCCCAACGCCGTTCGAGCCGCGCCTGCGACGCTAAACCCGCAGAAACTCGGGAGTTCCGTTCCATGATGAAGCACATACGGCGTTCCGTCGGCGCCGCCGCCCTGTCGACCATATCCGCGATGGGCGCCGCCTCGGCGCAGTCGCTGGAGGAGATCATGGCGGACGCGCTTGACGGATCCCAGACGCTGGCGGCGGACCGCGCAGCTCTCGACGCCCAAAGGGAGGCCCCGAAGCAGGCGTTTGCGTCCGCTCTTCCGTCCGTGTCCGTGGGCGGCTCCGTCAGCGCGAACGATGCGACATACGACCCGGGGCGCGACGGCGAGCAGTTCCTGCGCGATCTCGGCGCCACCTCAGGCTTCAACGGCACCGGATTAGAAGCGGCGCAAACGACCTATGGCGTCTCGCTCTCCGCCCGTCAGACCGTCTACGCCGGCGGGCGAGTGATGAACTCCATCCGGGCCGCCAGGGCCGGCGTGCGCGCTGCGGAAGCAGGCTTCGAAGCGGGGCGCGAAGACACCGTCTTCGAAATTGCGTCGGCCTATTTTGACGTCGTTCGCGCCGAAGCGCAGCGGGACGCCCTGCAACAGAGTTTCGGGACCCTGACGGAGCAGGAGCGCGCTGTCGCCAAGAGCTTTGATCTCGGGCGGGCGTCGAAGACGGACGTCGCAGCCGTCAGCGCTCAACGCGCAGACGTCGAGGGGCGTCTCGCGACCGCCCGCGCGAACGTCGCCTCGGCGCGTCTCAATTTCCAGGCGATCACAGGGCTTACGCTGGACAAGTTCGCGCTTTCCGAAGGTCGACCAACGTATCCGGAGGATATCGACGAGCTGCTCGCCATGGCCCAGGCGTCGAACGCGAACCTGCAGGCCGCCGACGCGATCGTCGAGGCGGGCGCCGCCGAGGTGCGCGCCGCCCGGGGGCAGCGGCGCCCGGCGGTGGAGATCGTCGGCAGCTATTCCTATTCGGAAGGGAACCTCATCGAAGGCGACAGCATCGAAAGCGTGGGAGTTCAGCTGCAGGCCTCGATCCCCTTGTTTTCCGGCGGCCGCATCGCGTCGGAAGTACGACAGGCGAAGGCGGACCTGCGCAGCGACCAGCTCGCGCGCGCCGATCTCAATCGGCGGCTCGAGGCCGCCGTCCGCGCTGCGTACGGAGACGCGATCGCCGCCGAAATCTCGCGCCGCTCCGCCGAAGTGCAGGTGGACGCTCGCGCCACGACCCTGGAGGGCGTGACGATCGAGGCTGAGCTAGGAAAGCGTACTACGCTTGATATTCTTGAGGCGGAGGATGATTTTCTGACCTCCCGGTTTTCTGCAATCGACGCACGTATTCGAGAGCAATTGACCGTCTACAATCTCCTTCGACTGACGGGCTCGTTGTCGCAGGCTTTCGATTTATGAGCAGACGCATGCAACGGAGCTGGGCTACGCGGCGAGCAGTGTCGTTCGCCTTGCCAAAAAGAGAGTGTATACGTTGCACCTGACGTTTCGAGACGTATCAAGTCGTTCACTGACATATGGAAAACAAGGAACAACGGCAATGAAGAAAATCTGCGGAATGACGATTGCATCGACTCTTGCTGTCTGCGCTTGTTCTACTATTCCCGAGGAAACGCAAACTGCTCTCGACAAACCGGTGAACTGCGAAACCGCTGAAGAGGATATTGCGGTCCTTGAGGACGCGCTTCCAGGAGGTCGGGCCAAAGCCCGGGCGGTCATTCGCTCCGTGACCCCGGCGGGCCTCGTCATGGGTGCGGTAAGCCGTGATCTCCGTGATCGAGCAAAGGTCGTGAGCGGCACGCTCGAAGCCGATCTCTACAACAAGATGGCTGATATTTATGAAGAATGTGATCTGGAGCCAGCGGAGATTTCAGAGGAGGTCTCTGCATCGGCTAAGTGAACTCTGCTGATGAACAAGTCGGACCTAAATGCGTAAGGGACGGCTCCGGCGCGCAACAAGATTTCTGTCAGTTGTTGGTATATTTGTTGGCATCACTCTCGCGCGAGAGATCGAAAAAGCCGATATAACAATAGCTTGATGCGGGAGTGCGACGCCTCTCCTGGCGCCAAAACCCGGACGCCCAGTTTCCTTGGTCTGGAAAACCGCGCTTTTCCGACGCTGCGCCGCGGTTCGGCGTTTTGTGAACGAGACGGAACCGGTGGAAGCGGCGCCCGTCGAACGGGCGATCTGCTAGAATCCAAAGATCACTGAGAACTGGAGACGATGGAAGTCGCCTTCCGCGCCGTCGTCGAGCGAACGCATCGCATAAATATACTCCAGGCCGACCTGAAATTTCTCGACCGGAGTCGAGATGAGGTTTGCGTGTACTGACATCGCCTCATCTGTGAGCGGTGCTGTCGGATTTGCCGGCGTATCGGCTGTAAAGTACCCGAACGTTGCGTTGGAGCGCAGCGTCTTCGTCCAGAAGTGTCGCAAAGAAACAAACCCTGTCGTTGTTGGGATGGTCTCAAGGTCGCCGGACGCCGTAAGAAACGCATCGTTGTCGAGGTTGAGACCGATGTAACGGCCGATCCCGTCGCCGATCGTTCCCATAAACCTGATATCGTCGCCGCCTCTTCCCAGTTTGATCTTCCCCGAAACGGCGCCCCCGAAGCCGATCGCCGTGTCGTCCTGGGAGCCGCTGCCGGCGAAGTCTTCCTCGATATTCAAGGCCCGGACGATTGTTGTTGCAGTCAGATGGCCCCAGTTCCTTTTGTGATTGTAGCGCAGGACGGCGTCGGGAGCGGTGTCCTGACCGGGCGTAAGGCGGGCGCCGCCCGCGGCGAGGTCGGCGATGGTAGTCTCCGGCTGCTCGATCGCGAACTGCCAAGGGCCCCGCGTATAGCGGATCATCGGTTGTCGTTCGAAAGTGGTCGATTCTGCGGGACCTATGAAATCCAGGTTGTCGGGCAGCGCCGAGACGTCTTGAAATGTCGACCACGCCTGACCGAAAAGCCATCCGTCTACGGTTATATAGGCTTGGCGCATACGGGGCGTGAACGAGTTCGAGACGCGTTCGTTACCGTCGGAGGTCACCTGAAAGTCAAATTCGATCTTGCCACTGATTTCTCGACCGCCGCGTACGCTGTCGAGGCCGAAAAGGAACCGGGTTTCGCGCGGGTTCAAGTCAAACACCGGGCTTTCATCCTCGCCTCCGACCGGCACGAGGGCGGGGAGGTAGAAGTCGCGTCCAAGGCTGTTCGTCGGCAGCGCGCCGTCGTTGAAGTCCGTAATCATCGCGTCGAGCTTCACGTAGCCGCCAAACGTCACCGTCGTATCGGCGGACGAGCGGAAACCGTTCGTCTGCGTCTCGCCTTCGGCTGCGGATAGAAGCGAACTGAGGCTGACCGAGGTCGTCGTGATTCCGGGCGTCGGTTCGGCGTTCTGCGCCCTTCCATCACCAGCAAGCGCCGGCGCGCACGCCGCGACGATCACAGCCCCTGCAAAAAACCCTGATACGCGGGTGTAAGCTGAATTCATTGGACGGCCTCCCGTTTATTGGTTGGGCCGCATCTTGATGAGGCTGCAGGCGTTTTCTATTCGCCCTTCGTCTATCCGACCAAGGTCCAATGGTGCGACGGGCGCCGGGGCGCGATCCTCGAGGCGTCGGGTGCGCGCCTTGTGCGCCGGCCGCCAAACCCGGAGAGACGAAATGCCCGATGGATCCGCCGCGCTCACAGCCGCCGCACGCATCTTCACCGTTCCTGAGGACGCTGCCGCCCGCGCGCTCTACACCAGAACCCGATACGACGCTGATTATGCGCGCTCCGTCGCCGATCCTGAAGGTTTCTGGGCGGGGGTTGCTGCCAGACTCGACTGGATGAAGCCCTTCAACGACGTGAAGGATGTTTCCTTTGCGAAAGAGGATCTCCACATCCGTTGGTTTGCGGACGGCAGCCTCAACGCCTGCGTCAACTGCGTCGATCGCCACCTCGAGGCGCGTGGCGACGAGACAGCGATCCTGTTTGAAGGCGACGATCCGTCGGTTTACTCTAACGTAACGTACAGAGAGCTTTACGAGCGTGTTTGCAGGTTTGCCAACGTTCTGAAAAAGAACGGGGTAAAAAAAGGCGATCGGGTTGTTTTATACATGCCGATGATCGTCGAGGCCGCAATCGCCATGCTCGGCTGCGCGCGCATCGGCGCGGTGCATTCCGTCGTCTTCGGCGGCTTCTCTCCGGAAGCGCTTGCGAGCCGCATTGAAGATTGCAACGCAAACGTTGTCGTCACAGCGGATGAAGGCCTGCGGGGCGGAAAGCGCGTGCCGATCAAGGCGAATGTCGACAGGGCTATCAACGGGCGCGACCTCGCCGTCGACGCCGTCATTGTCATCCGTCATACGGGCGCCGACGTGGCGATGCGCGATGGCCGGGACTGTTATCTCGATGAAGAAGAGGCTGCTGTGACGGCCGAGTGCGCGCCTGAGGAGATGAATGCGGAGGACCCGCTCTTCATCCTCTATACGTCTGGATCAACGGGCAAACCGAAGGGCGTTCTGCACACGACAGGCGGCTATCTCGCTTACGTTGCATTTACTCATGAGGCGGTGTTCGACTATCGTCCCGGCGAGATCTACTGGTGCACCGCCGACATCGGTTGGGTGACGGGTCACTCCTACATTGTTTACGGACCTCTCGCGAACGGTGCGACGACGCTCATGTTCGAAGGCGTTCCAACGTGGCCTGACGCTTCACGCACTTGGCGAGTTGTAGAGAAGCACAAAGTCAATATTCTGTATACGTCCCCAACCGCTATTCGTGCAATGATGCGGGAAGGCGATGAGTTGGTCGAGCAATGCGATCGCTCTTCGCTTCGGCTTCTCGGTTCGGTTGGTGAGCCGATCAATCCAGAGGTATGGATGTGGTATCACCGGGTTCCCGGTGAAGGCCGCTGCCCGATCGTCGATACATGGTGGCAGACAGAGACTGGAGGTGTGCTGATTTCTCCACTGCCCGGGGCGACGGACCTGA
Organism: Pseudomonadota bacterium; assembly: GCA_038522735.1. Lineage (GTDB taxonomy): Bacteria > Pseudomonadota > Alphaproteobacteria > Caulobacterales > Parvularculaceae > JBCBJX01. Next base: position 10,018 of record JBCBJX010000010.1, read on the forward strand.
AGCCGGGCTCCGCGTCGAAGCCGCTCTTTGGCGTTAAGCCCGCGCTTGTCGACGCAGAAGGCGTTGAGCTTCACGGCGTGGCGGAAGGCAATCTTATCCTGAAAGAGTCCTGGCCCGGCCAGATGCGCACGATCTACGGGGATCATCAGCGCTTCATCGAAACGTATTTCTCGACTTACGAAAACGCTTACTTCTCCGGCGACGGCGCCAAGCGCGATGCAGACGGGTATTACTGGATTACCGGCCGGGTCGATGACGTCCTGAATGTTTCCGGTCACCGTATGGGGACAGCCGAAATTGAAAGCGCACTCGTCAGCCATCGGAGCGTTGCAGAATCAGCGGTAGTTGGCTACCCGCACGATCTGAAAGGCCAGGGCGTGTACTGCTATGTACACCTGAGGGCGGGTTTTGAGGCGTCGGACGACCTGGAAGCAGAACTCGTAAAAACAGTCCGCGCTGAGATTGGGCCGATCGCAAAGCCCGATTTTATCCAGTTTGTTCCGGGATTGCCCAAGACGCGATCCGGAAAGATCATGCGACGCATCCTGCGGAAGATCGCGGAGAATGCGTGCGATAATCTCGGCGACATATCCACGCTCTCTGATCCATCGGTGGTGGACAGTCTCATCGAAGGGCGCAAAATTCGATAAATGTTGGAAGCTGCCGAACACTTCGATAGCTGGATATGACGGGGCGCGTGGTCATCGCGGACGACCATCCGCTTTTCCGCGCCGCCCTGCGCTCCGCCGTCGCAGCGGCCGCGCCCGGACGCGACATCGTCGAGGCCGACAGCCTTTCAGCCGCCCGTGATCGAGTCGCCGAGGCGGCCGCCAGCCTTCTGTGCCTCGATCTGCATATGAAGGACTCGGACGGGTTCGCTGGACTGATGGGGTTCCGGCAAGAGCATCCGGCGCTTCCCGTCGCGGTGGTTTCGGGCTCGGAAGAGCCGTCGACGGTAGCCCGCGCCATAGCAGCTGGGGCCGCGGCTTTCATCCCGAAGTCGACGGCGATTGATGCGATCCGCGAGGCGGTGGCGGCTGTCCTTGACGGTGATGTCTGGACTCCGCCCGGCTTCGATCCGGATGCGATGAAGGCTGGCGAAGAAGCAATGGAACGCCTGGCGAGCCTCACGCCTACACAGTTAAAAGTGCTTGTTCGAGTACGCGACGGCCTCCTCAACAAACAGATCGCGTTCGAGATGAACATCTCCGAGGCGACAGTGAAAGCGCACCTGACGTCGATCTTCAGAAAGCTCAGCGTACAGACCCGTACGCAGGCTGTCCTCGCCGCTGAAACCCTCGCCGTGGAGCGCCCCTCCGCAAGTTGACGACGTCACCGCCGGTGCGTTGCATGCAGTCGCATAGCTCGCCCCTCCGCGATGCGCTGCGCTGCGAGCGCCCTGAACGACGCAGGCTCCACCGGTTTGTCCAGCACGGTCATGTCAAGCGCCTCGGCTCCTGCTCGCGTTTCATCCGATTGGGACGCTGTCGCGAGGATCGCCGGCGCTGCGACGCCGGCCGCCCGCGCTGCCCGGATTACGTCAAACCCGGTCTCCCCGCCGTCGAGCTGGTAGTCCAGCACCATGAGGTCGACGCCGCCGCTCTCGAACGCCGCCACTGCTTCCGCGAGCGTGCGCGCAGGGATGGGCGCCGCACCCCATCGCTCCAGTAGCGCGGTCATCGCCTCGAGCGCCGGCGCTTCGTTCTCGACACAGAGGACGCGCGCATCTCGAAGCGTTCCCGCCGCCGCTCGTTTCGGTGCGGCGGCCTGCGGCGCTCCCGCCTGCGGTGCGGCGACCCAAGCCCGATCTATGGTCAGCGAGAACGATGCGCCTTTCGGAGGTTTGGAGACGAGGTCAATTTCCGCATCCAGAAGACCGGCGACCCGGCGAACGATTGCGAGGCCGAGCCCCGCACCCTCAGCGTTATCGTCCGCACGCTCAAACTCATCGAAGATCCGCCGCCTATCCTGCGGCGCGATGCCTGGCCCCGTATCGCGCACTTCGATTCTGACACGTCGGCCTCGCCGCCGACAGCCGATCACCACCCGGCCGGCCTTGGTGTAGCGCACGGCGTTCGCGACGAGGTTTTGAAGCGCGCTTAAAAGAAGTCCTCGGTCGGACCGGACCCACACTTCCGTTGAGACCGTTCTGAACTCGAGGTTCTTCTCTCGGGCGATAACGCGAAACTCTGAGGAAAGCTCATCGAACAGCGCCCTCAACGGAAAGTCCGTAATTGTTGGTTTCATACCGCCGGCGTCCAGCTTGGAGACGTCGAGAAGGCTGCGCAGCAGCTTGTCGGCGAGTGCGATCGAGCCCTCAATCTTGTCGGCGAACCGGTCGGCGTCCCCGCGACCGGCCTTCAGGTCTTCTTTCAGGGCTGACGCGAAGAGGCGCGCTGCGTTGAGGGGTTGCAGGACGTCATGGCTCGCCGCCGCGAGGAAGCGTGTCTTCGATGCCGTCGCCTGCTCCGCCAGCGCTCGGGCTTCCTCCAGAGCCTTTGCGGTGTCGCTGAGCGCGCGGGTGCGTTCGGTCACGCGGCGTTCCAGGCCCTCGTTCGCCTCTTTCACCGCCTGTTCCGCGGCGCGTCGTTCCGTTACGTCCTGGTAGACCCCGAAGAAGCCCAAGACTTCGCCGTTTGAGCTGTACTGAGGCGTGTACTGAACCTGCATGGCGCGCGTAGAGTCGTCGGGCGCCGTCAGCGTCGTATCGAAAGTCGTCGCCCGCCCCGAAAGCGCCCTTTCGATATGAGTTTTACGCGAGGCGTAGGCGCCGGGCGTCTGAAAGTCAGCCATGCGCATGCCGACGATATCTTGTCCAGGTGCTCCAAATTGATCGCGATACGCCTTATTTGCGAACATCACGCGTTCGTCGGCGTTGGAAAACGCGATAAGCGACGGAATGTTATCTGTATAAAATCGGATTGATCTTTCGCTTTCCAGAAGTGCGGTCTCTATTCGTTTGTACTCAGTGACGTCCGTGAACGAGGTGACGTAGCCGCCGCCAGGAACCGGAGCGCCTTCCAGCTTCACCACCCTTCCGTCCGGTCGAACACGCTCATGCGCGTGCGGTCGCCGGGCGCGGAGCCTGTCCAGCCGGCGCTCTACATGAGCGTCGACCTCTCCCGGCCCGCATTCGCCGCGCTCAGCGTTGAAGCGAATAAGGTCCGAGATAGGACGACCCACACGGACGAAGCCTGGCGGATACGCATACATCTGGAGATAGGGCGTGTTCCACGCCACTACGTTCAGGTCCTCGTCGATCACCGAAACGCCCTGGGCGATATTTTCAAGCGTGGTCTGAAGAAGCTCACGGCCGAATTCCAGGCGCTGCGACGTCTCGTCGAGCATGGCGACTACGTCGTCGATCTCCACGCCACGGCCAGTGAACAGTCCCTTTACCAGCGCACGCGCCGAGGACGCGCCGACGGCGCGGGCGATCTCCACTTCGGCGAAGCGGGCGAGTCGTTCATCCGCAGGCGCGTCCGGAACAATCAGGCCTCCTTCGATGGCGCCGTATCGCTGAAGCGCTCGATCGGCGCTTTCAGGGCCGATGCAGCGTCCAAGCAGGGAGCGGACGTCTGCGACGACCAAAGGCCCGCGCGCCTCGTCCGGCCTCGACCTGCTGCGCGCCGCCGTCGCCCGGCTTCGCGTGGAGCCAACCCAGACAAGGGTCGCGTTTACGGCGAGGGAAAAAAGCACGCCGACGGAAAACGGATCAAAGCCCTGCGATCCGTAGGGAGACAGGATGACGGCGCCGGGCGCGGCGACCGCCGATCCGGGAAAGAGTTCCGGCCCGACGACTAGCAAGACCCAGAGAACGAACCCGCCGCTAAGGCCTGCGATCGCGCCTTGCGCCGTCGCGCCGCGCCAGTAGAGGCCGGCGAAAAGCGCGGGGGCGAACTGGGCTGCTGCGGCGAATGAAACGACGCCGAGGCCGGCGAGCTGCTCCGCTCCCGCCGCGGACGAAGCGAGGGCCGCAGCGGTCGCAAGAAGTGCTGCAATCACGCCCCGCCGCACCGTAAGAATCGTAGTCGAGGCGTCGGCGCCGGACGGCCTGTACCGCAGTAGCGCCGGCGTTATCAGGTCGTTCGCCGCCATGGAAGACAGCGCGATCCCGGCCACGACGACCATGCCGGTCGCCGCAGCGACGCCGCCGATGAAGGTGAGGAGAGCCAGCCCCGGCTGGCCTGCGGACGCGGGCAGGGAGAGGACATAGAGATCCGGCGGCCCGCCGGCGCCGTTGAGGGTCGCCGCGCCGGCGAGTGCGATCGGAACTGCGAACACCGTGACTGCGGCGAGGTAAATAACGAACCAGCGCCCGCCTCGTCGCGCGGCGTCCTCGTCGCGCGCCGCGACGACCGCCATGTGGAATTGTCGAGGCAGGCAAAACATGGCGAGGAACGAGAGGAGCGTCAGCAGCATCGTTCGCCCCCAGGCGGGCGGTTGGGCGAGGGCCGTCTCCCGCGCAGCCTCGATCCAACCGTCTGCACCCAGAAGGCTCGCTGCGAGTAGCGCCACCGCGGCGAGAGCGGCGATCTTCAGTGCGCCGTCGAGAGCAATCGCTGCGACGAGCCCGTTTGAGCCGACTGTCTGGTCGATGTTACGAGCGCCGAAGAGAATTGCGAAGACGGCGAGCGCGCCCGCGACGGCGAAGACGCCAAGCGCGCCCGTCTCGCCCCCAGTGAACGCAGCGAAAGCGGCCGTCACCGATCGAAGCTGAAGCGCCACGTAGGGAAGCGACCCTACGATCGCCATGAACGCGACGAGGGCCGCGACGCGGCGAGACCGTCCGTACCGGCTCGCGATGAAGTCGGCGATCGACGTGGCGTTGTCAGCGCGGCCGACGGCCACCATGCGTGAGACGAGAGGCGCGCCGAGCGTGAAGGCGAGTATCGGCCCGGCGTAAATCGCTGCGTACTCCCAACCGGAGGCGACCGCTGTTCCGACCGCGCCGTAATAGGTCCAGGAGGTGCAAAAAACAGCAAGGCCGAGAGCATGGACGATCGGGTGCAGCCGTCCGCCGACAGCGCCTTTCGTCCGATCGCCGAGGGCGGCGACCGCGAACATGGCCGCTGCATAGACAGCAAGAGCGGCGAGGGTCGCCGGTACGGGCAGAGCCGTGTCCTCCGAAGCCGGGCGTCGTCTCGCGCCCTTGTTTAAGAGGCTGAAACGCTAACCTCCCGGTGTCATGGTCACAATGTGGGCGAGTCCGAAAAAAAAGGCGGGCCCCGGAGGCCCGCCTTCCTGCGGAACAAACATGATCTAGTGAGCGCGGGCCTGCCCCGCCCCTGTCGGCACGCGGATGTCGTCGACGAGGTTGCGCACAGAGTCCGGCGTTTTAGCCGTCACCCGCGCCACCGCAAAAGCGACGGCGAAGTTGATAAGGGCGCCGACGAAACCGATCCCTTCGGGCGAGATGCCGAGGAGCCAGTGGTCGGCCGTATTCACGGCTCCAAACCAGGGCGACTTGAAGTAGATGATGTAACCCATCGTGAAGATCAGGCCCGAGAGCATCCCCGCGATCGCGCCTTCCTTGTTGATGGCCTTGAAGAAAATGCCCATCAAAATGGCGGGGAAGAGCGATGATGCGGCGAGGCCGAAGGCGAGCGCGACGACCTGCGCGACGAAACCCGGCGGATTGATGCCGAGATAGCCGGCCACCGTGATCGCCACCACGGCCGCGGACCGCGCCGCCATCAACTCCTGTTTCTCCGTGATGTCCGGCGCGAAGGTTTTCTTGAGAAGGTCGTGGCTGACCGATGCGGAGATGACGAGGAGCAGGCCCGCCGCCGTAGACAGGGCGGCCGCCACTGCGCCTGCAGCGACGAGGGCGACGACCCATGGCGGAAGTTTTGCGATCTCGGGGTTCGCCAGCACCATGATGTCGCGGTCGACATAGGCCTCGTTACGGTTGTCCGTCAGCGTGTTGACGAGGATCCGCTCGCCTGAAGCGCCGACTTCGCCGGAGAATTTGGGCTTGCCGTCGAAAGGCGCGCCCGCCGCGTAGGTCACTTTGCCGTCGCCGTCTTTGTCCGCCCAAGCCGTGAGGCCGAGCTTTTCAAAGGATTTGAAGAAGGACGGCGTGCCGCCTTCTTCTTCCGCAGCGGCGTAGGTGGAGCCGTTCACCGTCTCAATGAAATTGATCCGGGCGAACGCTCCCACCGCAGGCGCTGTGGTGTAGAGAATCGCAATGAAGACAAGAGCGTACCCTGCGGACTTGCGCGCGTCAGAGACCTTCGGCACCGTGAAGAAACGCACGATAACGTGGGGAAGGCCCGCCGTTCCAACCATAAGGGCCGCTGTGATGGCGAGCATGTCGATGGTGGACTTCGACCCTTGCGTAAACTCCGTGAAACCGAGCTGCACGAGCGTCTGGTCGAGCGATTGGAGAACATGCGCGCCCGAACCGTCGGCGATCGTACCGCCGAGGCCCAATTGCGGGATCGGGTTCCCCGTGATGATGATCGACATGAAGATCGCCGGCACCATGTAGGCGAAGATCAGGACGCAGTATTGCGCCACCTGAGTGTAGGTGATGCCCTTCATGCCGCCGAGAACAGCGTAGAAAAAGACGACGGCCATCCCGATCAGAACGCCCCAGGTAATCGGCACGTCGAGGAAGTTCGAGAACACGACGCCGACGCCTCGCATCTGCCCCGCTACATAGGTGAACGAAATGACGATGAGCGCTATCACCGCAACGACGCGCGCCGCCTTCGAGTAATACCGCTCGCCGATGAAGTCTGGCACCGTGAACTGACCGAATTTTCTGAGGTATGGCGCCAAGAACAGCGCCAATAGAACGTACCCGCCGGTCCAGCCCATAAGATATACCGACGCGTCGTACCCGGCGAAGGCGATGATGCCAGCCATCGAAATGAAAGAGGCCGCGCTCATCCAGTCTGCGGCGGTCGCCATACCGTTCGCGACAGGATGCACGCCGCCGCCGGCGACGTAAAAGTCTTTGGTGGAGCCCGCCCGCGACCAGACCGCGATGCCGATGTAGAGCGCGAAGGAGGCGAGAACGAAAATGTAGGTGAGAACCTGGGTCGACATATGAAGCGCTCCTTATGCGTCGTCGTCGACGCCGTAGCGGCGTTCGATCTTTTTCATTCGCCATCCGTAGAAGAAGATCAGCGCCACAAAGACGTAGATCGACCCTTGCTGTGCGAACCAAAATCCAAGCGGATATCCGCCTAGTGAGAATTGATTGAGTTGATCGACGAGGAGAATTCCAGCGCCGAACGAGACGGCGAACCATACGACGACAAGCGTGAGAAGCAGTCGAACGTTCTCCCCCCAATAGGCTTTCACCGTCTCTTCAGAGACGACCTCGCCGGAATGACGATCGGGAGCGGGCTCGCTCTCACCGTGATGATTGTAGATGTCGCCGGCGGCCGTCTTCCCGGCCCCTGCTAGAGCGGGCTCGATCGCGGCGATCGCGCCCGGCTTCAGTTCTGCCGCGCTCATGGAGTCCTCCCTTAAGCGGACCGAAAACTGTCGGCCCATGGGAAGGCTACGGCTAATGGGAAGGCATCTCTACGCGACTTTAGTCGACGCGCTTTCGCTCAGTAATTTGCTGTCAAGAAGCTGGAGCCGCCAGGCTGACCGTAAGGCGACGCGAGATAAATAGCCGCGGGCGGCTTTCTATAAGCGGCGAGGCCGCCCCGGGAGGAGAAGTCCGGGACGGTTTTCTGCGGTTCGAGCCGGTGCGACTTGTGGTCCAGATCAGAAGCGGACCTGCACCGTGCCGGTGATCGTCCGCGGGTTGCCGTAGAAGGCGAGGACGGAGCCGTTGGGCGGGCCGAGGGTTGGGAAGTTGTAACCCGAGACGATGTATTCCTCGTCCGCCAGGTTGCGTCCGTGTACCCCGATTTGAAGGCCGCCGTCTTCGCTGTTCCAGACGAGAGAGGCGTTGAGCAGCCAGAAGCCCTCCTGATCGAGCACTGGGATCGGGGTCTCGAATTGCTGGGTTTCCCCCCGATAGGCGCCGGTGACGATGACGGAGAGATCGCCGTCGCGTCCGGCGAAGGGAACCGGCGTCGTGTAGTCGCCGGTGATGCTGGCGGTCCAGTCAGGCGTATTCTGAACGTCGAAATTGTCGGACTGGTCGACGCCGTTGACGAGGAACTCCGTGTATTCGGCGCTGATGTAGCCGAGGGTGCCGAAGAGGGTCAGCTCGTCAGTGACGAAGGCCGTGCCCTCGAACTCGACGCCGTAGATCTCAGCCGCGCCGGCGTTCGTCACGGTGCCGATAAAGCTGTCGTCGGTCCCGTCGCCGTCGCTGTCGAAGGCTTCGGAGCCGGGGATCTGCACATCCTTGTAGTCATTGTAGAAAACCGCCGTGTTGGCGACGACCTTGCCGTCGGCGAGGGTCGATTTGACGCCGATCTCATAGGACTGGACGGTCTCCGGCGCGAAGCCGTCCCGCACGACGGGGTTCGCGAAATTGCCGCGCGGGTCGAAACCGCCGCCCTTGAAGCCTTCGGAATAGGAAGCGTAGAGATTGACGTCGTCCGTCGCCCGCCAGGCGAGGATGATGCGGGGATCGAAATTCGTGTCCGTCCGGTTGCCGTTGAAGTTCGGTACGACCTCATTGTTGTTGGCGTCCAGCACCGGGGTCGTCAAGGAGACCGCCAGATCGTTGCCGAAGAAGGGCGACGGCGCGCCTAGGAACGTCTCCCTACGGATCGCAGCGGTGCGCTCGTCGGAGGTGTACCGCCCGCCGACGGTGAGCGAGAGCGCGTCGGTGAGGTCGTAGGTGAACTCCCCGAAGATCGCCCAGGTTTCCGTATCGACATCGCCCTCGGTGAGGATCGCGACGGAGGTGAGGATCACGTCGAAACCGTTGAAGGCGTTCGCGTCGAGATAGTAAAAGCCCGCGACGCCCGAGAGCCGGTCGCTCTCATAAGTGAACTGCAGCTCCTGGCTGAACTGCTCGTTTTCGTAGATCGCCGGCACGTCGAAGAAGGGGTCCTCGAGGCTGTCGAAATCGATCGGGGCCTTCGATTCATCCTGACGGTAGGCGGTAATCGATGTGAGCGTTATCTGATCGCTCAGGTTCCACTCGATCCGGCCCTGCACGCCGGAGGCGTCCACGGTCGCTTCATTCAGCGGGCCTTCGAGTAGGATCCCGGCGCGGGTGTCGAAGATGTCCGTCGGCTGCGGATCGGTGAGGCGGAAGCCCTGCCGCGGAGAGGAATCATCGTTCACCACGTCGCCGGAAATCTTGATGAAGAGATTGTCCGAAGGCGTCAGCTCCAGGCTGATCCGGCCGGCGAGCACGTCTTTGTCGTAGTTTTCGTCGCCTGTGGCGAGGTTCACGCCGAACCCGTCGCGCTGCAGGGAGGCGACCGAGGCGCCGAAGGCCACGACGTCGTTGATTGGAAGGGCGGCGGTGAAGACGAGGTCCTGCTGGTTGAAAGAGCCGTAAGAGCCCCGCAGCGCGAACTCGGGCTCGTCGCCGATGCGCTTCGTGACGTACTTAACCGCGCCGCCGATGGTGTTGCGGCCGTAAAGCGTGCCCTGGGGCCCGCGCAGCACCTCGATGCGCTCAACGTCGTAAATATCGAGAACAGCCGCCTGCGGACGGTTGAGATAGACGTCGTCGAGATAGATGCCGACGCCGCCTTCGAAACCCGCAACGGGGTCCTGCTGGCCGACGCCGCGGATGAAAGCCGTCAGCGTCGTATTTGTGCCGCGGGAGACTTCGAGGGTGATGTTCGGAACGATCTCGGAAAGCGCCGTGATATCCTGCGCGCCGACATTGAGGAGGGCGTCGCCGCTGATCGCCGAAACCGAGACCGGCGTCTCCTGCAGGCTCTCTTCGCGGCGGCGGGCGGAGACGACGATGACGTCGTCGTTTGCGTCCTGAGCGCCGGCGGCGGTCGGCAGGGCGACGCCGAAGGACGACGCGGCGAGCGCGGCGGCGAGGCCGCTTGTGGAAAACAAGGCTTTGCGGAACGTCGTGATCATTTCCAATTCCCTCCCGGTTCGGCCGCGTCGCCGGGCCGGCGCGCCGCTCTCCTTGCAATTGGCTAGCACGGACGGGAGGAAAGTCGGGCCGGTACCTTAGTCCCGGTTCCGCCAGGGACGGTGCGCGGCCACCCTTGCAGGAAAAACAAGCCGCGGCGCCGCGGCTCAGGGAGCGGACATGGAAAGCAATATCGGGCTGGCCGTCGGCCTCGGCCTCCTCATCCTGCTCACCGTGCGCGGTGTGAACATCCTGATCGCCGCTCCCGTCGCCGCTCTCCTCGTCGCTCTCACATCCGGGCTTGCGCTCCTGCCGCCCCTCAGCGCCGACGGGGCGACGGACTTCGTGACCGCCTACATGGACGGCTTCACCGGCTTTCTCGCGACCTGGTTCTTCATGTTTCTCGCCGGGGCGATTTTCGGCGAGGTGATGTCGGCGTCCGGCGCGGCGGATTCCGTCGCGCACTTCGTGGTCGAACGGTTCGGGCTCCGATACGCGGCCCTCGCCGTGGTCGTCGCCTGCGCGATCCTCACCTATGGCGGGGTTTCGGTGTTTATCGTCGCGTTCTCCGTCTACCCGATGGCCCTCAGCCTCTTTAAGCGGGCCGACCTTCCGCGCCGCTTCATCCCCGCCGCGCTCGCCTTCGGATCGGTCACCTTCACCATGACCTCGGCCGGCTCGCCGGAAATCCAGAACATCATTCCGATGGAGTATCTCGGCACGACGAGTTTCGCCGGCTGGCGCGCGAGCCTTGTCGTCGCCGTCATGATGGCCGGGCTCGGCTACGCCTGGATGATGCGCATGATCGGCCGCGCCCAGGCCCGCGGCGAGCGCTTCGACGTCCGCGAGGGGGACGCCGAGGAGCGGGATTATGCGGAGCTTCCGCACCCGCTCCTCGCTCTCCTGCCGCTCGCAGCCGTCCTCGGCGTCTTTTACGCCCTGCAGGGAACGCTAGAGAAATGGGCGCTGGTCGCGGCGCTGTCCGCGGGCGCACTCGTCGGCGTGCTGATCGGTCTGAAGTTCCTCGCCAAAATGCCGGCGGCGTTCTCGGTCGGCGCGACGGGGGCGGTGGTCGCAATCACGAACACCTGCGCCGTCGTCGGCTTCGGGTCCGTCGCCAAGACGACGCCCGCCTTCGCCTCCGCGCTCGCGTTCGTGACGACGCTGCCGGGCGATCCGCTGATCGGAGCGGCGGTCGCGGTCACCGTGATCGCGGGGCTCACCGGGTCGGCGTCCGGCGGGCAGACGATCGCGCTGCCGCTCATCGCGCCGATTTTCCTCAGCGCCGGCGTCAATCCGGGCGAACTGCACCGGGTGGTCGCGATCTCCTCCGGCGCCCTCGATAGCCTGCCGCACAACGGCTATGTGGTGACGACGATCCGCGCCATCTGCGGAGAAACCCACAAAGACGCCTACGGACCGCTGGGCGCCCTGACGGTCCTCGTCCCTATGCTCGGCCTTCTCGTCGCCATCGCGATCTTCATCGTCTTCTAGGAGACCTTCCATGCGCCGCATCGCGCTTCTCGCCGTCCTCGCCGCCTGCTCGCCTGCGGACGAGCCCGATGGATCGGACCGGGTCCCCGAGGACGCCGCCGCCTGGCGCGTCCTCCATGCCGAGGCGCCCGCGACCTTCGACGGGGAGACCGACGACCTCCTCACCGGCGGCCTCGGTCTCGCTGGGCTGCGGAGCCTGACGGCGCCGTCGGACGCTTCCCTGCGCACGCTCGCCGTCCACTACAACTTCCGGGCGATCGTCGACGTCACCGATGCAGGCGGCTTCGGACGCCTCACCGGTCCCGCGGCGGGCGAGGCGAAAACCCCCGGAACCGAGTATCTGGCGCTCCTGGAGCTGGAGGCGGGCGGCGAGCCGTTCTCCGTCGCCGTGCAGATCCCCGAAGCTCTCGACCGCGAAGACCCTTGCCTCGTCATCGGCCCGTCCTCGGGCTCGCGCGGTGTTTACGGCGCGATCGGCACGGCGTCCGCCTTCGGGCTGCCGCGCGGCTGCGCCGTCGCGCTCACCGACAAGATGACCGGCGGCGGCGTCTATCATCTTGCAACGGACCAAGGCTACGCCCTCGATTTCCGGCTGGCCGCCGGCGAGGCGGAGGATGTCCTCTTCCGGCCGGACGGCGGAACGGAGCTCGCCGACTACGCCGCGCGCCAGCCGGACGCCCTCGCCGTGAAGCACGCGCACTCCAAAGACAACGTTCAGCAGTACTGGGGCGCGACGGTTCTCGCCGCCGGCGAATACGCTTTCGACGTCCTGAACGCCCATTTTGATACGGACGAGTTCACCCCGGCCTCAACCATCGTCCTCGCCGCGTCGATCTCCAACGGCGGGTACGCCGTGCTCGCAGCCGCGGAACAGGACGGGGCGGGCTTCCTCGACGGCGTCGTCGCCTCGGAGCCGAACGTAACGCTTACCGACGGCGAGACCCTCGATCTCCTCACCTACGCCGCAGAGATGAACCTTTATGCGCCGTGCGCCGCCCTCGCGCCGGAGAACGTCGGCCGTCCCGGGGCGGCGGCGATCGCGGCGGCCCGCCGGCTTTACGAAACATGGTGCGCGCGCCTGGTCGCGGACGGGCGACTGCCGGAGGGCGATGACGCCGCTGCGCCCCGTGCCGCGATGGAGCGGATCCGCGCCGCCGGATTTCTTCCCCAAACGGATGACCTTCTGAACTACGGCCTTGCCATCCGCCTCTGGCCGGCGGTCTCGACGCTCTACACGAACGCCTTCGGCGCCATGGGCGTGGAGGACGAGTTCTGCGGCGTCCGCTACGCCTATGCGACGCCGATCGGGACCCCGCGCGCGCCGACGGCGGAGGAAAAACGCACCCATGCGGCGCTCTCCTCGGGCTCGCCGCCGGTCGCCGGCGTCGGCCTCGTCTCCGATCCGCCGACCTTCGAGGCCGCCTATGACGCGACGGTCTGTTTCTACGAGGCCGCCGCCGGGGCGAACCGCCTCGCCTCAGTGGAGGCCGGCGCGCGCGCGGTCCGCCTTAAAGGACAGGTGTCTGCGCCGACGATCGTCCTCCACGGCCGCGCCGACGCGCTCATCCCCGTGACCCAGTCCTCGCGCCCCTATGCCGCGAAGGCGTCCGCTGGCGCGGCGCCCTTCGCCTATTACGAGATCGAGCACGGCCAGCATTTCGACGCGTTTCTTCCGCTGCCGGACCTCTCCGACAAGTTCGTTCCCATGCATGTCCATTTCGAAGCGGCCGGCGACCTGATGCTCGATCATCTCCGCGCGGGCGCGCCGTTGCCGCCGAGCCAGGTGGTGCGCACGACGCCCCGGGCGCCCGGCGCGCCGCTGGCGGACGCGAACGTTCCGCCGATCGCCGCCGAACCGGGCCCAGAGAGCCGGATCGACGTCGCGGACGGACGCCTGAGCGTCCCGGACTAGCGGAAGGGGGCGCTGGCGGCCTAGCATGAACCCCATGTTCGACAGCTGGGTCGTCGCCGGGCTGACGCTCGCCTATCTCGCGCTTCTCTTCCAGGTTGCGCGGACGGCGGAGAATTCATCCGCGCCGCCGAACCGGCCCGCCCCCGTCTGGCCTTACGCCCTCGGACTCTCCGTTTACTGCACGTCCTGGTCGCTTTACGGGACGACGGATCAGGTCGCTTCCAACGGCTGGGTGTTTCCGCCGACCTATATCGGCACCATCGCGCTTTTCGTTCTCGCAGCGCCTGTGGTGCGCAAGCTGATCGCCGCGAACGCCGCCCACAACACGACGTCCCTCGCGGACTTCATCGCCTCGCGCTACGGCAAGTCGCGGGGGCTCGCCGTCCTGTCGACCCTCGTCGCCGCCGTATGCGCTGCGCCCTATATCGCGCTGCAGTTCAAGGCCGCCGCCGACAGCCTGGACATTCTCGCCGGCGGCTCGGCGTTCCCGATCGACACCGCCTTCGTCGTCGCGGTTCTGATGGGGTTCTTCGCACTATCTTTCGGGCTCGGACGATTATCTGATTCAGGACGGAGCAAGGGGCTGATCGCGGCCATCGCAGTCGATGGGCTCGTGAAGCTCGCAGCGCTCCTTTGCGTCGGGGTCTACGCGACGTTCTTTCTTTTCGAAGGCCCGGGGGATCTGGTGACCCGGGCCGCCGAGGCGGGGTTTCTCGCGCCGCGGGAGGGGGCCTCGATCGCCGGACATTCCTTCATCGCGTCCGTCGCCCTCGGCGGCCTCGCCATCCTCTGCCTGCCGCAGCTTTTCTTTATGCTGACGGCTGACGAAGACATCGAGGAGCCGCGAAGACGCCGCGCCTTCGAGCTCTTCATCGTCTACCTCGTCGGCATGGGCCTCTTCACCTGGCCGGTCACAGCCGCAAGCGCGCTCGCCGCCGCGGACACCGGGGCCGGCTATCAGACCCTCCGCCTGCCGCTTGAGACCGGCGCGCCCGCCGTCGCCCTCGTCGTTTATCTCGGTGGCGTCGCAGCCGCGACGAGCATCGTCATCGCGACGACCGTCGCCGTCGGCGTCATGGTCGGCAACGAGATCGTCGCGCCGGTCCTCCTGAGGCGGAGCGCCGACAACCAACCGGATCTATCCGCCGCCGTGCGCGCGAGCCGCCGGTTCGCCATCGCGGGGCTCCTCGCGCTCGCCTATATCTATTACCGCGTCAGCGCGGAGACGGCTTCGTCCCTCGCCAGCATCGGGCTCACCTCCATGGTGCTCGCCGCGCAATTCGCTCCGGCCCTCATCGGCGCCCTCTACTGGCGACGCGGGTCGGTGGCGGGCGTCGCGGCCGGCCTCGCCGTCGGCTCTCTCATCTGGGCCGTCGGCTTCTTCACGCCGGCCGCCGCCGCGGTCGAGAGCGCCGGGTTCGACGCCCACGCGGTCGTGCTCGCGGCCTCCCTGGCGGCGAATATCGGCGTCTTCCTCGCCGCCTCCCTGCTCGCGCCGCCGTCCGTACCCGAACAGGCCCAGGCGGCGAGCTTCGTCGACGCCGATGCGAGCCTTCTCCATCGACTTGGCGGGGAGGTGGCGATCGGTGATCTCCAGAGCCTCGCCGCGCGCGTCGTCGGCGCGGGCGCGGCCGAAGACGCCTTCGCCCGCTTCCGCGCCTCTCGCGAGGAGGGCGAGCCGCCGGACGCCGACGCCCCCGCCGACGCCCGCGCCTTGGTCTTCGCAGAGCGTCTGATCGCTGGCGTCGTCGGCGCAGCCTCGGCTCGCATCTTGATGCGCACCGTGACGGACCGCGACGTCGCCGCGCGGGACGTCGCGAAGCTCGCCGAGGAAGCGTCCCGCGTTTTCCGGTTCAACCGCGATCTTCTCCAGTCCTCCGTCGACAACCTCTCGACAGCGATCGCTGTCGTCGACAAGGACCTCAGGATGGTCGCCTGGAATCGGGCCTATGAGGACTTCTTTCAGTACCCGTCCGGCCTTCTTTATGCGGGCAGACATGTTCGCGACCTCATCCGTTTCAACGCTGAGCGCGGCGAATGCGGGGAGGGAGAGACGGACGACCTCGTGGAGCGTCGTCTCCGCCACCTCAGGGCGCGCACGTCCTATTCCTTCCAGCGCTTCCGGCGCGACGGGACGGTGCTGGATATTCGCGGCAATCCGATGCCGGGGGGCGGCTTCGTCACAAGCTATACGGACGTTACGGCGTTTGTTGAAGCCGAGCGCGCCCAGCGCGAGCTGGCGGCGACCCTGGAGCGCCGCGTCGAGGACCGCACCCGCGATGTCGAAACCGCCCGCCGGGCGGCCGAGGCGGCGAACGCCTCGAAGACCCGCCTTTTCGCCGCCGTCAGCCATGACATCCTGCAGCCGTTGAATGCGGCGCGGCTTCTCGCTTCAACGCTCGAGGACCGGGTGCGTGAGAACGACCAGCGGGCGATCGTCGATCAGCTGCAGACCGCGCTCGATTCGGTCCAGGAGCTTTTTTCAGAAGTCCTCGATCTCGCCCGCCTCGAAACAGCGCCGGAGGCCGTCGATCGATCGGCCGTCGCGCTGCAGGCGCTGTTCGACGAGCTGGAGGAGGTGAACCGCCCGATCGCAGCCCGAAAGGGCCTCACGCTTCAGTTCGTCCGTACAGGCCTCGTCGTCGACACCGACCGCCGCCTCATGCGCCGCGTCCTGCAGAATCTCGTTTCAAACGCGCTCTCCTATACGGACGAGGGCGGCGTGGTCGTCGGCGTCCGCCGCACCGGCTCCAAGGCGCGGGTGCTTGTCGCCGACACCGGCCGCGGCGTTCCGCGGAAGGACCGGTCAGCGATTTTCAGGGAGTTCTCGCGCTCGTCCTCGTCGGCCGGCGCTGCTGGCCTCGGTCTCGGCCTCGCCATCGTCAGCCGCATCGCGGATCTGCTCGGACACGACCTCGCCCTTGCAAGTGAAACCGGCCGCGGTTCGGTCTTCTCAGTCGCCGCTCCGCGGGCGCCGGGCGGCCCTGAAGCGCCGAGCGAGGCCGAGGCCGCGCCCTTCCGCGGTCTCCGCGTTCTCTGCGTCGAGGACGACGACCAGACGCGCGCCGCGCTCGCGGAGCTTCTCGAACACTGGGGCTGCGAGGTCACCGCCACGCCGGACGGCGCGAACTGCGCCGGCGCCTACGACGCGGCGTTCCTCGACTATCATCTCGGTCGGGATAAGACAGGCGTCGATCTCATCGACCGCGCGCCGCATCTTCTGTCCGGGTGCTGCGTCGCCATGGTGATGTCGTCCGACCGATCTGCGCGGGTGCGCGAGGCGAGCGCCGCCCGCGGGCTCGGCTTTATCCAGAAGCCCGTTCGCCGGGCCCAGCTTCGCGCCGCGCTCCAGGCCGCCTACGGCCGCCGGGCGGCGGAGTAGTCCTCGCTCCCGCCTTCAAACCCGTCCTCGCCGAGCTCGCGAAGCGCCGCGATCAGCATGGTCCGGCGCGCAAAGCCGAGCTTGCGCAAGAGCTCCGTCACGTGCCCCTTTACGGTGGAGACGGAGAGATCGAGCTCATGGGCGATCTGCTTGTTGAGGAGGCCTTCCGCAATCAGGGTCATGACCCGGAACTGCTGCGGCGAGAGGGCGCCGATGCGCGCGGCGAGATCGCGAAACTTGCGGCCTTCGCCGGGCGAGGGCAGTCCGGGCGCCCCGCCGGCTGCGACCGACCGCATCGCGGCCTCGATCTCCCCCGCCGACGCCGACTTCTGCATGTACCCCGAGGCGCCGAGCGCGGCCGCCGCCTCCGCCGTTCTCGGCTCCGAGGCGCCCGTGACGATCAGGACGGGAAGCTCCGGCCTAAGCCCGCGCAGCATGGCGAGCCCGGAGAGGCCCATTGCGCCCGGCATCGAAAGGTCGAGCAAGACGAGATCGAGCTCCGCATGCGCCTCCACCGCATCGAGGACGCCCGGAAACGTCTCGGCCTCGAACACGGCGCGCGGTTGCAGCGCCCGCTCCGCTGCGGCCATCAGGCCGGTACGGACCAGGGGGTGGTCGTCTGCGACGAGAACATCTCGAACGGCGTCGTTCCACTGCATGGCGGTGAAGCCAACAGAAACTGCCTCCACACGACAAGCCTTTGATTTGAGCCTGACGGATGTCCAGGCGATGCGGTCTAAGCAAAATGGCTCTGCGTTTACGAACAGAAGTTCCTCGCCGGTGGCCCCTGGGCGCTAGTCAAACGCCGAAATCAACCGGTCAAGTTCTGCGTTGAAGTCGACGCGTTTGTTGTCCGACATGCGCGACGATCCGGCGACCCCTGAGGCCGTAAGCGCGAGGACGATCCGTTCATAGACCGTCCACCCGTTGTCCGTGAGCCGTAGATAAGACCGTCTGCCGTCGTTCTGGGACGCCTCCCGTCGAAGAAGCCCCTCGTCTATGAGGACGCGCACGGCGCGTGAGACGATCGCTTTGTCCATCGGCGTGATGCGCACCACTTCCGCTGACGTGCGACCTGGCTTGTCGGCGACGGCGGCGAGGACGCGCCACTGGCTGAGATTGAGACCGCTCGCTTGCTGCACGACGGCGCCGACCCGGCGCGCCACGCGGTCCGCCAGCACGCTCACTTTGTAGATCCAGGACTCGTCGAGAGCGAGCACGACGGAAGGTCCAGATTTCGCTGCGCTTTTCGTCGTCGCCGGCATTTGTCGCGCCAAAGTGGTTGCAAATGAAACAGATTGCTATCACAACCGTTATGACGTTCGTCTCAGCGCTGCGCAAGATGGGAGATCGCTATGACCGACCTTTTTGAGAACCCTGCAGGTCTCGACGGTTTCGAGTTCATCGAGTTTTCCGCGCCCGAAAAGGGCGCGCTTGAACCAGTGTTCAAGGCGATGGGCTTCACCCATGTCGCCCGCCACCGATCGAAGGACGTCCAGCTCTGGCGTCAGGGCGGGATCAATCTGATCGCGAACTACGAGCCGCGATCAGCCGCCTGGTTCTTCGCCCGCGAACACGGGCCGTCCGCATGCGGAATGGCGTTCCGCGTGCGCGACGCCCGCAAGGCTTACGACCATCTGATCGCCCAAGGCGCCGAGCCCGTCGAGGTGACGACCGGGCCCATGGAGCTTCGCATTCCCGCGATCCGCGGCATCGGCGGGGCGATCCTCTATCTCGTCGATCGGTATGGCGACGACCTTTCCATCTACGATATCGATTTTGAATATCTGGAAGGGGTCGATCGCAACCCCATCGGCGCTGGGTTCGAGGTGATCGATCACCTTACGCACAATGTCTATGCAGGCCGCATGGCGTACTGGGCGGATTACTACGAGACGCTCTTCAACTTCAAGGAGATCCGCTTTTTCGACATCAAGGGTGAGTACACCGGTCTCACTTCGAAGGCGCTGACGGCGCCGGACGGGAAGATCCGTATTCCGCTTAATGAAGAAGCCGAAGGCGGCAAAGGCCAGATCGAGGAGTTCCTGCGCCAGTTCAACGGCGAGGGCATCCAGCACATTGCTTTCAACTGCTCCAACCTCCTCGCTTGCTGGGATCGATTGAAGGGGCTGGGCGTCCCGTTCATGACGGCGCCGCCGGACACCTATTATGAGATGCTCGAAGAGCGTCTCCCGGGGCACGGCGAGCCTGTCGACGAGTTGAAGGCCCGCGGCATTCTGCTGGACGGAACCTCCCAGGGCGGAAACCCGCGCCTCCTGTTGCAGATCTTCTCCGAAACCCAGCTCGGCCCGGTGTTCTTCGAGTTCATTGAGCGCAAGGGCGATGACGGGTTCGGCGAAGGGAACTTCAAGGCTCTGTTTGAATCGATGGAGCGCGATCAGATCCGCCGGGGCGCCCTGAAGGTCGAGGAGCCCGCGTGATGGCGGACGCGCCGTTCACGCTTTCGGGCGTCCACCACGTCGCCTATCGCTGCAAGGATGCGAAGGAGACGGTGGAGTTTTACAAAGACGTCCTCGGCATGGGATTTCAGCTCGCCATCGCCGAGGACCATGTGCCCTCGACGGGCGCGTATGATCCGTACATGCATGTCTTCATGGATGCGGGGAACGGGAACGTCCTCGCCTTCTTCGAGCTGCCGCAGCAGCCGGATATGGATCGAGACCGCAATACGCCCGAATGGGTCCAGCATATCGCCTTCCGGGTGCCGACCATAGACGATCTTCTCGCCGCCAAGGAGCGCGCCGAGGCGAAGGGGCTCGATGTTCTCGGCCCGACCAATCACGGTATCTTCAAATCGATCTATTTCTTCGACCCGAACGGCCACCGCGTCGAACTCGCCTGTGATACGGCGACCCCTGAGCAGATGGCGGAGTTGAACCGCGTCGCGCCGGACATGCTCGAGGAATGGTCGAAAACCAAGAAAGCGCCGCGCCACGCCGCCTGGCTGCACGAAGAAGCTCAGAAGGGCTGACGCCCCGAACCGGAGGCTCCGAATGAAACTCGCCACCCTGAAGAACGGCGGCCGGGACGGTCGTCTCGTCGTCGTCTCACGCGATCTGTCGCGCTGCCTCAGCGCCGCGGACATCGCGCCGACCCTGCAGGCGGCGCTCGACGACTGGGCGCGCGCCGAACCGGGGCTCCGTGAGATCGTCGAGCGGCTGGAGGCGAGTCCCGGCGCCGGCGAGCCCTTCGACGAGGCCGCCTGCCATTCACCTCTGCCGCGCGCCTATCAGTGGGCGGACGGATCGGCCTATGTCAACCATGTGGAGCTGGTCCGCAAAGCCCGCGGCGCGGAGATGCCGGAAAGCTTCTGGACGGATCCGCTCATGTATCAGGGCGGCTCGGACACGTTCCTCGGGCCCCGCGATCCGATCCTCATGCCGACGGACGAGGGCTGGGGGATCGACATGGAGGGCGAGATCGCCGTCGTGCTCGACGACACGCCCATGGGCGTCTCTCCCAAGGACGCCCTCGAACGAATTCGTCTTATCATGCTGGTGAACGACGTGTCGCTGCGCGGCCTCATCCCGGCGGAGCTCGGCAAGGGCTTCGGCTTTTTTCAGTCGAAGCCGTCGAGCGCTTTCAGCCCCTGCGCCGTGACGCCGGACGAACTCGGCGCGGCATGGAAGGGCGGAAAGCTGCATCTGCCGCTCAATGTCGACTACAACGGCGCGCCCTTCGGCCGGGCCGACGCCGGGGTCGACATGACCTTCGACTTCGGTCAGCTGATCGCCCATGCGGCGAAGACGAGGCCGCTCAGCGCCGGGACGATCATCGGCTCGGGCACCGTCTCCAACAAGCTCGACGGCGGGCCGGGGCGTCCGGTCGCCGACGGCGGGGTCGGCTATTCCTGCATCGCCGAGATCCGCATGATCGAGACGATCGAGGACGGCGCGGCGAAAACGCCCTTCATGCGCTTCGGCGACCGCGTCGGCATCGAAATGCGCGACGCAAACGGCGGCTCTATCTTTGGCAAAATCGACCAAGCGGTTGAAAAAGCGACCGTGATCTGACGATCGCCATCGGACAGAACTATAATCCTGAGCGAATGCGGCCGGCTTAGCTGACAAAAAACGCAGCCGGTCGGGGTGGTGGAGCCAGGCGGAATCGAACCGCCGACCTCTTGAATGCCATTCAAGCGCTCTCCCAACTGAGCTATGGCCCCGTTTCCCGGGAAGCAGCCCGGCGCACGGCCGATTCGGCGCGCGGCTTGGGCGACCCGCGCGAAGATCGTCGGAATAGGCGCCCGCGCTGTAGAACGCAAGCGCCTTTTCCGTGCGGGCGCTACTCTTCGTCCTCGTCGCCGCCGACGATGATGTTGCTCACATCATCGTCCTCGTCGTCTTCAAGCAGCGTGTCGTCGTTTTGGAAGGAGACGTCGTCGTCATCATCGTTTTCGTCGTCGTCGTCGCCGTCTTCGTCTTCTTCATCGAGGGCGGCCTTGCGCTTGCTTTCAGCGGGCGCGTCAGCCTCGTCCGCCTCTTCAAGATCGGTCTCAGCTTTGGGGGCCTCGTCCTTTTCTTCTTCAGCTTTCGCCGCCTCGGCGGCCTTCGCCTCTTCTTCCTCGACGTCTTTCCGCGTGCGTCGCGGTTTGAGGAGGGGTTCCGGCTCAAAGACCGCGCCGCATTTCGGGCATTCAGCCGGTGATTTCATGAGATCGTAAAATCGCGCGCCGCATTCGGGGCAGTCGCGTTTCACGCCAAGTTCTGCTTTCGCCACAGGTCGGTTCCGGTCGTTTCGGGGGAGGGAATTGCTCAGGAAATCGCGCAGTTGCCACGTCGCGGGGTCGCTGTCAAAACGCGCCGACCAACCGGGAGAGACGCTACGTGGCCGCATCGCCTTACCGCGCGCTTGCGCGCCGATCGCCGGGACTGAAAGGCGAGGCGCGCGCGCCGGGCGACAAGTCGATCTCTCACCGTGCGATCCTGTTCGCCGCCATGGCCGCCGGCGAGAGCGAGATTACAGGTCTTCTCGAAGGCGAGGACGTTCTGCGTACGGCTGCGGCGATGCGCGCCTTCGGGCGGGCGGTCGAGCGGGAGGCGGGCGTCTGGCGGGTTTCCGGCGGCGACTGGTCGAGCCCTGAGCGCGTGATCTATTGCGGGAATTCCGGAACCAGCATCCGCCTCATCTCGGGCGCTGCGGCGGGGCGGGGCGTCGCGATGGCGCTCGACGGCGACGCGAGCCTGCGCGCCCGGCCGATGGAGCGGGTCGCCGAACCCTTGCGTGCGCTCGGCGCCGTCGTCCGAACGACCGACGGCAAGGCGCCGGTGACGATTGAGCCGGCGGCGCTGATCGGCGTCGATTATGTCTCGCCGAAAGCGTCGGCGCAGGTGAAGTCGGCGGTGCTGCTCGCGGGGCTCTCCGCATCCGGATCGACAAGCGTGACGGAGCCGACGCTTTCGCGGGATCATACCGAACGCATGCTCGCGGCGATGGGCGCCGTGGTGGAAAGCGAGGAGCTGGAGGGCGGCGCGCGGCGCGCCCGCGTCGTCGGCGGCGACACGCTGCGGCCTGCAAGTCTCCGGGTGCCCGGCGATCCCTCTTCGGCAGCGTTTCTCATGGCGGCTGCTGCAATCTCTCCGGGGTCGGACGTTATCATCCGAGACGTCTGCCTTAACCCGACGCGAACCGGGTTCATCACGACACTGCAGGAGATGGGCGCCGCTATCGACGCGTCCTTAAAGCGGACCGAGGGCGGCGAGCCGGTCGGCGATGTCCGCGTCGCTTCCCGGCCGTTGCGCGGGGTCGCAGTGCCGCCGGAGCGCGCGGCCTCGATGATCGACGAATATCCGATCCTAGCCGTCGTCGCCGCCTGCGCCGACGGGCCGACTCGTATGGCGGGCGTCGGCGAGCTGCGCGTCAAGGAGAGCGACCGGATCGCTGCGATGGAGGAGGGGCTGAGGGCCCAGGGCGTCGAAACCGCAAGCGGCGAGGACTGGCTGGAAGTGCGCGGCCCCGGGCGGCCGCCCCGAGGTGGCGGCGAGGCGCGGACGCGGCTCGATCACCGGATCGCAATGAGCTTCGTCGTTCTGGGTCTCGCGACCGACGAGCCGGTCGAGATCAACGACGCGTCGCCGATCGCTACAAGTTTCCCGTCGTTTTTTGAGGACATGCTCGCCCTCGGCGCCCGGCTTGAGCGGGTCGCCGACTAATTCAGATGCCGCGGCAGGCTGTGGCTGCGGCAGAACTGCGAGGTCTTGGAATAGTAGTCGCCTTCCATCGCCCGGCGGCACGTGTGGTCGATGGTGATCGACGCGGTGAACAGCATCGCGAAGGTGCAGCCGAAAGCGATCGCCGCAGTGGTGATGATGCTTCGGTCGGATTCGCGCTTCTGCAGCTCTTTCGCGGCTGCCAGCCGGCCGACGCCGGCGAGTTCCTGACGCTTGCGGCGCTGCTGTTCCGACGCGCCCCACGACTCGACGCCCGCATGCAGGCTGAAGCCGCGGGCTTCTGAAAGAACCTCGATGTCCTCGTCGTCGTCCGACATGGGCTCACCGTAAAAACACCCGTTACAATCGCCGGGCGAGCCTTAAGATCGCGCTAACGCTGCGGACCGTGGCGGTCGGCCCTTGGCCGCGGGCGGCGACCGGTCTAACCGGACGGGATGGCTACGCCGCCCGTCATCGCCGTCGACGGCCCCGCCGCATCGGGCAAGGGAACGCTCTCGCGCCGAATCGCCGAGACTTACGGCTTCGCCTACCTCGACACAGGATCTCTTTACCGCGGCGTCGCCTGGTCCCTCCTCGTCGCCGGCCGCGACCCGGAAAGCGATGCGGACGCGGCCGCCGCCGCCGCCGATCTCGACGCAGCGGCGATCGATGGCGACGCCATTCGAACAGATGCGGTCGGGGTCGCGGCGTCGCGCGTCGCTGCGAAGCCGGCCGTGCGCGCGGCGCTTCTGGAGTACCAGCGCCGGTTCGCCGCAAGTCCGCCCGGCGGCGCCAAGGGGTCGGTCCTCGACGGCCGAGATATTGGGACCGTGGTTTGCCCGGAGGCGACGGTGAAGCTCTTCGTCAGCGCCGCGCCCGAGGTCCGGGCGCGACGGCGCTGGCTGGAATTGCGCGCCGAAGACCCGGACCTCGCCGAGGAGACGGTGCTCGCAGACATCCGCGCCCGGGACGCGCGAGACGCGGGACGCGCCGACGCGCCGATGAGGCCGGCCGCTGACGCCGTGTTGATCGATACGTCCTCGATGACTATAGACCAGGCCTTCGCCGCAGCCCGCGCTGCGATCGACCCCGCCCTCACCTCCGCCGACGACTGAGCGCCCGCGCCAGAGCCGGCCGGTTCGGGCGGTTTTTTGCGTGTCGGTCGATCACGGTTCGGACTGCATAATCGCAACGGGTTCAGCCGCCCGAGCCGGCGCGCATGGTGCGCGGCGGGAGATCGGGAAGACCGCCGGACAAACCGGTCGGCATGTATGAACGCCATTGAACTGGAGACCGGACACTCGTGTCTGAAACCCTTAGTCCGTCCCGCGACGATTTCGCGGAAATGCTCGAAGCCTCCCTCGTCGATCGCGCAGAATTCGAAGAAACGGTCGTCAAAGGCAAAGTCACCGCCATCGAAAAAGACGTCGCCGTCGTCGATGTCGGCCTCAAAACCGAAGGTCGCGTGCCGCTGAAAGAGTTCGGCGCGCCGGGTCAGGACCACGGACTGTCCGTGGGCGACACGGTCGAGGTCTATGTCGAGCGCGTCGAAAACGCCCTTGGCGAAGCCGTTATCTCGCGTGACAAAGCCCGCCGCGAAGAAGCGTGGATCCGTCTTGAGAAGTCCTATGAGGATCAGGAACGCGTCGAAGGCGTCATCTTCAACCGCGTGAAAGGCGGCTTCACAGTCGATCTCGGCGGCGCCGTCGCCTTCCTTCCGGGCTCCCAGGTCGATATCCGCCCCGTGCGCGACGCGACCCCGCTCATGAACATCCCGCAGCCCTTCCGCATCCTGAAGATGGACAAGCGGCGCGGCAACATCGTCGTATCGCGCCGGTCTATCCTGGAGGAGGATCGCGCCGAACATCGCCAGGAGGTCGTGCGCGAGCTCGCCGAGGGCGAGACGCGCAAAGGCGTCGTGAAGAACATCACCGATTACGGCGCATTCGTCGAACTCGCGCCGGGCGTCGACGGCCTGCTCCACGTGACGGACATGTCCTGGTCGCGGGTGAACCACCCCTCCGAGGTCATCAACGTCAACGACGAAGTCGATGTGAAGATCATCAAGATCAATCCCGAGACGGCGCGTATCTCCCTCGGGATGAAGCAGCTGAACCCGGACCCGTGGGAAGGCGTCGGCCTCAAATACCCGCTGAACGCCAAGTTCAACGGCCGCGTCACCAACATCACCGACTACGGCGCGTTCGTTGAGCTGGAGCCGGGCGTCGAAGGCCTCGTCCACGTCTCGGAAATGAGCTGGGTGAAGAAGAACGTTCATCCGGGCAAAATCGTCTCGTCGTCCCAGGAAGTCGAGGTGATGATCCTCGAGGTCGACGAAGGCAAACGCCGCATCTCCCTCGGCCTCAAGCAGTGCCTCTCCAACCCGTGGGAGTCCTTCGCCGAGCGTCACCCCGTCGGTTCCATCGTCGAGGGCGAGGTGAAGAACATCACCGAGTTCGGCCTCTTCGTGGGCATTACGGAGGATATGGACGGCCTCGTCCACCTCTCCGACCTCGACTGGAACCGCTCCGGCGAAGACGCGATCCAGGACTACGAGAAGGGTCAGACGGTCAAAGCCAAGGTGCTGGACGTCGATCCGGAGAAAGAGCGCATCTCCCTCGGCGTGAAGCAGGTTGAAGGCGATCCGATGGACGCCATCGGCGGCGTCTCCCGCGGCGACGACGTCACCTCCACCGTCACCGCCGTCGAAAGCGGCGGGATCGAGGTGCAGATCGGCGGCGATCAGGGCCCGAAATCCTTCATCCGGAAGTCGGACCTGTCCCGCGATCGCGCCGAACAGCGCCCGGAACGGTTCGCCGTCGGCGACAAGGTCGATGCTCGCGTCACCAATATCGACAGCAAGACGCGGCGGATCAGCCTCTCCATCAAAGCCCGCGAGATGGCCGAGGAGAAGGACGCCGTCCAGCAGTACGGCTCGACGGACAGCGGCGCCTCGCTCGGCGATATCCTGGGCGCGGCCCTCAAGGAACGCGGCGACGACGACTAAGGTCGTCGCGCGCGGCGCCCGTCCATGCCGGAGCTTCCGGAAGTGGAGACCGTGCGCCGGGGCCTCGCCCCGGCGATGGCCGGGCGCCGCGTCGATCGGCTCGAGCTTCGTCGGGCCGATCTGCGCTTCCCGTTTCCGCCGCGGCTGGCGGAACGGGTTTCCGGCGCGCGGATCGAGGCTCTCGATCGGCGCGCCAAGTATCTTCTGTTTCACCTTGATTCCGGCGACACGGTTCTCGGCCATCTCGGCATGTCGGGCCGCATGAGCGTCGTTGACGCGGGAGCCGCCGCGACGCCGGGCGCGTTCACCCATGCGCGAGCGACGCTGCCGGCGCATGATCATGTGGTCTTTCACCTCGAGACGGGCGCGCAGGTCGTCTTCAACGATCCGCGCCGTTTCGGCTATTTCGATCTTGTCGAGACCGGCGCTCTCCAGACAAGCCGGTGGCTTGCAGATCTCGGTCCGGAGCCGCTGTCGGAGGCGTTTTCGCCATCGCACTTCGCTTCGGCTTTCTCCGGCCGTCGAGGACCCGTCAAAACAGCTCTGCTCGATCAGACGGCCGTCGCCGGGCTCGGCAACATTTATGTGTGCGAAGCCCTCTGGCGGGCGCGGATCTCGCCGCGCCGCCGCGCCGACACGGCCGCCGCGGGCGCGCGCGGCGCGCGCCTCGTCGCCGCGGTGAAGGAGGTGATCGCTGAGGCGATCGAGGCGGGCGGCTCGTCCCTGCGTGATCATGCAAAGGCCGACGGCTCCCTCGGGTACTTTCAGAACGCCCACGCGGTTTACGGCCGCGACGGGGAGCCGTGCCCGCGATGCGCCGACGAGGTGGCGCTCGTCCGCCAATCTGGCCGGTCGACGTTTTTTTGCCCGACTTGCCAGCGATAGTTCCGTTGCGCGTGTTGACGTCGCGATTTCCCGGGAGTATCGACTGCTCCCCTGTTTTCGACCGAAGAGGTCTCTTTCCGTATGGCGAACACCAAGTCGGCCAAGAAAATGGTGCGCAAGATCGCGCGCCGGACCGCCGTGAACAAAATGCGCAAGTCGCGCGTGCGCACGTTTCTGCGCAAAGTCGAGGATGCGATCTCCTCGGGCGATCAGAGTCAGGCGCGGGACGCATTCCGCGCCGCGCAGCCCGAGATGCACCGCGCCGCCCAGAACGGGGTTTTCCACCGCAATATGGTGGACCGGAAGCTCTCGCGCCTCTCCAGCCGCATCAGGGCGATGGGCGCCTAAGTTCAAAAACTCCGACATTCAGATGATCGAACGCGCGCTCCGGCGCGCGTTTTTCGTTTCCGTTTGTAGACGAACATAGCGCACCGGGTGCGTACGCACGCCGTGCGCTCGGCTGTCGAAAAACTCTGTTAAGACGGGCGGATTGGAATTTCTTCGACCTTTCACCTAGATGGCGAAGTCAACACGCCAAGTTCGGTTTTTTTTGCTGTTTGAGCGCTTGATTCGCCGCTCTCGATCATGGATTAATCGGCAGGCCGAGGGGCAATTGTTGCGCACCGTCTTGATCGCAAAATAAGAGGCGTCAGCATTCGGAAGAATGCGACGAAGTGGGGAATGAAGGCGATGATCAGCCTGGAAACGATGAATTCCTTTACGGTCGGTTTTCTCATCGGTCTCGGCTCCCTCAATCGCGCGAACCCTGACGATCTTTAGCGTTCCCACCACACTTTCGACCAACTGAATAATTACGACTGCAGCGAGGCGCATGCTCTCTAGAGCGGCTCGCGCTGAAGTCTTGTCACGGACCTCTTAAGTTATGACTGTTCGAGAGAACGACTGGGCGTCTGCGGAATCGGAGTGGTCGAAATTTCTTTCGGCTGTCCGCTCCAGCCTCGGCGACGGGGTTTTCGGGACATGGTTCTCCGACATGCGCCTCGACGGCCGTACTGATGACTGCGTGGCGATCCGTGTGCGCAGTAAGTTCATTGCGCAGGAAATCCACCGCCGATATCTCGACCGGCTCGCTGCAACCTGGCGGTCGACGATCGGCCCGCTCTCTTCGATTGAAATCCGGTATGGAGAGCGCGCGCCGGAAGGGGCGGTCGCTGGCGACGTAGCGACGGAGGACGCCGTCAGCGAGCCGATCCCGGAAGGCCCGCCTGATCTCCTCGCGCCGATCATGTGCGATCCGGGTTTCGGCGTCGTCACACCGCTGGATGCGAGCGCCCGCTTCGATACCTACGTGGTCGACGACGAGAACCGGATGGCCCACGCGGCGTCGCGTGAAGCGTCCATGGGCGCGGCCATCGGCAACCCCATTTACCTCTGGGGGCCGTCCGGATGCGGAAAAACGCATCTCATGCATGCCGCGGCCCACGCCCGCGCCGAGGGCGCCGCCCTTCGAGGCGAGGCGGGGCGTCGCGTTCTGATGATCTCCGCCGACGGGCTCGTCTCCGCCTATATGGGGGCCTATCAGGACAAAACGGTCCGCGAGCTGAAACGTTTCCTGCGCTCCGCCGACATGCTGCTTATCGACGACGTGCATTTTCTTCGCGGCCGGGAAGGGTCGCAAGAAGAGGTGCTCAACATCATTGATTCAATGGCGGCCCTCGGCAAAACGGTGATGGTGTCGGGGACGTCCGCGCCGCATGTTCTCGCCCAGTCGGGTCTCAGTCAGAGGCTGACCAGCCGGCTCGAGGGCGGACTCGCCGTACCGCTGCAGACCCCGGGTCTTGAGTTGCGTTTCGCCATCCTGCAGGCGAAGATGACCATGGCGAAAGACCAATGGGGTTTTCCTCCCATTGCTGACGATGTTTTGCGTATGTTGGCCGTCAAACTCCGGGTGAGCGCCCGCGAACTCGACGGCGCCCTCCGGGTGCTGCTTTTGCACCTTCGCGAATACGGGGGAGATATGTCCGTAGAAAGAGCGGAAAACGTCCTGAAAGATCAATTATCCGTCGGCGCCGGCCCGGTGTCGGTGACGGAGATCAAGGACGCCGTTTCGGCGGTGTTCGAGGTGCCCGTTGCGGAGATCGAGGGAAAGCGTCGCACGAAGCGCGTCATGCGCGCGCGTCACGCGACCACCTATCTCGCGAAGACGCTTACCCACGACCCATACGTCCAGATCGGCGCGGCCATCGGCGGGCGGGACCACTCCACGGTGATCTCGTCGGTTCAGCGGGCGGAGGATCTGCTGGTCGCCGATAAAGAGTTCGCGGGCCTGATGCAGCGGGCCCGGGCGCGCCTCGACGCGCGCGCGTAAGGCGGTTCCGTTCGCCGGACGGCTGGTCTAGGGTCGCTGACCCCGGGCGGCGGAACGCGCGGCGCGGGGTCCGGTCAGCGCGGCTGAGGCAGGACGCCCAGCCCAGACAGCGAGCGATGCGTCCCATGATAGTCACCATCGAACGGTCGGCGTTCCTGAAGGCTCTCGGCCATGTGCAGAGCGTCGTCGAGCGGCGCAACACCATCCCCATTCTCGCCAACGTCCTCATCCAGGCGGACGGCTCGACGCTGACCCTCACCGCGACGGACCTCGATATCGAGGTTTCCGAGAAGGCGCCCGCCGATGTCGGACAGCCGGGCGCCGCCACCGCCCCCGCCCACACGCTCTTCGAGATCGTAAAGCGCCTGCCGGACGGCGCGCAGGGCCGCCTCGAAACGCAGCCTGAACAGGGCCGCCTGAAGCTCTCCTCGGGGCGCTCGCAGTTCACCCTCGCGATCCTGCCGGACGATGAATTTCCCGCGCTGTCGATCGACGATCTCGACGTCAATTTCTCGCTTCCGGCGGCGGAGCTGAAGCGCCTGATCGACAAGGCGCACTTCGCCATGAGCCAGGAGGAGACTAGATACTATCTCAATGGCGTCTATCTTCATCCCTTTACGGACGGCGAAGCGCCGACGCTGCGCGCCGCGGCGACGGACGGGCACCGCCTCGCACGGGTCGACGCCGACCTGCCCTCGGGCGCGGACGCGATGCCGGGCGTCATCATACCCCGCAAAACGGTGCTGGAGCTCCGCCGCCTGCTCGACGATGCGGACGAGGCGGTGGGCGTTGAAGTCTCGCCGTCGAAGATCCGCTTCCGCTTCGGCGATCTCGTTCTCACCTCGAAACTGGTCGACGGGTCGTTCCCGGACTATCAGCGCGTCATTCCATCTGCGAACGACAAGTCGATGCGTGTCGAGACGGACGATTTCAAGCGCGCCGTCGATCGCGTCGCGACGGTCTCCGCCGACCGCACCCGCTCGGTGAAAATGGTGATGGAGCAGGATCGCCTGCGCCTTGCGGTGAACAACCCGGAGGCGGGCTCGGCCCTGGAAGAGCTTTCCGTGGATTACGGATCGGACGCCCTGGAGATCGGTTTCAACGCCAAATATCTGACGGACGTTGCGAACCAGATCGACGGCGGCGCCCTTTCCTTCCGGTTCGCGGACGCGGCCTCGCCGACGCTCATCCATGACGAGGACGAAACGCGGGCGCTTTACGTCCTCATGCCGCTCAGGGTGTGAGCGGCGTCCGGATCGCAGGGCTCGCCCTCAGCGACTACAGATCCTACGAGACCCTCGATATCTCCTTCGACGGCCGGCCCGTGGCGCTCTACGGGTCGAACGGCGCCGGCAAGACGAACCTCCTGGAGGCGCTGTCCCTCTTCGCTCCCGGCCGCGGCCTTCGTCGCGCGACGCTTGCGGAGCTGCCGCGTACGGGCGGGGCGGGCGGCTGGTCAGCGAGCCTTCGGCTTGCGGACGATGATGACGGCCGGCGCCTCGGCGTCGGCGCGGAGGCGCCCTCGCCGGACAAGAAGCTTTGCAGGGTGGACGGAGAGACGGTCGGGCCGGGCGCCTTCGCGGAGCATCTCCGGTTTCTGTGGCTCACCCCGGCGCTCGATCGTCTGTTTGCTGAGGGCGCGGGCGACCGGCGGCGCTTTCTTGATCGGATGACCCTCGCCCACCGCGCCGGCCACGGCGCCGCGGCGTCCGCCTACGAGCGGGCGATGCGCGAGCGTCAGAAGCTGCTGACCGAGGGTCGGTTCGACCCGGCGTGGCTCGACGGCCTCGAAGCGCGGATGGCGGAGGAGGGCGTCGCGGTCGCAGCCGCGCGGCGCGACATGGTCGCCCGCCTCGCCGGCCGGCAGGTCGCGGAAGGCGCGTTTCCCCGCGCCCGGGTCGAGATCGACGGGGGGCTTGAGGCCGATCTCGCTTCCGCGACGCCTGCAGCCGTAGAGGCCGATTATCGCGCCCGCCTCGCCCGGAGCCGGCGCCGCGACGCGGAGGCCGGCCGCGCGCTCGACGGCCCGCACCGGTCCGATCTGAAGGTCTTTCACACGGAGAAAAACCAGCCCGCGAAGGCCTGTTCGACAGGCGAGCAGAAAGCGCTCCTCATCGGCCTCGTTCTCGCTAACGCGAATGCGCTGAATACCGCCGAACCCCTTGGACCGCCTCTCATTTTATTGCTCGACGAACTGGCCGCGCACCTCGACGAACACCGCCGATCCGCGCTATTCTCCAGTATCGATTCGTTAGGCGCTCAGGCGTTCGCCACCGGGACCGACAGGGCCCTGTTCGACGCCTGGGACGACCGCTGTCAACGCGTCCGCGTCGAGGCCGGAAGCGCGACGCCCGAAAAGGGCTGACGCGCCGGCGCCTCAGGCTGGAGCGCCCGATATGGAAAGCACGAAGAGCCCTATGGCCCAGACCTCGCCCGCGGCCGAGACCGCCCCCGCCGACTACGACGCCCAGTCGATCAAGGTGCTGAAAGGCCTCGACGCCGTCCGCAAGCGGCCGGGCATGTATATCGGCGACACCGACGACGGGTCCGGCCTCCATCACATGATCTACGAGGTGGTGGACAACGCCATCGACGAAGCGCTCGCCGGCTATTGCGATACGGTGACGGTGACTCTGCGCGAGGACGGCTCTGCGCGGATCTCCGACAACGGCCGCGGCGTGCCGACGGACGTCCACGAGGAAGAGGGCGTCTCCGCCGCGCAGGTCATCATGACCCAGCTGCACGCAGGCGGAAAATTCGACTCCAACTCCTACAAAGTTTCCGGCGGCCTCCACGGCGTCGGCGTCTCGGTCGTCAACGCTTTGTCGGAATGGCTGGAGCTACGCGTGTGGCGCAGCGGGAAAGAACACTTCATGCGCTTCCGCCACGGCGAGCCGGAAGCGGACCTCGCGGTTGCCGGCGATACGGACAAATCCGGGACGGAGGTGACCTTCCTTCCGTCTACCGACACATTCACCATGACGGAGTTCGATTTCGAGACGCTGGAAAAGCGCCTGCGCGAGCTCGCCTTCCTTAACTCCGGCGTCTCGATCCGGCTGCGCGACGAGCGCCATGTCGAGAAAAAAGACGTGCACATGCAGTACGAAGGCGGCCTCGAAGCCTTCGTGCGCCATCTTGATTCCTCAAAGGGCGCTCTGTTGCCTGCGCCCGTCTCGTTCCAGGTGGAGCGTGAAGACGTCGGCGTCGACGTCGCCATGTGGTGGAACGATTCATACCATGAGAAAGTGCTCTGCTTCACAAACAATATTCCGCAGAAGGACGGCGGCACCCACCTCGCCGGCTTCCGGGGCGCGCTGACGCGCGTGGTGAACGCCTACGCCGCGTCCTCCGGCGTCGCGAAGAAAGAGAAGGTCTCGATCACCGGCGACGACGCGCGGGAAGGGCTCACCTGCGTCCTCTCGGTGAAGGTCCCCGACCCGAAATTCTCCTCCCAGACGAAAGACAAGCTCGTCTCTTCAGAAGTCCGGCCGATTGTTGAAAGCGCCGTCCACGAAGCGTTGTCGAACTGGATGGAGGAGCACCCGAACGAAGCGAAGCGCATCATCGGCAAGATCGCCGAAGCGGCGGCGGCGCGCGAGGCGGCCCGTAAGGCGCGTGAGCTGACGCGGCGCAAGGGCGCCCTCGACGTCGCCTCGCTTCCCGGAAAGCTCGCTGATTGCCAGGAGCGCGACCCGGCGAAGTCCGAGCTTTTCATAGTCGAGGGCGATTCGGCCGGCGGCTCCGCCAAACAGGGCCGTGAGCGGAAGAACCAGGCGATCCTGCCGCTCCGGGGCAAGATCCTGAACGTCGAGCGCGCCCGGTTCGACAAGATGCTCTCGAGCCAGGAGATCGGCACCCTGATCACGGCCCTCGGAACTGGCGTCGGGCGCGACGATTTCAATGTCGAGAAGCTCCGCTATCACAAGATCATTATCATGACGGACGCCGATGTCGACGGCTCCCACATCCGTACGCTGCTTCTCACCTTCTTTTATCGTCAGATGCCGGAGATCATCGACCGCGGCCACCTCTTCATCGCCCAGCCGCCGCTCTACAAGGTCTCCCGCGGCAAGTCGGAGACCTATCTCCTCGACGAAAAGGCGCTCGACGACTATCTGCTGGCGGAGGGCGCGGGCGAGGCGATCTTCGAGCGCCATGACGGCGCGCAGATCGCCGGCGGAGAATTATCCGAACTGATCGAACAGGCCCGGGCCGTCGAACGGGCGCTTGAGAACATTCCCGCCCATTACGGCCGGCGTTTGCTCGTGCAGGCCGCCCTCGCCGGCGCGCTGAAGCCGCTCGATGAAGAAGCGAATGCGGAGGAGTTCCTCGCCATGGTCGCCGCGCGCCTTGACGCGATCTCAGACGAGGTCGAGCGCGGCTGGGTCGGCGAGCTGGACGGCCAGGGCGGGTTCGTCATGCACCGGACGGTCCGCGGCGTCGAGGAGCGCTGGCCCCTCGACGCGGAGCTTCTCGCCTCTGCAGACGCGCGCCGCCTTCAGGCCGCCGCGGCGCCGCTCTCGGCGACCTTCGCGAAGCCCGGCCTCTGGCGGGTGAAAGAGGAAATGCGCGACGTCTACGGACCGACGACGCTCCTGAAAGCGGCCCGCGAACTTGGTGAAAAGGGCGTGAAGCTGCAGCGCTATAAGGGCCTCGGTGAAATGAACGCCGATCAGCTCTGGGAGACGACGCTCGACGCCGAGGCCCGCACGCTCCTGCGCGTCGCCGTCCCCGACGGCGACGGCGCCGACACCCTCTTCGCGAAACTCATGGGCGACGTCGTGGAGCCCCGCCGCGAGTTCATCCAGGAAAATGCGCTGAGCGCTGAACTGGACGTCTAGCGCTTGATTCCCCTCTCCCCTTGGGAGAGGGGTTAGGGGTGAGGGGGCGCCGACCCTCCGCCCTCGCAATGGTTGCGACACCGCTCCCCCTCACCCCCGGCCCCTCTCCCAGGGGAGAGGGGAGGGAGAGCCATGAGCGACACTGAAACCGGCGCTGAGACGGACAAACCCAACTGCCCTGAGCGCGACCGCAAGTTCGTGCTCGCGGCGTCCGTGCTCGGATCGTCCATGGCGTTCATCGATGGAACGGCCGTCACGCTCGCTTTGCAGCCCATACAGGAGGGGCTCGGCGCAGGCCTCTCCGAGATCCTCTGGATCTCCAACGCCTACACGCTGGTGCTCGCCGCCTTCATCCTCGTCGGCGGATCCCTGGGAGATCTCTATGGGCGGCGGATGATTTTCCTGCTCGGCGTCGCGCTTTTCGCGGTCGCCTCGATCTTCTGCGGCATCGCACCGACGCCGGAGACGCTGATCGCCGGCCGGGCGGCCCAGGGGCTCGGCGCGGCGCTGCTGACCCCCCTCTCACTCGCCCTCATCGCCGCCGCCTATCCGAAGGCCGAGCGGGGGGCGGCGATCGGCACATGGGCGGCCGCCTCGGCGATCATGACCGCCGTCGGCCCGCCTCTTGGCGGCTTTCTCGCTGAAGCCGTCAGCTGGCGATGGATCTTTTTCATCAACGCGCCCATCGGCCTCGGCGCGATCGTCCTCACCCTGTGGAAAACGCCCCGCGGCCAGCGGTCTGAAACTCCGCCCGCGATCGACTGGGCGGGCGCGTGTCTCGCGGTCTTCGCTCTCGGCGCCGTCGCATGGGGCCTCATCGAACTGAGCGCCGCCTCGGGCGAGGGCGGGGAAGTGCGTGAGGCGCATGGCGCGTCGGCGATCGCCTGGGCGGCGATCGGTCTCGGCCTCGCGGCCGGCGCGGCGTTCGTCCTGCAGGAGCTGCGGGCGAAAGCGCCCATGGCGCCGCCGACGCTCTTCTCATCGCGCTGTTTCAATGTCGTCAACCTGCTGACGTTCTTCCTCTACGGCGCCTTCGGCGGCCTCTTCCTCTTCTATCCGCTGGTGCTGAAGGAAGCCTACGGCCACGGCGTTGATATGACCGGGCGCGCCTTTCTCGGTTTCGCCGTCACCATGGGCGTTCTCTCCAGGCTTTCGGGCCGCTTCATCGACCGGTTCGGAACCCGCGCCATGCTGACGGCCGGCTCGCTCGTCGCAACCCTCGGCATGTGGTGGATGGCGCTTTCCCCGGTTTCGTCGGAGATCTTCGCCGGCGCATTCATTGGCATGCTGATCTTCGGCGCCGGCATGTCGATCGTCGTTCCGGCGCTCTCCACCGCCATCTTCAACGCCACGGAGGAGAAGAACCACGGCGCGGCGTCTGGCGTGAACAACGCGGTCGCGCGCGCCGCAGCCCTTTTCGCGGTCGCCGGCTTCGGCGTCGTCGCGGCGACCGGGTTCGAGGCGGCGGCCGGGGACGCGGCGCGGGCCGCAGGTTTCGGCCAGGGGAGCGCCCTTGCGGGCCCCGCACTCGCCGATTACCGGTCCGCGATGGCGAGCGCCTTCGCCGCCGTCGGCTGGGGCGCGGTCGTGCTCGGCGCCCTCTCGGCTCTGGCGGCCGCTCTTTTCCTGACCGAGAGCGCCGAGGGCGGAGGCCTCCGACGCGACCTCGCCCACATCCGCATGGTGTTGCTCCGGCCGCTCGGCTTCGCCGCTGCGGCCCGGCGCAAGCATCTGGAGAAATGACGGAATTTCTTGGAGCGGCGGGCCGGCCGCGATAGCGTCCGCTAACGAAAGGACGCCCCATGCTCGACGCCGCCGACCCCGCCGCCATCCGCTCCGACTGGACCCGAGAGGAAGCGGAAGCGCTCTTCACCCTGCCGCTGATCGATCTTCTCCTGCAGGCGCAGGCCGTGCATCGCGCGCATCACGCGCCGAACGCGGTGGAGACGGCGCAGCTTCTCTCCATCAAGACCGGCGGGTGCCCGGAGGATTGCGGCTACTGCAACCAGTCCGCCCATTTCGATACAGGGCTCAAAGCCTCCAAGCTGATGGAGGCCGACACGGTGGTCGCCGCCGCGGAGCGGGCGAAGGCCGGCGGCGCGGCGCGCTTCTGCATGGGCGCCGCCTGGCGGGAGCCGAAGACCCGAGACATGCCGGCGCTCCTCGACATGGTGGCGCGGGTGAAGGCCCTCGGTCTCGAGACCTGCATGACCCTCGGTATGCTGACGGACGAGCAGTCCGAGCAGCTCGCCGAGGCCGGCCTCGATTATTACAACCACAACATCGACACCTCGCCCGAGTACTACGACAAGGTCATCTCTACCCGGACGTTTCAGGATCGGATCGATACGCTGGACCGGGTGCGCAAATCCGGCATGAAAGTGTGTTGCGGCGGCATCGTCGGCATGGGCGAAGAGGCGGAGGACCGGATTGGGCTCCTTCTCGCTCTCGCGAACATGGATCCGCACCCGGAAAGCGCGCCCATCAACGCCCTCATGCCGGCGCCCGGAACGCCGCTCGCCGACTCGAACCCCGTCGATGGGATCGAGTTCGCGCGGCTCTGCGCCGTCGCCCGCGTCCTCATGCCCCGCTCGGCGGTGCGCATCTCCGCGGGCCGTGAGAACATGTCTCTCGAAGCGCAGGCCCTCTGCTTCATGGCGGGCGCGAACTCGATCTTTATCGGCGACACCCTGCTGACGGCGAAAAATCCCGGAGAGGACAAGGACGCGGCGATGTTCGCGGCGCTCGGCCTTCAGCCGGCCGTCTCAGCCTGAGGGCGCGAGAAAGAACAACACGCCCGATACGGTGAAGACCGAAGCGATCGTCGTCGCCGTCAACGCCGCCGCGATCCGTCGTTGGTAGACGCCGTAATGGGCGGCCTGCACGTAGACGCCGACGCCCATGGGGACCGTCGTAAAGAGCGCCGCCGCGCCGATCTGCGCCGGGCTTGCGCCGATCAGCAGCATGGCGCCGACGACGAGGGCGGGCTGAGCGACGAGTTTCATCAGGGTGATGGAGACGATCGACTGGACGCCGCCCGTCTCCGGCGCCTCGCGCCTGATCGAAAGGGTGACGCCGAGGGCGAAGAGCGCCGCGGGCCCCGCCGCGCCGCCGAGATAGAAGAGAAACCGCTCGATCGGCGCGGGGATAACGAGACCCGCCGCGGCGCAAAGGAACCCCAGAACCGTGCCCATGGCGATCGGGTTCCGGGAGACGCGCTTCACCGTATCGACCGCCTGGCGGCCGAGGCCCATGGCGGGCCCTTCCTCCGGCTGGGTCATGAGCGCCGTACCGGCGGCGATGATGAAAACGCCTTCCATCAGCACAAGGAGAAGAAACGGGACGCCCCATCCGGGAACGGACTGGGCGATCGGGATGCCGAGGAAGACGGCGTTGCCCAAAGTCGAGCCGAAGGCGTGCGCGCCGGCCTCGCGCGGCTTCAGCCGAAGAAGCCGTCGGCCGATCTGATAGGCGATGGTCATCGAAAGACCGGCGGCGCCGAGATAGGCGAGGGCGAAGACCGCGGCCTGCGCGTCCGGCGGCGTTCCGAGGGCGGCGTAGCGGAAGACCGCCGCCGGCATGGCGAAGAGAAAAACGAACCGTGAGAGGGCGCCGGCGTGCGCCTCGGTCATCAGCCCCCGCCGGCCCGCGAGAAATCCCGACAGGATGATCGCGAACAGCGGGGCCGCCGTCGTCAGGATCGCCGACACGCTTCGCCCCTTTACTCCGCCCGGTGCGGACGGAGGGTCGGGCTAGCCGGGCGCGCGTCGCGGGGCAAGTCCTCCGAAATGTAAGGGAAATGCGCCGACGGAGCCGCGGGGATGATCCTCCGGGGGCTGGGGGCGATGGAAATCCGGACTCTCGGTCCCGCGGCCCCGCCGACCCCTAAGTGATGCTCTGAGATGAAGGCCCTCGCGGGGACCAAATGGGGCGATTTCGGGACGGGGACGTCGCCGGCGCGCAACACCCGCGCGAGTTGCGCCGATGCTTGCCGGGCGAGCGGGGGCGCCGTTAGGCTTTCTCCATGTCGTCATCAGATCTCCCGCGGACTGCGCCCGCAAGCCCGGCCGCGAAACCGGACGTCGTGTTCGAGCGCCGCGAGCTCGACCAGATCCTCTCGCTCTACGGCTTTTTTGTCGCCGCCGGTGAATGGCGCGATTACGCCATCGACCACGACCGGGACGCGGCGGCGTTCAGCATCTATCGCCGCAGCTCTGAAGCACCGCTCTACCGAATCGAAAAGCGCCCGAAGAACGCGAGACGTCAGGGCGCCTACACGGTGATCGCCATGGGCGGCGCCGTCCTTAAGCGCGGCCATGATCTCGGCTCGGTGCTTCGGGTGTTCGACAAGAAAAAGCTGCGGCTGGTGACTTAAGCCGCCAGCGCGTCGGACGCGGCGCCGCGTGCATAGGCGAGGGCCTCGACGAAGAGGTGACGCTGGGCGTGGCTGCCTCCGATCGACTGCAGGCGCGGCAGGGCGTCGCCGAGGCGCTGTGCGGCTTCGGCCCAGTCTCCCCGC
Source organism: Pseudomonadota bacterium (assembly GCA_038522735.1). GTDB lineage: Bacteria > Pseudomonadota > Alphaproteobacteria > Caulobacterales > Parvularculaceae > JBCBJX01. The sequence goes on from JBCBJX010000010.1 coordinate 48,530, forward strand.
GCGAAGGCCCTGACGCCGAGCGCCGCTGGCGTCGCTACGGTCCGCCAAGTCTCCGCATAGGGATGATCCGCCTCCCCCGCAGCGATGATTTGCGCGATCTGTGCGTTACTTTCCGCGGCGGTGCCGGCGCGCGCGACGGCGTAGGCGTAGTGAAGCTCATGGAACGGAAGAACGACGTCGCCCGCGCGCTCCTGGACTACCGCGAGCAGCGGCGCCCACCGGTCGCCGACATCGACGCCGCGCATTTCAAGCCGCCAGAGCATGGAGACGCGGCCGATCTGTTCCTGCGGGAACTCCGGCCATTCGCCCGCGAGACGCTCGTCGTAGACGCGAAGCGCTTCGTCCGGCCGGCCGCGCGCAAGATCGAACAGCGCCGCATGCCACCAGTTGTGTTCGCGCACGAAAATTCCGCGATCGTCCCACCAGCGGGCGTTGGCGCGCATCCACGCCGCGCCTTCTTCGGCTCGCCCTTGCGTTTCGAAGACGTGGGCCATGGCGTGGTGCGCCCACGCGTCGCCGGGAGCGATCGCAACGGCCCGCATCGCCTCGTCCTCGGCCTCGCCGATCCGGTGCGACTGCTCAAGCCCGAAGGCCCGCATGCCGTGCGCATACGGTCGATCCCGGTGGACGACCATCGCCCTGTCGCCAAGCCGGCGAAGGGCCTCGTCGTCGCCGACATTGAATGCGTGATACTGCGCCCATTTGATCGCACAGAGATCGGCCGGCCAGGCCGCCGTAAGGGCGTCGAGCTCGCCGAGGGCGCCGCGGAAATCGCAAGCCGCCCAACGCTCGACAGCGGAACAGAAAAGCGCCTCGCGGGGCGTCGCCGTAGCGGAGGCCGCCCGCATGCGTTCAAGATAGGGTTGCGCCCGCTCAAAGCCGTCCCGCGCCTCGAAAGCGAGGTGGAGCCCCGCGGCGTGGGCCTGCAGGAGCGGTGCGTCCGGCCGTGCGTCGGCGCCGTCGAAGAGCGCCCGGATGTCGGGACCGTAGGAGACGAACGCCTCAGCATAGGCGTCATAGGATGCAACGTTGTCGGGCGACGCGTTGGAGAGGCGGAGGCCGTACTGGTCGGAACTGGTCATAACGAGGGGTTCTATACGCGCCGTTCGGCAGTGGAAACGCGCAATCGCCTGAAGCGGGATCACCCCTCGGCGAGCGCCCGCGTTATCAGGCGGTGTCGATCGCGGGGCGCTGCCGGACGCTTGTCAGAGCGAGCGACAGCGCCGCCTCGAGCCCGGCCTGGGTGATCGGTTTCGCCAGGTGATCGTCGAAACCGTGCGCCAGATAGGCGCGCACTTCGCTCGCCATCGCGTTCGCAGTCACCGCCACGATGTGGGCGCGGCGTGAGCCGTCGGCGCGATCGAGATCGCGGATCGCGTGGAGCGCTTCGACGCCGTCCATCACGGGCATCTGGATGTCCATGAGCACGACGTCGAAACCGCGCTCCTTGTACAGTCGAACGGCTTCGGCGCCGTTTGTCGCGAAGACGCCCGCGACGCCGGCGCGTTTCAGGAAGGCGTCCATGATGATGGTGTTGGTCGGATTATCCTCCGCGACGAGCACCTGAAGGTTCACACGCGCATCGTCGACGGCCTTGCACACCGACGCCCCGTTCCCCTTCTCCTGAGGCGTGTTCGAAACCCGTAGAGGCAGGACGACCGTGAAGGTCGATCCTTCGCCCGGCGCGGTCGCAAGGTCGATCCGCCCGCCCATGGCTTCAACGAGGCCCTTCACGATCGAAAGGCCGAGGCCCGTGCCGCCATGACGGCGCGTCGTCGAACTGTCCGCTTGCTCGAAGGGGGCGAAAACGCGCTCCGCGGTTTCCGCGGTCATGCCGACGCCCGTATCGGCGATCTCGATCGTTATATCGTCGCCGCTTGAACGCACACGGATGGTAATATCGCCTTTGGCGCAGAATTTGACGGCGTTCGAGGAGAGGTTGTGCAGCACCTGCGCGAGGCGGTCAGCGTCGCCGCGCCGGCGCGTCTCAACGCTCTCGTCGAAATCGACAGTCAGACGCACGCTGTTCTCGCGGGCCTTCAGCAAGTGCACGGCCGCGACGCGCTCGACGGTCTCTTTCAGGTCGAAATCCGCGTCTTCAATCGAGAACTTGCCCGCCTCAATCTTCGAAAGATCGAGAACATCGTTCAGCACCGTGAGGAGGCCGGCGCCCGAGCTGCTGATAATGTCTGTGAAACCGCTCATCTCCGGCGTCAGGCTCATGTCCTTCAGGATATCCGCCGCTCCCAGAATACCATTGAGGGGGGTGCGGATCTCATGGCTCATCGTCGCGAGGAAAGCGGATTTCGCGCGGTTGGCCTCCTTGGATTTTTCCAGCGCGCTGGAGAGCGCGCTGTTGAGGGCTCGGGCGTCGTCCGCCAGTAACTGCAGGCCGAGGAGTTGCGCTGCCGACGCTGTGAAGTTTGCTTCATCCGTCGTCCACTCGCGCGACCCGCCGACCTGCTCGCAGGAAATGACGCCGTGCGCCTGAGACTGTCCGCGCACTGGCGCATCGAGCACGGACCGGATGTCGAGCGGGCGAAGGTAGCTTTCCGCCATGCAGGCGGTCGCCGGATGATTGACCGCGTCGGATGCGACAATCACCCGCGCTGATTTCAGCTCTTTAAAGTACTCCGGGTACTCTGGAACTGCGATGCGGGCGCCGCTCTCGAACGCGTCTCCCGCGGCGTCGTAGAGAGAGCTGCATTCCAGAGTATGTCCCTCGTCCTTCATGATCCAAAAGCTGACGCGGCTGGCGGCGAGCGTTTCGGCGACGGTTTTCGTGACGCGCCGCGCGAAAGTCGCCGGGGCGACGCCGTCGTCGAGGGTTAAGGCGTAGATGTGCTCAAGCGCCGCGTGCATCCGGCGCGTATCTTCGAGCGCGGTCTGCAGCCGGGCTTCGCTCGCCTGACGGGCCGCGGCCTCCTGTTCGAGGTCAGACTGGCGCGCTTCCAGCGCCGACCGGCCCTCGACAGCGGCGATTTCGTTCGTCAGCGCACGCTTGATCTTCGACCCTGAACGCTGAGCGAGAAGCAGCATCGCGCCGAAGAACATCGTCTCCATGACGGCCGGGAAGACGACGCCGCCGTCGCGCGCGGCGACATAGTAGAAAATCACGAACAGTGCAGGAATGTTGAACGCCGCGACGAACGACAGGTGGGTCGCGTAAGAGACGGCGACGCCGGCGCACATTCCCGCGGTGAAAAGGATCGTCGTGACCTCCGAGGCCGGAGAAATAGCGTCGGTCGCAAAGAGAAGCGGCGCCGCCCAGACGCCGCCGGCGATCGCGGTAAAGACGAGGAGCGAGCCCAGCGCAGCCGGCCCGTAGGATCGACCGGTCTTTTTCCTGTGGAGAGCGATCCCGGCCCGGGCGATGGAGACCGCAACGACGGTCGCGTACCACGAAACGGCGACGACGAGGCTGACTTCGGCGGCGAAAACGACGGCTGCGGCCGGCGCGACGGCTCCGCCGACGACGACGGACGTGATCAGTGCGTCCGAGAGCAGCGCATCCCGCCGCGACTGGTAAAGCGCGGCCCAGTCGGATGTCCGGCCGTCGATCTGTGGGGCGGGAGCGGTCGTCACGCACGGTCCTCCGGCGCGCTGCGCCGCGCGCGACCGGTCGATTGAACCGTCCCGCCCTTTGGATTTGGTTAAACGTTTCGGGTGTGAGCCGTCAGCCGAACGCCCCGTACGCGTGGCTGACGGCGAGGGTGATGTCGTCGAGGAGATCGGCGACCTCGCGCAGGGGGGCGATGATCTTCGCATGCACCGCCTTGTAGCCGTGGGGCCCCGCGTCCTCTTCGCCCTGCTCCTGAAGGCCGCCGAGGGCCGCGATGTCTCGGGCGCGGTCGGGAAAGACGTCCGTCAGGAGGTTCGCGATCTCGCGGAACTGCAGGGCGAAGGCGCGCTCGAAGAGATCCTCGCGGCTCATATCATGGCGCCGCGAGAAGGGCGGCGTTCGGGCGACGATCATCAACCCCTGCATGACGAGCGCGATCCTGAGGGCGTGGAGGAGGTGGAGATCGACGCGCCCCGCGCGGCGTTCTCCAGGGGTCGGGCCCAAATTAGCGGCGGCGAGAAGCCGGTCGAACCGGGAAAGATCGTCGCCGAGATGCGCGGCGAGGCGGCCGAGCGCAACGTCCGCGCCGCTCTGTTCGGAGAGCGCCCGGGAGAGGGCGCGGCCCGCTTCTCCGGCGGCCTCGTCCTTCGACCAGACGGCGAGGGCGAGCCAGAAGCTCGGATCGAAGAGGCTCGCATAGGCGCGCAGCACGTTGAGGCTCGACAGCACCCGTCCGCGTACGGCGAGATCGATCGCCGAGCGCAGCCGCGGGCTGCCCGCGATATGCTTCTGGAAACGCTCCGCCTCGGGGCCTGCAGCCTCGCCGAGACCGCCGCAGACGTTCGCGACGATGCAGAGCTGCTGCAGGATCGCGTTGTTGGGGATCGCGCGTAGCGCGCGGGGCCCTGCGACCTTGCCGCCCTGACGCTTCGTCTTGCGCGAGCCTGTCGTGTAAAGAAGGTTCGGACCGAACGCCGACAGCGCAACGCGATAGCCTTCGTTCTCGAACAATTCCTCCTGCCAGCGCTTCAGCGCCCGGTAGACGTCCCAGGAATAATTGATGTCGGCGTAGTAGAGATCGCCTGTTTCCGGACGCGGCTGCCGCCAGGCGTTCATGGCGAGATGGAGCATGGAGGAGAGCGCGGTCTCCGGCGTTGAGAAATGGAGATACCCGTCGCCGCCTTGAAAGCTGGTCTCGCGTATGAACGGGGCCCCCGCCTCTTCGAACTTCTTCATCACCCAGGGCGTCGTCGTGTGGTTCAGGCGCTCCATAAACGACGCAGGATGGGCGCCGCGGCCCATGGATTCGCCGTGGGTGTTGAAAACGAGCACTGGCAGTCCTGCAACGCCGCGGCGCTTCAGCTCTCGCGCCGTCAGCACCTGCAAGCGCTCCGCGGAAAGTGCGGCTGCGACCTGGCCCATAAACCGTCCGCTATCGGAATAGCCGAGCTGGATCGAGATGCGTCCTCGCTCGCGCACCTGGAGCATGTATTCCGGCTCGTCGAAGAGCTGCTCCATGAACCGCCCGCCGCGCTCCAGCGCCTCCGGCGTCTCGAAGAGCGGAGAGATGTCGACCCGGTTCGCGACGCCGAAGCGGCGGGCGAGATAGATCGCGCCCATGATCGTCGCTGGCCGTTCGATCTCGGCGATCAGGAAGCGGATCGGCGCGTCGGCGTCGATGTGCTTGACGATCTGCTTGCAGAGCATGAACTGGCGGCGGGCGGTCATCTGCTCCAGGAAGAGCGAGCCGAAATTGACCGGGATCTCCGGCGTCGAGCGCGCCTCGTCGGCGGCTTTGGCGAGGGCGACGCGCCCGAAATTTTCCGGGTCGTCGTCGACGCCGAGTTCGTCGGAAAGCGCAGAGCGCACCTGGGCGGCGTTGACGCGCAGGTGGGTGAGCGCCGTTCCGAGGCCGACGGTCTCCATCTCGGCGCGGACGAGCATCAGGCTCTTCGCCTTCTCCGCATCCGCTTCCGCCGCGATAAGAGCGTCGAGCTCTGCGACCGCAGGCGCGAGGGAGACGAGCCGGTCGGCGTTCGCGCCGGTCAGCAGGTTCGCGGCTTTGACGACCGTGTCCGGGTCAAGGAGGTCGCCGGAGAACGCGTTCGCTTCGGCCTCCGTCGCCGCAGCGGCTTTGGACAGGCGCGCGGCGAGGTCCGGCGCGCCGGCGAGACTCAGGGCGTAGCGCCGGAGCTGGCTTGCTTTCTCCCGCAGACGGAGGGCGATTGACGCGCTCCAGTGGATGTCCGTCCGCCCGTCGAGATCGTAGCCGACCCAGCTTGCAATCGAGGCGATGCGCGGGCGGAGGGCTTTCCACTGATCGGGGAACCGCTCCGCCGCGATGGCGAGAGCGTCGCCGCGCAGGGCTGAAACTGCATCCTGCGCGCGGAGGATCGCCTCCTGCGCCGCTGCATGCTCCGTTGCGAGATCGATCCCGCCGCGCGGCGCCTGCAGGGCGTCGTTGGAAACGTTCAGATCGCCGCCGGCGAGCGCGTCGGCGAAGGCGGCGTAGCCGTCAGGGCGCATGGAGAAGGTGGGGTGCGCCGTGAACACCGCGCCCGTCGGCTGCGCTTCGACGAGGTCGCGAAAGGCGTCGAACCCCTCATCCGTCGCCGCCTCCAGCGCCGTCCTCGCCGTCTTGCGCCGCGCGTCCAGCTCCGACAGGGCGTGATACTCGCGAAAGCGGTCGATCCGGTCTTGCAGCGCCGAGCGGCCGAGGGCGGCGACGATGGCGCCGGCGTCGGCGCGGCTCATATTCTCCGCCTGCAGCGCTTCTGAAAAATGGAGGGCGAGGCGGCGCACGGAGTTCGTCTGCGGATCGCGGACGACTTCCGCGGCGGCGCTTTGAAGGACCTCGCGGGCCTCCGCA
>JBCBJX010000011.1:0-53264 GCA_038522735.1 Pseudomonadota bacterium
CTGTGGAAAACTCCGAAAGACTCAGCGCTTCCGGTTGTTTGCAGTTGATCGTTTCGCTATCGCAATATTCAGTTGACCCCGAGATATTGCGGGGACTGCACCGCGATGAGGACGAGCATCCACAGGGCCGTCGTGATGACGACGCCGAGGACGAGGCCGACCGTGCGCTCGCGCCGCTCCCGGCGGAGGGCGGGGGTGTCGAGTTCGTGGTCAGGCGGCATCGGCGGGCTCCTCCCAAGACTCCTCAGGCACAGCTCCGTCCGTTGCCTGAGCGATGGCCCGGCGCAGCATTCGACTTTTTGGGATGCGGGTTCCGTTGCGCGCATGCGCGATTGTGGATCGGTCGCAACCAACCTTTTCAGCCATCTGAGCGTCGGTCATCGACGCCAAGGCCATAAAACGGGCGAGCAGGTTCATGCGTGAAAATGTGGCGCAGTCACAGTGTGCGGTCAACACACTTTTGGGGCCAGGCCACAGTTTATCTCGGTACTTGTCACGCATGCGACGAATACCCCTTGAACCAAATCTCCAGACGATCGGCGAACGGCTGACGTATTTGCGCCGCCTGCGAGGCTTTAAAACTCGACGTGCGGCGATGGACGCCTTGGGCCTGCCGGACCAGTACAATCAGCACGAAAACGGGCACAGCACGCCAGGATTGGAAAACGCGCTGCTTTATGCGGAGCGATACAACGCGCCGCTCGACTGGATCTTAAGCGGGAAGATTCGGCGAGGCTTTGGCGTTCCCGTTCGCGGCACCGTTCAAGCTGGAGATGACGGCGCTGAAATAGCTCCAGATGACGGTGGAGAATACGTAGACGCCCCAGACGGCATCTCGGCAGATGCGGTCGCGTTTCGCGTCTTCGGTCGCTCTATGGAGCCCATCTACCATCACGGCGATCTGCTGTTCGCCGAAAGGCAAGTAGACGATCCCAGCACGTTAGTCGGACGCGACGCCGTTTGCCACACAGGCAACGATCATCGACATATCAAGCGAATAGCTGCTGTGAATTTAGAAGGTGTTTACAGACTAGAAAGCCACAACCCGACCTACCCCGCGATAGAGCGGCAATTAAAGGCGGCTGCACCAATCGTGTGGGTTAGGCGCGCCCAAAACTAAATAGCGATGTTTTTCTTTTGTTCGCTAACATGAAGCTCAATCGCCGGCAAAATTACAATACCGTATCAGTTAAGCACTGTACTTTCTCAGTTCATGAACCTTGGTGAGATCGGTTGTGGTTCGGGCATAGGACAGACCCCTAGGGCGACATTGGCCCAGTCTGTCCTGCCCGGGGAGGAGCTGAGGGTGAACCTCGGAGCCGACCGTCGCATACGGGCGCCCTGATCGATCCGGTCGTCAGAGCTTTCGGTAACTTTCGAGGTCGCCGGACCCCGCCAAACAGGCACAACCGATTTCGGACTACCCAGCCGCTTTGTCTGGACCCCTTTTGGTAACGGCATGCAAGACACTCGCCGCCAAAAGATTCGAGCCAACCCAGCGAGCTATAGCGTAGTCCGACTGTTCGCTGTGATCGTCAATGTTTTGTTTAGAGAATCTTGAATTAGGGGCGCGCCCGCCGCTGGGTTGGCTAGCAGCGACAGGCGCGCATCAACGGAATCCGAGGCCGTTGATACAGCTTGTATATGGCCATCCGTTTTTTGGCACAATAAAAAATGTGCCCTGAACACACTTTTCTGTTGACGACCTAGTGTGGCCACGGCACACTCCTCCCATCACAGGAGGACGCCGATGCCCTACCCCGACGACTACAACGCAGCCCTCGCGCCGGACCGGGCGCCGACGGCTGGCGAGCTGGCGCACGAGCACGCGCTTGAAGAGGCCGACAATCTGCGCCGCGCCGTCCGCAAGGCCGCCGCCGAGTTCATGGAAAGCGTCCATGTCCTCCGTGCCCAGCATGACGAGGGCGTGGAAAGCGCCAACCTCTCCGATCTCACCCCCGAACATGTAGCCGAGTACGTCGAGGAATACATCGCGTACGTCGAGGAGGATGCGTGATGCTGACTTACCACAACACCCCTGCACTGAAGGAAAAAGTTGTCGCGCGCGCCCGCGCCCACCGAGAGCAGGACATGCTGATCCGGAAACAGTACGGAGAAATGAACGGCTCTTTCCGCGGCTGCGCCATCGGCTGCCAAGTCCATGACATCGCCAAGGACCGCGGCATGAACCTGCGGGCAATCAGCTTTACACGGCACGACCTCGTCTCATCCGAGTACGGCTGGCCGGAATGGCTGTGTCACCTTGAGGACGGGATCTTTGAAGGGCTGCCTGAGGGTGACGCCATGGCGTGGCCTGAGCGTCTGGCGGCCGCCGTGCCGACGGGAAAAGACATCTCGTCCGTCCGCCACGCAATTATCGCCTATATTCTGCGCGAGATCAGCCTTCCTGCTTTGAGGGCTGACGACGCCGAGCAGCGCAAGGCGATTGAGACTGTGGCGGCGCTGCATGAAGCCGCCGCCGCAGGCGACGTCGCTGATGAAGCGGCGTGGGCGGCGGCGGGGTCGGCGGCGTGGGCGGCGGCGTGGTCGGCGGCGGCGGCGGCGGCGGCGGCGGCGGCGGCGGCGGAGTCGGCGGCGGAGTCGGCGGCGTGGGCGGCGGCGGAGTCGGCGGCGTGGGCGGCGAGGTCGGCGGCGGAGTCGGCGGCTTACGTCAAGATCGCTGACAAGCTGGTCGCCCTGCTGGAGGCCGCGTGATGTCCGCTTTCCTTACCCAGCTTCGTCTTTTCATCCTCGCTGTCGCATGCGGATCAATCGCCGGCTTTGCGATGGTCTTTTTCATCGGAGGCGGGAAATGAGCGAGAACGTATACCGCCCCGACTTTGGCGGCCTGCCGACAAGCCAGCTCGACCAGATGCGGTTCCTGGAAAGGCGCTTCAACGCCCTCCGCGCCGAACTTGAATATTTCGCCGTAGATGGGGCGATCGCTCTTCAGGACGTGGCGGCGTCCAAGCAGTTTGGGCGCGCAGTTTATACCGCGCTGACCCTCGCCGAAAAAGCCCGCACCCGCATCGCTGCAATCGAGGGAGGAACGCCGTGAGCAATACGATTGAAGCCGTGGATGTTTACGCCACATGGCGCGGTCTCCTTCAGGACCCGCGCACGCCGATCGTCGAGGATCAGCCCGCCTGCGGCCGCTACGCCGTGCAGTTCATTAAGGAGGGGCCCGTCGTCCCGGTGGCGATCGACCCGGACGGATCGGGCGGCGTCGTCGCGACCTCTCCGTTCTCGGATTCCCACGACATGGAGCAGGTCTGGCCGCGCGCCGCAAAGCGTCCTCTCACATCTGAGGATTTCGAAGCGCTTTGGGCGAAGGCCGGATCGAACCAGCCGCCGGCCGAGGATGACGCCGACGATGTCGAGGCGCTGATCGCCCGCGTCGAGGCGGCGAGCGAACTGCATGACGCCGCGAGCGAGGGCGATCTGGCCGACGCGCTGCATGTTCTGAAGCGTTCCGCCGACGATCTTGCGGAGCGCCAGAAGTCCGTCGAGGAGCCGCTGAAACAGCAACTTGCTGCAGTGTCCGACACGTACAAGCCGCAGATTGAGGCGGCGAAAACCGCCCGCACCAAAGCGCTGGCGCTGGTCGCCCGTCATCTTCAGGATACGGGGAAGGACGGCATCAAGGGCCGGTACGGAAAGAAAATCAGCCTGCGCGTGCGCGAGGAGAAAAACGTCGTCGATCCCGGCGCGTTCCTCGACCACATGCTGGAGACGAACCGACCTGCGGTCGTCGAGGCCGTCGCCAAGGCCCTGAAGGGCAAGGCCGCCGCGGGAACGCCGGGCGTCGAAGTCGTCGAGAAGGTGAGCGCGCAATGACCGAGACCCGAGAGCTTGTCCCCGTCAATCGGGCCCGCCCGCTCTACGTCGAGAGCCTTGGACAGGCGCAGAAGCTCGCGGAGACGATCGCCCAAGCCGGCATCGCCCCCAAAGGCATGCAGCGCCCGGAGCAAATCTTTATCGCGATTTGTCAGGGCGCTGAAGTCGGTCTTGGTCCCATGCAGGCAGTGCAGTCCATCGCCGTGATAAACGGCCGGCCGACCATGTGGGGCGACGCCCTGCTTGCGCTCGTGCAGGGCGACTCGTCTTTCGAGGACATTGAGGAGCGCATCGAGGGCGAGGGCGACGAGCGCCGGGCCGTTTGCACGCTCAAGCGGAAGGGACGCACACCGACGGCCCGAACCTTCTCGGTTGCAGACGCCAAACGAGCAAAGCTTTGGGGCAAGACCGGCAGAGATGGTCAGGACACGCCTTGGATCACTTACCCGGAGCGCATGCTCCAGATGCGCGCGCGCGCTTGGGCGATCCGGGACGGCGCGGCGGACCTGCTTCGCGGCGTGCGCTCGCGCGAGGAGGAGCAGGATATCGATGCGGGGGAGGCCCGCATGGTCGGCGAGACGAGCGCACCGCCCCCGCCGCCACGGCCGCCTGAGGAGATGGACGCGGACGTCGTGCGCGAGGAACCGGCGCGGAAGGCCCCGCCCCCCCCTCCACCACCCGTACAGAACAGCGACGCAACGCTTCACGGCGTCGCTGAGGCCGGGGGCGCCGGCGGCCTCCCTGAAGAGGCGCCCCCGGCCACCCCCCGCTCAAAAGAGCCTTACGCAGGCGAGGCTGACCACTACGCCCTCATGAGCCCTGAGGAGGCTCTGGAGATGGCGGGCGAGCAATTCATGAACTGCGGTGCTGAGGACGAGCTGCGGGACGCCTTCGCCTACTGGTTCAAGCACCCGGCGCTCAGCTTTCCGGGAGACCGCAACCGCCTCTTAGCGCTGAAAGACAAGCGCAAAGCGGATCTGGAAGCGTCGTGAGCCAGATCGTTCTCCGCCGCGGCCTGTCGGGCTCGGGCCAGCTCGCCCTTATCGCCGTCGATGACGAGGCGTCCGCGGCGCTCGCCGCGTTCCGCATCGGCGAAGACGTGCGCGTTGACCCAAAGGCCCCGCGAAACGCCAACCAGCACCGGCTGTTCTTCGCCCTGTTGAACAAGGTCGTTGAGGGCGGCGGTTGGGAGGGAACGATCGACGGCCTGCTTACGGCGGTGAAGCTCCGGCTCGGTCATATCGAGCGGGTCGATTGCGGCCGGTACGGCGTCCAGATCGTCCCCAAGTCGATCAGGTTCTCGGCGATGGCTCAGGACAGGTTCCGCGAGTTCTTCGACCGCGCCGCGCACTTGCTCCTGACGCAGGATATGGGGCTGACGGACGAAGCGCGCGCTGAAATCGTCGAGGCGCTGGAGGCTCCCTACCGCGATCCACGAGAGAGGGCGGCGTGAAGCGCGACCCCGTGGAGATTCACAGGCGCAAGGCCCCGTCCATGGCGGCGAAGATCCAGATCCTCGTCAGGCAGGCCGTCTGCGCGTCGTGCAAGGGGCCTCTCGGGGACGTTTTTGGGCTGGAGTTCGATCATCAAATCCCGCTGGCCATGGGCGGTGAAGACGATATCGAAAACCTCCGCGCCCTCCAAGCTGCAGCAAGAAAGGCGGTGGGGGGTGAGTGAAACAATGGAAGACTTGCGGCGGCAAAGAGCCGAGATAGACGAAAAGATTGCACGCCATCAGTACAGGAACAGCTTCGCAAAGGCGCGTCAGACCTGGCCATTCATTCCAGAGAGTATTCCAGTCTTTTGTGTCAGAGACATTGTTGCGGCCCACACAGTAAGCCAGTCCCATGATGTCCGCAAAGGCAGGGCAGATGAATATGAAAGGCTTGCTCGCATCCTGAATGCGATCCGCAATGCTGGACCTTCCAACATCAACGCCGAGCTTGTGGCGGCGCTGGAGAAGATCGCGTCATGCAATTCGTGGGTCGAGGGCGATGTGGTTTCTGTCGCCCGCGAGGCTCTGGCGAAAGTGAAAGGAGCAACGTCGTGAAAACCGAAGTCTGGCTTAAGGTCGAAGGCAAAAAGTCAAAGTACGGCGCAGGCGCGGAGCCCGGCGCAATCAGTTCGTACAAGAAGAAACCGGCGACGGGCGCGGGCGAAATCGCGATCAAAATCGACCTTGATCTACCCGACGCGCTGTTCCTGAAGCCGACGCTGACGGCCCGGGTGGAAGTCCCGGACGATCATCCGATATCGACCGAAGTTGATGCGACGGTGAAGGACAACCTTGCGGCGATCCTTGAAGAGCAGCTTGGGCTGCGGGTTCATATCTCGGCGGACGACAAAGCAGATGCATTATGATGCAGACTTAGAAAGCGCCATTGATCGCGCCGGGCGCTCTCAGGTTTTTCTGGAGATCATCCGCCTAGGGTGGGGCGACTGCGTAGCGCCGCCGAAAAATGTTTGGTGGGAAGCCGTCCGCATTGTTGAGATGGCGCGTGAGCGGAGTTTGGATTTGTGACCTCCCCCCGCCTGCTCCCCGTCAGCCGCGCCGCTGAATACTGCGGCGTCAGCGAGGAGACGTTCCGCGCGCACGTTCCCGTCGCGCCGGTGCGGATGGGGCGGGCGGTGCGGTACGATGTGCGGGCCATCGACGAATGGCTTGACGAGCTGCGCTCAGGCGCGCCCGATGCGTCTCCGGAGGGCGATCCGGATGACCCGCTCGCGGAAATCAAGAGGCGTGTCGGTGCCGCTTAAGGGCGTGCATCGGGTTCGGATAAAGGGCCGGGAGTACGTCTACGCCTGGCGGGGCGGGCCGCGTCTCGACCCAGACGATCTGGTCGGCTCTTACGCCCGCGTCATGGCGGACCGCAAAGCCCGGCGTGCGGGCAACACCGTCGCCGCCTTAATGGAGCGGTTCGAAGAGAGCGGCGATCATCGGGGCCGACGCGACGCGTGGCGCCGGGAGTGCGAGAGCCTGCATCGCCGCATCGTTGAGGTCTTCGGCGACCAGTCCGTCGGCATCTTCGACGAACGCGGCGCCCGGGGCGTGGTGAAGGCGTGGCGGGATCAGCACGCAGCCGAAAGTCTGACGCGGGCCGACAAACTGGTCCACGAGCTGTCGGTCTTCCTCGAATGGGCGATTGACGAAGGCCTTATCGAGAAGAACCCGACCCGCGGCGTGAAGGGCGTCTATGAGACCGACCGGTCCGAGATCATCTGGACCGATGGTGAAATCGCCGCCGTGCTGGCGCACCTGACGCCCGAGGCGGGCCGCGTCGTCCGGTTCGCCGCTGAGACGGGCCTCGCCATGACGGACGCCCTCAGGCTTTCGTGGAGCGCTGTAGGGCGATTCGACATCCAGACCCGGCGCCAGAAGACGGCAAGCGCGGTTACGGTGCCAATCCTGCCCGGCCTGCGCGCCCTCCTCGACGAAACGCCGAAGGTTGGCCCCGTCGTCCTCACCAGCTCCCGCGGCCGGCCGTACACCGCCGACGGATTCAAGACCGTGTTCGGGCGGGCAAAGAGGGCGGCGGGCGTCGAGAAAAATTTTCACGATCTGCGCGGCACCGCCGCCACGCGCTTCCTCGCCTCGGGCCTCAGCTACGCGGAGACGGGTCGGATCTTCGGCTGGTCGGAGCGATTCGTAGAGCGGATCGCGAAGCGATATGTCGCGCGGGACGCACTGGCGAAACAGCTTGTCGAGAGACTTTCTAAGAACAAAACTGTAAAACCGGCTGTAAAACTTCCAGATGGAGGCCACGACCATGACCGCTAAGTCCTTGATCCGCCTGGCAGGGGCGGAGGGGCTCGAACCCCCGACCCTCGGTTTTGGAGACCGATGCTCTACCAACTGAGCTACACCCCTAGGCGGTCGAGCGGACATACCGGAGAGAGCGCCCGGGCGCAATCGAACGCTCGAAAACCGGGCGGCTTAGTCGGCGTCGCCGCAGCCGAAATACATCGCCCAGGGACCCGCAGCGCTTCCTTCGCTCGCGCACGCCTCGCCCGCGCCCGCCTGCAGCGCGCCGAAGGCGAGCAAAGCCGCCGCAACCATGGTGAAAAACGCCGCCGCCGCCACTTTTCCCATATCAGGTCCTCCTTGCGGCCGCGCTTCCGGCGGCCGGTTCTCAGCGTTTGTTCTTAACGCGGATTTTAGCGTTTCCGGAAGAGCGTAGCGAGCCTTCATACCCGCCGAGGACCACGTCGCCGGAGCCCGCGACCGATATCTTCGGATCCACAGCGACGCCGCCGAAGCTGAAATCGCCCGATCCCGCGATCGACACCTTGAGCGAGCTCGCCCGGCCGTCCTCGATTTCTACGTCCCCCGAGCCCGAAATGGAGGCGTCGGCCTCGCCGTTGATGCTCTCAGCGTGAACGCTGCCGGACCCCGATATCGAGATATCGACGCCCTGGCCGACATCGCCCGCGTCAATCTCGCCGGAGCCTGCGATCGAAAGCCTCGCCTCGCCGCCGACGGCGCCGATTTCAATATCGCCTGACCCAGCAACGCTGACGCGCGCATCTCCTTCCACGTCGCCGATTGTGAAATCGCCGGACCCCGCGAGGCCGACCCGCGCCGTTTCAACGTCGCCGACGGCGCCGATCAGCTCGGAGCTCTTCACCACGAAATCGCCAAGATCGCCGGCCGAGAGACTTGCGACCACGTCGTCAAGATAGAGATCGACGCCTTCAGGCGCCCGGATGGTCAGGGTCGGATATTCCTGAAGGAATTCCTCAAAATCGCCGCGACGACGCCAGTCCCGGCGGTTCTGGTCGCCGTCGATCTTCAGCGCTCCGCCGCTTTCACGCGCTTCCACCTCATGGACGTCGTCGCCTTGGGTGATCGTGAGCGTCGCCGGTCCGCCGCCGTCGATAGTAATCAGAACCGTGCCGATGAAGTCCTCGATCTCGATCCGATCGATATCGAAGCTTTCTTGGGCGTTGGCGGCGGCGGTCAGCGCAAACAGCGCGGCGGCGGTGCGGATCATGCGGGCGTCCCCTTTTTCACCTGCCGAGGATAGCGCCTCGCGCGGTTCGTCGCCAATCACAGGTGCGACGGGCCGACCCCGCCCCGCGGCGAACGCCAGATGGGTGAGAAACGGCTTGCTAAGGGGCTCGGCTTAGAGCAATCTGCTCATATGAAATTGAAAACGTCATCATCGCGCCGCGATCAGCGTGACAGCGCACTCCTGCGGCGGCGGGGTCGAGCGCTTGCGTGCGGCCTCCTTCTTAGCGGCGGGGTTCGCTGACGGCGGTCGCAGGTCCGCCGCGCATCGAGCCCCGAGCCCCCTCCGAAGGGGGCTTTTTTGCGCCCGATGAAACCCCACGAAACGAGATGCGACCGATGACCAGCCAGACAACTTCCCCCGACGGACCCGCCGATAGGCACGTCCGGATCTTCGACACCACCCTGCGCGACGGCGAGCAGGCCCCGGGCTTCTCCATGGACGTCGATCAGAAGCTCCGCATGGCCCGCGGGCTCGCCCGCCTCGGCGTCGACATCGTGGAAGCCGGTTTTCCCGCCGCCTCCCCCGGCGACTTCGAGGCGGTGCGGCGCATCGCAAGCGAGGTCGAAGGCCCGGTCATGTGCGGCCTCGCCCGCGCCAACCCGCGGGACATTGAGCGCACGGCCGAGGCGATCGCGCCCGCCGCCCGCCGCCGGATCCACACCTTCATCGCGACGAGCCCGATCCATCGCGAGCACAAGCTCAGAATGGACCAGGCGGAAGTCCTGAAACGGATCAAGCATTCCGTCGAGCTCGCCGCCGGCCTCGCCGACGAGGTGGAGTTCTCCGCGGAGGACGCGCTGCGCACCGAGCGCGATTTCCTGGCCGAGGCGGTCGCGATCGCGATCGAGGCGGGCGCGCGCACGATCAACCTTCCCGATACGGTCGGTTATTCAACGCCGGAGGAGATTTTCGACGTTTTCTCGACAGTCATCGCCGGCGCGCCGCGGCGGGACGAGGTCGTTTTCTCAGCCCATTGCCATGACGATCTGGGGCTCGCCGTCGCAAACTCCTTGGCGGCGGTGCGAGCCGGGGCGCGGCAGGTCGAATGCACCATCAACGGCATCGGCGAGCGGGCCGGCAACTGCGCCTTGGAAGAAATCGTGATGGCGCTCCGCACCCGCCCGGATCTCTTCGACGGCGCCGACACCATGCTGAAATCGGAGGAAATCTATCCGACGAGCCGCATCCTGGAGAGCGTCACCGGCCAGTTCACGCCGCGCAACAAAGCCGTCGTCGGCGCGAACGCCTTCGCCCATGAAAGCGGCATCCACCAGGACGGCGTTCTGAAGAACGCGCGTACATATGAGATTATCCGCCCGGAGACCGTCGGCGCCCCAACGGGGACCATCGTCCTCGGCAAGCACTCCGGCCGCGCCGCCCTCGCCGACCGGGCGATGGCGATGGGCCACCAGCTCGCGGGCGAGCGCCTCGACGAGGTGTTCGGAGCTTTCAAGGATCTCGCCGACCGCAAGATGGTTGTCACGGACGACGATCTGAAATCGATCATCCTTGACGAGGAAATGGCCGTGGAAGGTCCCTGGTCCCTCGCCACCCTGCAGGCGAGCGCCACCGGGGAGGACGATATTGCGACGGCGACGATCGTTCTTTCCCACCAGGACGGCCGCCGCCAGACCGAGATCGCGACAGGCAACGGGCCGATGCATGCGGCCTTCGGAGCGATCAAGAAAGCGACGGGCGTCGATATGCGCCTCGTCGATTTCTCCATCCGCTCCATCGGCGCGGGGTCCGATGCGCAAGGCTGGGCCGACGTCCGCCTGCAGGCCGGCGAGCGCTCCGTCCACGGCATGGGCGTCGATACCGATATTCTCATGGCCGGCGCGAAGGCCTATCTTGATGCGCTCAACCGCACGATCCGCTCCGGCGGGCTCGACGCCTCCGACAAGCCTGTCCGCGCGACCGACGCGGCCTGAAGGAAAACCTTAATGGCTCACAAGATCGTCGCCCTGCCGGGAGACGGCGTCGGCCCCGAAGTGACGGCCTGCGCCCACGCCGTCCTCGACCGCGCCGCCCGCGCCTTCGGCTTCCAGTATGAATACGAAGAGGCGCTGATCGGCGGCGACGCCGTCGACCACGCCCAGGACCCGCTCCCGGCCGACGTCGAAGCGCTGTGCGCCGCGTCGGACGGGGTTCTCCTCGGCGCCGTCGGCGGGCCGAAATGGGACATGGCGCCCCCGGCGCTTCGACCTGAGCGGGGGCTCCTGCGGCTGCGCTCCGTGCTCGGCGTCTTCGCTAATCTCCGTCCCGTTCGAATTGCGCCGATCGACATCCCGACAAGCCCGTTCCGGCCGGGACATCTCGCCGGCGTCGATGTTCTGTTCGTCCGGGAGCTGACGGGCGGGATCTATTTCGGTGAGAAGACCGAAGGCGACCAGGCGGCGAGCGATCTGTGCACTTATGAGCGCCGCGAAGTCGAGCGTGTCGCCAGGGTCGCCGGTCGTCTCGCTGGCGATCGGCGGCGGCGCGTGACCCATGTGGACAAGCAGAACGTCCTTGCAACGAGCCGCCTCTGGCGCCGCACGACCGAGCAGATCTTTCGCGACGAGTTCCCCGACGTCGATCTCAGGCACATGTTGGTCGACGCCATGGCGATGGCGCTTATCACAAAGCCGGCCGAATTCGACGTCGTCCTGACCGAGAACATGTTCGGCGATATCCTGACCGACGAGGCGGCGGCCCTGGCCGGCTCCATCGGGCTTCTGCCCTCGGCCTCGATCGGCGACGACGGGCCGGGCCTCTTCGAACCGATTCACGGCTCCGCCCCCGACATCGCCGGGCGCGGGGCGGCGAACCCCGTCGGCATGATCCGGTGCGTCGCCATGTTGCTCGGCTCGAGCCTGGGGGAGAGCGAAGCCGCCGCAGCGATCGAGCGGGCGGTGGACGACGCGCTGAAAGCCGGCGTCGCGACGCACGATCTCGGCGGTTCGGCGGGTTCTGAAGAGATGACGCGCGCCATTGTCGAACGGATCGATCCGTGAGCGCGTCGAAAACGCTCTACGCCAAGCTCTTCGACGCCCATGTCGTCGCGCCGCGAGGCGAGAACGCCGCCCTCCTCTATATCGATCGGCATCTGGTCCATGAGGTGACGAGCCCGCAGGCCTTCGAAGGGCTTCGCGCGGCCGGCCGCACGGTGCGCCGGCCGGGCGCGACGCTCGCTGTCCTCGATCATAACGTGCCGACGACGGATCGCACGTTGCCGATTGCGGACCCGATGTCCCGGGCGCAGGTCGAGGCGCTGCGGGCAAACTGCGCCGAGTTCGGCGTCGAGCTCTTCGACATGGACGACGAGCGCCAGGGCATCGTTCATGTGATCGGCCCGGAACAGGGCCTCACCCAGCCGGGACTCACCCTTGTTTGCGGCGACAGCCACACTTCGACCCACGGCGCCTTCGGGGCCCTCGCCTTCGGCATCGGCACGTCCGCGGTGGAGCATGTCCTCGCCACGCAGACTTTGGTCGTTCAGCGCGCCGAAGCGATGCGGGTGCGGATCGACGGCCGGCCTTCAGAATGGACGTCCGCGAAGGACTTGGCGCTGTCGGTCATCGCCGAGATCGGCGCCGGCGGCGGCGCGGGCGCGGTGATCGAATTCGCCGGCGAGGCGGTGGAGGCCCTCTCTATGGAGGGCCGCATGACCCTCTGCAACATGTCGATCGAGGCGGGCGCCCGCGCCGGTCTCGTCGCGCCCGATGAGACGACTTTCCAGTACCTCGAGGGGCGGCCCCGCGCGCCGCGGGGCGCGGATTGGGACGCCGCCCTCGTCCACTGGGAAACTCTGAAAACGGACGACGGCGCAGCTTTCGACCGGGAGGCGGCTATCGACGCGTCGCATATCGCGCCGACGGTCACCTGGGGGACGAGCCCGGACGACGCGGCGCCGGTCACATCCTCCGTGCCCGACACGGCGTCGGAGGACGCCCTCGCTTACATGGGCCTTGAAAAAGGCCAGCCCCTCGAAGCGATCGAGATCGACAGGGCCTTCATCGGCTCGTGCACCAACGCCCGCATCGAGGATCTGCGCGTCGCCGCTGCGGTCGTCCGTGGCCGCCATAAAGCGGAGCGCGTCAAGGAAGTGCTGATCGTTCCGGGCTCGGGCCTCGTGAAAGCGCAGGCTGAAGCGGAGGGCCTCGATGCGGTGTTCAAGGAGGCAGGCTTCGACTGGCGTGAACCCGGCTGCTCCATGTGCCTCGCCATGAACCCGGACAAGACGCCGCCGGGGGAGCGCTGCGCCTCCACCTCCAACCGCAATTTCAAAGGCCGCCAGGGCCCCGGCGCCAGGACTCATCTCATGTCCCCCGCCATGGCCGCCGCCGCAGCCGTCACCGGCCGCCTGACGGACGTCCGTAAGCTGATGGATGACGGGTCGTGAAGAAAGTCGAGCGCATCTCGTCCCCGGCGACGGTCTTCACCCGGCCGAATGTCGATACGGACGTCATCATCCCCGCGGCCCATCTGAAGACCCTGACGCGTGACGGCCTCGGCCCTGTCTGCTTCGAGGGCGAGCGCTATGATGCGGAAGGCCGGGTGCGAAACGACAGCCCCTTCGAGCAGGCCGCCCGCGGCGAGCACAGGATCCTTTTCGCGGGACCCAATTTCGGCTGCGGATCGTCCCGCGAACATGCCGTCTGGGCGCTCATGGCTCTCGGCTACGAGGCGGTCGTCGCCCCGTCCTTCGCGGACATCTTCACCGACAACGCGCTGAAGAACGGACTTCTGCTCGCCGAAGTCAGCGAGGCCGATCACGCCACGCTCGCCTCGGCTCTCCTGGGCGACGCCGTGGCGACCATCGACCTCGGTGATCAGACGATATTCGTCGGTGAAACGCACGCACCGTTCGACATCGATCCGGAACGCCGCCGCCGCCTGCTCGAAGGTCTCGACGACATCTCAGAAACGCTGGCTGACGAAGCACAGATCGCGGCGTTCGAGGCGGCGGATCGGAGCGTGCGACCGTGGCTGTATGCGTGACTGTTGATCCGCCTTTCCCGGCGAACGCAGCGACAAAAACGGAGTCGGGTTTAAGCCCGCAACCGCACCGCGCCGGCGATAAAGCTCCAGAGCTGCTCCGCCACCCGCTCTCGCGCCGGCCGGACCTCAGCGGAGAGCGCCGTCGCTGCGGCCTGACGCATGCCGCCGATGATGGCGGCGCCGGCGATCAGCGGATCGACATCCGGCCCGATATGCCCCGCCCTTTGTCCGTGGGCGATGTTTTCCGCTGAGAGCGCCACCATAGCGCGCTGGCGGGCGACGTCGGTCGCCACCACCTCCGCCGAGCCGCCCATGGCTCCGAACACGACGGGCGCGAGCGGGTCTTCGTAAAGGAACCGCACGACCGCCTCGAGACGCCGCCGCTCGCGGCTCGGCCACGGCTCCGAGCCGTCCATGCGCTGGTTCGAGACGGCGTCGTAGCGGTCGTAGAAGTCGTTGATCAGCGCCGTAAGAAGCCCCGCCTTCGAGGAGAAGTAGTGGTAGGCGAGCCCGGTCGAGACGCCGGCCCGCTTCGCCACCTCCCCCATTTCGATGTCGCCGCCGCCGGCGATCAGCGCCTCGGCCGCCGCCTCTAAGATACGCGTGCGGCTGCTCCGCCCGTTCAAGGCGCGTTTGGTCGTCGCCATCGAAACTCACTCTTTGACACGCCGCCCATCTTATGTTGAATTGAATTGAATTCAATTCAAGTCTTTGGCCAATGTGAATGAGGTAGAAAAGCGATGTCGGCGGCGAGCGAGATGATGGCGGCGAATGATCGACCGGACCTCGAACAATGGCTGCAGGGCCGGTCCTTCGAGGATTGGTATGCAGAGTACGACCGGAATGGCTTCGTACGCATCCCGAACGTCCTCACGCGCGAGGACGTCGCTGCGGTGCGCGAGGCCCTCGATCCGTACCTGACGAAAAACATCACCGGGCGGAACGATTTTGAGGGCTACGCCTCGAACCGGGTCTACGCCCTCCTCGCCAAGGGCGCGATCTTCTCAAAGCTGGCGGCGCACCCGCTCGCCCTCGCATTCGTGGAGCGGGAGCTCGGGCCGACCGCGCTTCTGTCCGCCTGCCTCGCCATCAACCTGCACCCGGGCGAAAGCGTCCAGCCCTGGCACTGGGACGACAGCCATATCGAGGTGCCCCTGCCGCGCAGGCCCTTCGGCGTCTCCACCTTCTGGGCGATCGACGACATGACGGAGACGAACGGGTCTACCGAAATCATCCCCCGCAGCCATCTGTGGACGGAGGCTGAGACGAACGAACTGCAGGACGTCGATTTCACGACCCGCCGCGAGCACGACGCGCCGGATGCGAACATCGATCCCGCGGCCCATCCGGACGGGCTGAAGGCGACCATGCCGTCGGGCTCCCTGATGATCGCGAAAGGCACCCTCACCCACCGGGGCGGCGCCAACGTCTCCGACGCAGCCCGGCTCATCATCACCCCGCAATACTGCGCCGGCTGGGCGCGGCCGCTGGAGAACATGTCCCTCGCCGTACCGCCGCATATCGCGAAAACCCTGCCGGAGCGGGCGCAGGAGCTTCTCGGCTATTCGATCCACGCGCCGTTCATGGGCTATGTGGACGGAACGCACCCGAAGCGGGTTCTCGCCTCTTAGGAGTTGCGGCGCCCGCCCGTCCGAGGCTACATACGCGGCTCGCGTCGGCGCGCGGGTATAGCACAACGGTAGTGCAGCAGCCTTCCAAGCTGAGGATGCCGGTTCGATTCCGGCTACCCGCTCCACGCATTGCTCCCGGAAAACCTAAAGACCGAGCTCGTCCAGCTTCGGCGCCAGCGCTTCGCGTCCGAACCATTCGGCCGCCGGCCGCGACAGATGGTGCTTGTCGTAGCTCATGAGATGGCCGTCGACGAACGGCGAGCAGGACCGGCCGTCGCAGAAGCGCTCGCGCTTGGAGATGAAGACGCCGCCCGCCTTTTCGGTCGTCGCGCGCAGGCGCCCCTCGATCCGCCAGATGTTGTCGGCGATCGTCTCCTCCGGGATCGGATCGCCGGGCCGCAGTTCCGCGTCGTGCGCGATCTTCGACAGGAATTCGCGCGTCATCACCGCATTGCCGAAAACCACGACCTGCGGAACGCCGACCGACTTCAGATGGGCGACCGTCTCCGCCAGAAGCGGCAGCTGCGCCGGCCGCACCAGCGCGTTGATCAGAACGATATCGACCTCGCGCAGCATGTCGGTCTCCCCGAAAACGCGCTCCACGTGCTCGGCGCAGGCCGCAAGCTCCGCGCCGCGCGGTCCGTCGCGCCCCGCCCGCGCTCGTTCTTCAAGGTGCGCGCGGGCGCCCACGAAAACCGCGCATGAGGCGCGCCCGCCGAACAGGATGTTGGCATCAGGACGCGCCGCATGCGCCATGTTCCAGGCGTCCAAAGCGTGGCTGTCGCCGAGCACCAGAATGTTGAGGACGTCCGGCTTCGGCTCGAGGCAGGTCTGACCGCAGGCCGGCCACTTGTGGAGAAGCCGGTCGGCTTTCGCCTCTTCGATCGTCATAACAACGTAGTCAGATGAGGTCGCGGAGCGCGCATGCAGCAACGCCCCGCCTGCCAGCGCCACAGCGGCTGCCGTGGAGGCCCCAAGCGCCGCGAGAAAACGCTGATTGACGGGAAGCGGCCCCTCGCCGGCCCGTCGAAACGGTGTCTCGACCAACCGGTGCAGCGCATAGCCGAGGGCGACCGACAGCCCGAGCAGCAGAACCGTCTCGGCGCGGTTGATATGTCCCGGCCGCGCTGCGAGGTAGAGGACGATCGCCGGCCAGTGGACAAGATAGAGGCTGTAGGAAATCCGGCCGATGAAGACAGCGGGCGGATTGTCGAGGAGCCGCGCCGCCCGGCCGCCGCCGCCTGCGACGATGATCGCCGCGGCTCCGAATGTCGGAAGGAGCGCTGAAACGCCCGGAAACGCTGTCTGCGGACCGTAATAGCGGCCCGCCCAGAGGATCGTCGCAAGCCCGGCGACGATCAAAGGGCCGGCGGCCCATCTCGGCCGGAGCCGCCCGATAACCGGGTCGCCGACGGCGATCAGCGCGCCGATCGCAAATTGCCACGCGCGCAGGGGTGACAGGTAAAACGCTGCAGACGGATAGGATCTGAGAACGAGTTCGCAAGCGATAAAGCCGCCGGCGGCCACCGCGCCGAGGGCTATGGCCCGTCCCGCGCTCCCGAGTTTAGCAGTAAGGAGCAGCAGCGCCGGCCAGACGAGATAAAACTGCTCCTCAACGCCGAGCGACCATGTATGGAGGAGCGGCTTGGTGATCGCATCGGCGTCCCAGTAGCCGCTTTCGATCCAAAAGAGGACGTTTGAGACCGAGAGCGCCGCCGCCGCGGCCGCCCGCGCGGCTTTCTCAGCGGACGCCGGATCAAGGACGACGGCGCCGACGAGCGTCGTCCCGATGATGGTTGCAAGAAGCGCAGGGTAAAGCCGGCGCAGCCTCGCGAGATAGAAGCGCGTCAACGAAAACGCATCGCCGTCGGCGATAATATTCCGGGTGATGAGATAGCCGGAAATGACGAAAAATACGTCGACGCCGACATAGCCGCCCTGGACGAGGCTGACGTCAAGATGAAACAGGAGAACCAGGACCACCGCAACGGCGCGCAGGCCGTCGATCTCCGGCCGATACGGACGTTTCGCTCGATCCGGCGTCGCCGGCGCCGCGCGGCTCACCTGTCGGCGAGCGTACGGATCACCATATCGGCGGCGCGCTCGGCGGTGATCCCGAAATGCTTGAACAGATCGCCGGCGGGAGCGCTGGCGCCGAAGCTCTCCATGCCGACGAAGAGGCCGCGCTCGCCGACATATTTGTCCCAGCCCAAACGGACGCCCGCCTCGATGGCGAGGCGCATCGGCGCGTCTCCGATCACCGCTGCCCGGTAGTCCGCGGGCTGTGCGTCGAACAGCGACCAGCACGGGACGGAGACGACGCGCGCGGGGACGCCTCGTTCCTTCAACAGCGCCTGTGCGGCGAGCGCGATTTCCACTTCCGAGCCCGTGGCGAAAAGCGTCGCCTGCGCAGCCCCGTCAGCCGGCGAGAGTTCATAGGCGCCGCGGGCGCAGAGATTGTCGTCCGTATGGGTCGTGCGCAAAGGCTGCAGACCCTGGCGGGTGAGCGCGATGACGCTCGGCGCGTCGGTCGTTTCCAGCGCCGCCTGCCAGCACTCGGCAGTCTCGACCGCGTCGGCCGGGCGGAAGACATGGAGGCCCGGGATCGCCCGCAGGGCGGCGAGATGCTCGACCGGCTGGTGGGTCGGCCCGTCTTCGCCGAGGCCGATGGAATCATGGGTCATCACGTAGATGACCCGCTGCTGCATGAGAGCGGAAAGGCGGATCGCCGGTCGACAGTAGTCGGTGAAAACGAGGAACGTCGCCCCGTACGGAACGACGCCGCCGTGGAGGGCCATGCCGTTCATGGCGGCGGCCATGCCGTGCTCGCGAATGCCGTAGTGAAGATAGCGGCCCGCGTAGTTCTCCGATGTAAGAACATCGAGATCGCCGGTCTTGGTATTGTTCGACCCCGTCAGATCCGCCGAGCCGCCGATGGTCGTCGGCAGGACGGCGTTGATCGCCTCCAGCGCCGACTGAGACGCCTTCCGTGTCGCGAGTTTCGCCGGTGCTTCGGCGAGCGCGCGTTTGTGGTCGGAAATCGCTGCGGCGATGTTCGGCAGATCAGCGTCGGAGAGCGCTCTCTTGAAGAGAGCAGCGCGGTCGGACGCTGCGAGGCGCCCTTCCCACGCCGATCGCGCCTCAGCCCCGCGAGCGCCGAAGCCGCGCCATGCCGAGAGGATCGGCTCCGGAATCTCGAACGGCGCGTGGGGCCAACCGAGGGCGTCCCGGGCGCCGGCGATTTCGTCCGCACCGAGGGGCGCGCCGTGGCTCGACGCCTTGCCGGCCTTGGTCGGCGCGCCCTTGCCGATGGTCGTGCGGCAGGCGATGAGGACCGGCCGGTCGGAGGTCTGAGCATCCTTCAATGCCGCTCCGATTTCGTCCGGGTCGTGACCATCGATGCGTGAGCACGACCAGCCGGAGGCTTCGAACCGCGCCAGCTGATCGGTGGAATCGGAGAGGCTTACCGGCCCGTCGATGGAGATCCCGTTATCGTCCCAGAGAACGATCAGCTTATTGAGTTTCAGGTGCCCGGCGAGGGAGATCGCTTCTTGCGAGATCCCCTCCATCAGGCATCCGTCACCCGCGATGACGTAGGTGCGGTGATTGACGAGATCCGAGCCGTAGCGCGCTGCAAGATGGGCTTCGGCTATGGCCATGCCGACGGCGTTGCCGAGCCCCTGCCCCAACGGCCCGGTCGTCGTCTCGACCGCCGGGGCGTGGCCGAATTCCGGGTGCCCCGCCGTCTTCGCGCCGAGCTGGCGGAAGTTCTTGATGTCCTCGATCGCCATCCCCTCATAGCCCAGAAGATAGGCGAGCGCGTAGATCAGCATGGAGCCGTGGCCGGCCGAGAGGACGAAACGGTCCCGGTCCGGCCAGTCGGGCGCGGCCGCGTCGAACCGCATCACCTCGCCGAAGAGCACTGTCGCGACGTCCGCCATTCCCATGGGCATGCCCGGATGGCCGGACTTCGCGGCCTCCACCGCGTCCATCGAAAGCGCCCGGACGGCGTTGGCGAGATCGGCGTGGGCGATGTCGGACATGTCGGCTCCGTCAGCGGGTGGAAAGAGAGCGCGTGATGGCACGCGTCCCGGCTCGCGTCCATGCGCGAAGCCCGTAGGGCAAGCCGTCCGAACACTTGGAGAATTTGGTGAGCCCGACAGGATTCGAACCTGTGACCCGCTGATTAAAAGTCAGCTGCTCTACCAACTGAGCTACGGGCCCGACCGAGCGCGCTTACCTAGAGAGACGCGGCGGCGGCGTCAACGCCGCTCGCCGCGACAGGCGCGCGCGATTGTTCAGAAGCGCGAAAGGCCGCCTGCTCAGAATTTCACGATGACCGCGAGCGACAGCTCGTTCGCTTCCGCGCCGTCGCCGTAGTCGGTGCGGTCGTAGCCGGCGCGCGCCGCGAAGGGCGTCGCCGGCACGTTCAACCGGACGCCTGCGCCGACCGAGTAGCCTGTCTCTTCAACAGACACCGAACCGATGGAGTATTCAGCCTGAACCAGGCCCGCTCTGCCGTAGAGAGAAAACGTCGGGACGATCGGGTAGCGCGCGACGCCGAAGACGCCGGCTTTGTAATCGAGCTCCAGACCGTCTGGATCCGAAATGCCGGTGAGGACTTCCGCCTCAACGCCGAAGAACTTCGCGATATCGAGACCGAAGCGGCCCCCGAGCGCGTCCACCTGGGCGCCCCCGTCGTCGAAATCGATATTGGCGTAGACGGCTTCAAACCGCGGCGAGACCAGGAAGTTTCCGGCGGCGGCCGGCGTGATCAGGGCGCCGATCGCGGCGGCGCTGGCGAGATATTTCAACATGAAGGTCCCCTTCTGATGTCCGCCGGCGATTCGGCCGGCCCCGGCGGGTTCATAGCACCGGTCGGCGGCGGCGTCAGGCGTCTGGGCCGGACCCGTCGCGGACGGCTTTCGATCGACGTTCCTGGAACGCCGCCTCAAAATCGGCGAAGCGCCCGGCGGCGATGGCGGCGCGCATGGCCGCCATCAGCTCCTGATAATAGGCGATGTTGTGCCAGCTTAAGAGCATCGGCCCAAGATATTCGCCGGCCTTGAAGAGGTGGTGGAGATAGGCCTTGGAATAGCGCGAGGAGGCCGGGCACGGACTCTCGGGATCAAGCGGGGCGGCGTCCTCTGCGAAGGCGGCGTTCTTGATGTTCAGGGGCCCTTCTTTGGTCCAGGCCTGACCGTGGCGGCCGGAGCGGGTCGGCGCGACGCAGTCGAACATGTCGACGCCGCGCTTCACCGCGCCGACGAGATCGTCCGGTTTGCCGACGCCCATGAGGTAGCGCGGCTTCTCCTGCGGCATATAGGGCGTTGTGAAATCGAGGACGTCGAACATCGCCCCCTGTCCTTCGCCGACCGCGAGGCCGCCGACGGAGTATCCCGGGAAGTCCATAGCCGCGAGCGTCTCGACGGACCGCCTGCGGAGGTCTTCATAGACGCCGCCCTGCACGATGCCGAAAAGCGCTCGACCGGCCCTTCCGTATTCCTCAAACGCTTTCTTTGAACGCTCCGCCCACCGATGGGTGAGGTCGAGGGAGGTTTCGACGGCCGAGCGCTCGATCGGATAAGGCGGACATTCGTCCAGCACCATCTGGATGTCGGCGCCCAGCAGGTTCTGGATTTCGACGGAGCGTTCCGGCGTCAGCATGTGACGCGAGCCGTCGATATGGCTCTGGAAGGAGACGCCCTCCTCCGTCAGCTTCCGGAGCTTGGCGAGGGACATGACCTGGAAGCCGCCGGAGTCCGTCAGGATCGGGCCCTTCCATTGCATGAAATGGTGCAGGCCGCCGAGTCGCGCGACGCGCTCGGCTCCGGGGCGCAGCATCAGATGATAGGTGTTGCCGAGGATAATGTCAGCCCCCGTCTCTTTCACATGCTCCGGGTGCATGGCTTTGACGGTCGCGGCGGTGCCGACGGGCATGAAGGCGGGGGTGCGGACGTCGCCGCGGGGCGTCGAGACGAGCCCCGTGCGCGCCCACCCGTCCGTTGCCGTCAGAGTGAAAGAGAAGCCGCTCACGACGTCGCCTCCGCCGCGATCCGGGCGCTCTCGTTCGGGATCAAAGAGGCGTCGCCATAAGAGAAAAACCGGTAGCCCGCCTTGATCGCGTGGGCGTAGGCGGCCTTCATGCGCTCGGTTCCGGCGAGAGCCGAGACCAGCATGAACAGCGTCGAGCGCGGTAGGTGGAAGTTCGTCATCAGTAGGTCAATCGACCGGACGGGCGCGCCCGGCGTGATGAAGATGTCGGTCTCACCGGCGAAGGGGTGGACGACGCCGCCCAGGTCGCAGGCGCTCTCAAGGATGCGGAGCGAGGTGGTGCCGACGGCGACGACACGCCCGCCGGCGTCTCGGGTCCGCGCGATCTCTTCGGCCGCCTCCTCGGACACCTCTCCGTATTCGGCGTGCATGACATGGTTGTCCGTATCTTCCGCCGAGACGGGCAGGAACGTCCCGGCTCCGACGTGAAGGGTCACCGACGTCCGCCTCACGCCCGAAGCGGCGAGGCGGTCCAAGAGGTCCGGCGTGAAGTGCAGTCCTGCTGTCGGCGCGGCGACCGAGCCGTCCCTCTCCGCGAATGCGGTTTGATAATCCTCCGTATCTGCCTCATCAGGCGCCCGGCGACGAGCGATGTAAGGCGGCAATGGCGGGGCGCCCGCTGCATCGACAGCCGCGTCGAGATCGGCGCCCGCCCGATCGAACCGCAGGCGGACGACCGCGCGGTCGATCGCCTCGACGACTGCGGAGAAACCGCCGAACCCGAGCGTATCCGCCGCCTTGAGGCGTTTCAGCGGCCGCACGAACGCGTCCCATGCGTCGTCGCTGCGGCGTTTGATGAGCGTTACGTCG
Source organism: Pseudomonadota bacterium (assembly GCA_038522735.1). Taxonomy (GTDB): domain Bacteria; phylum Pseudomonadota; class Alphaproteobacteria; order Caulobacterales; family Parvularculaceae; genus JBCBJX01. Next base: position 22,328 of record JBCBJX010000011.1, read on the forward strand.
ATCGCGACGTCCCCGCCGCTTCCTTCGGCCCGCGCAGGTCGAACCGCCTTCAGTTGCGCGTTCAGAACGCGCGTGTCGTTTACGACGAGGAGATCGCCCGCCCTCAGAACGTCGGGCAGCTCCCGGACGATCCGGTCCTCGAAAGCGCGGCCTCCGGGCCGGACGACGAGCAAGCGGGCCGCGTCGCGCGGCTTCGCCGGGCGCAGAGCGATCCGGTCGTCAGGGAGGTCGAAGTCAAAGGCGTCGACGCGCATCGCGGCGCTCTATCGGGCGGGACCGCGACGCGCAAGAAGGCGGCTGGTCACGCCCCTGTCGCGCTCTCCAGAAACGCGACGAACTCCATCAGCGCCGTATCGAACCAGTCGAGATTGTCGGCGATGGTCGTCTCGTCCAGGCCGCCGTCCGCGGCGATCGGATGGTCGAGGCCGACCACGCCGTCGGAGAGCTTGTAGGCGCGCCCGACGAGGCTCGTCGCGTTCCAGGCGTTGAGGACGTCAAGCGAGGGTTCCTCATCGGGCTCGGGGAAGGCGACGAACAGAACCTCGTCGCACTCGGCGTCGAAGCCGACATCCTCCCGCTCGCAGTTATAGAACTGCACCTCGAAGGGAATGTCCTCAATCTCGCTCAGGATGACGATTTCGTCGTCCTTGATAAGCGCCTGACCGCCATAGCCTACATTGCGCATCACTTCCGCAACGCGCGAGACGCGGACGCCCGCCTCCGCGTTCGCCGCGATCGCCGCGAAACCCGCCGAGAGAGCGATGATGAAGCGCATCCCCGGAACCCTCGAAAACACCATTAACCGCAAGTCTCGACGCTATCGGGGCCGGGGCCGCGTGTCCAACGGGATTACGCCGCCTTTCGGAAAGTGACGATTTTCGTCGGGCTCGCCGGCGGCTCGCCGCGGGCGACGGCGTCGACGTTCTCCATGCCGGAGACGACCTTGCCCCAGACCGTGTACTGGCCGTCAAGGAAGCTTGCGTCGTCGAAGACGATGAAGAACTGGCTGGACGCGGAATTCGGGTTCTGGGAGCGCGCCATGGAGCATACGCCCCGCTGGTGGGAGACGTCGTTGAACTCGGCGGGAATGTTGCTCCCCGCGCCGCCCATGCCGGTGCCGTCAGGGCAGCCGCCCTGGGCCATGAAGCCCTCAATCACCCGGTGAAAGGTGAGGCCGTCGTAAAAGCCGTCCTCAGCGAGCGCAGTGATCTGCGCGACATGCTTCGGCGCCTTGTCGGGGTAAGTCTCGATCACGACTTCGCCGGTCTCGAGGGTCAGTACGAGGCGGTTCTCAGTATCCGTCAAAACGTCACTTCTCCGTTGATGCGCGCCGGAACGGGGATACGGCAGATATCGCGGACGAAGCCGACGCGGTCTTCCTCCGGCTCGCGGGAATAGACGGGAAACTTGGCGAGATAGGCGCTGAACGCCTGGCTGTCCGTGCGCATGACTTCGACCGCAGGCGGAGACGGAAGGTCGGTCGCGATGCGCGCCCGGAGGATCTTGCCCGGTCGCTCCGGCGGTTCGCCGCGCGGCAGGGCGTCGACGGCGCGGTGGCCGCTCACCACCTGTCCCCATACGGTGTACCGCCGATCGAGAGAGGTGCGGGCGTCGTCGAACACGATGAAGAACTGGCTGTTGGCGGAGTTCGGGTCGCCGGACCGGGCCATGGAGACCGCGCCGCGGCAATGGAGCGGCCAGCTCGGCAGGGCGCCGTCGGCCGGGACGGCGCGGCTTTGCTCGGGCAAGGTGCCGACCGGCGCGCCGCGCACATAGCCGACGCGAGCGGCGACGGTGTCGCGGCCGAGCAAGCGGAAGTCTTCCGTGCTCCTCGTCTTGTAGGTGAATTCCGCCTGGAGGTCCGGTTTGTCCGAGCCTCCCGTGCCGTCGCCGCCCGGGTCGCCGCCCTGGGCCATAAAACCGTCGATCACGCGGTGAAAGAGGAGGCCGTCATAGAAGCGGTCCCGGGTCAGCTCCTTGATGCGCTGCACATGGCCGGGGGCGAAATCCTCGCGCATCTCGACGATCACCTCGCCGGTCGTCAGGGTGAGGACGAGCAGGTCGTCCGGGTCCGCCGTGCGCCATGCTGAGGCGGGCGCCGCGTTCACGACGTCGACGGCAGTTTCCTGCGCGAAAGCGGGCGCGGCGATCATCCCGGCGCCGAGCGCTGAAAATACAAAAGAACGCATAATTACTCCGTTGGTCGTCGATCGCTCAGCGAGCGAACCGGTCCCGCAGCTTTTTCGCGACGGCCGCGGGCACGAACTGATCGACCGCTCCCCCATATTTGGCGATTTCCTTGACGAGCCGGGACGCGACCGCCTGATGGCGCGGATCGGCCATCAAGAACACCGTCTCTATGTCAGGATTGAGGGCTGCGTTCATGCCGGTCATCTGGAATTCGTATTCAAAGTCCGAAACCGCCCGAAGGCCGCGGACGATGACGTGGGCCTCCACCTCCTCGGCAAAGTGCATCAGCAGCTTGTCGAAGGGTTTCACCACGATCGGCGTCTCCGCCGTCTCGCCGAGCGCCCTCACCTCCGCCTCAGCCATCGCGACCCGCTCGTCCGTCGTGAAGAGCGGTCCTTTGGCTTTGTTCTCGGCGATCCCGATGACGAGGTGATCGACGATCTTCAGGGCGCGCTTGATGATGTCGATATGCCCGTTGGTGATCGGGTCGAAGGTGCCTGGGTAAAGTCCGATGACCTCGCTCGGCGTCACGCACCCTCCCCCGGCGGCCCCTCGCCGTTCGACTCTTCATCATCGTTGTCGCCCACATCGGGGACATGTTCAACGGAGACGACCCGTTCGCCCTCGCGGGTCTTGAGGATGGTGACGCCCTGGGTGTTCCGGCCGGCGAGACGAATATCCTCGACCGGCGTGCGGATCAGCTGTCCACCGTCGGTGACGAGCATGATCTGGTCGGCGTCCTCGACGGGGAAGGACGCGCTCACCCGGCCGTTCCGCCTGCTCGTTACGATGGCGATGATGCCCTTCCCGCCGCGTCCGGAGCGGCGGTACTCGTACGCGCTCGACCGCTTGCCGTAGCCGTTTTCCGTCACCGTCAGGATGAACTGCTCCGCGGCGCCGAGCTGGGCGATCCGGTCCGGCGAGAGGCCGACATCCGGGGCGTCGGCGTCCTCGACAGGCCCTTCCTCAGCCTCCTCGCCGGCTGCGCGGCGCATGGCGGCGGCGTGCTTGAGATAAGCGCGGGCCTCCTCCGGCGAGGCGTCGCTGTTGCGAAGAACCGCCATGGAAATGACCTCGTCCGCGCCGAGATCGCCCGCATCAAGCCTGATCCCGCGCACGCCCGTCGACGTGCGTCCAGAAAAGACGCGCACGTCGCCGACCGGGAAACGGATGCACATGCCGTTGGCGGTCGTCAGCAGAACGTCGTCCGCCTCGGTGCAGAGCTTCACGCCGACGATGCCGTCGCCCTCGTCGAGCTTCATGGCGATCTTGCCGTTGCGGTTGATCTGCGTGAAGTCCGAGAGCCGGTTGCGCCGCACCCCGCCCGATTTGGTCGCGAACATGACGTTCAGATCCGCCCATTCCGACTCATCTTCCGGCAACGGAAGAATGGAGGTGACGCGCTCGTTCTGGGCGAGCGGCAACAGGTTGACGAACGCCTTGCCGCGGGCCGTGGGCGCGCCTTCCGGCAGCCGCCACAGCTTCAGCTTGTAGGCCATGCCGGAGGACGTGAAGAACAAAAGCGGCGTGTGCGTATGGCCGACGAAGAGTTGCGAGACGAAATCCTCGTCCTTCATGCCGGCGGCAGAGCGGCCTTTGCCGCCGCGCCGCTGGGCGCGATAGGCGGCGAGAGCGGTGCGCTTCACATAGCCCGCATGGGTGACGGTCACGACCATGTCCTCGCGGGCGATGAGGTCCTCGTCGTCGACCTCGCCTTCGATATCGAGGATCTCCGTGCGGCGCGGCGTTGCGAACTCTTCCTTCACCTCTGCGAGTTCGGTGCGGATGATGTCCAGCACCCGCTCGCGGCGGCGGAGGATGTCGAGATAATCGGTAATCTGATCGGCGAGGCCCTTCAGCTCATCGCCGATCTCGTCCCGCCCGAGCGCCGTCAGGCGGGAGAGCCTGAGATCAAGGATCGCCTTCGCCTGGGTTTCGGAAAGCCTGATGGTCCCGTCGTCCTGCATGGTGTGGCGCGGGTCGGCGACAAGGGCGACGAGGGGCGCCAGGTCCTTCGCCGGCCAGTCCCGCGCCATCAGCTGTTCTTTCGCAACCGCCGGGTTCGGCGCATGGCGGATGAGGTGCACCACCTCGTCGATATTGGCGACGGCGATGGCGAGGCCGACGAGAACGTGGGCACGGTCGCGCGCTTTGCGGAGCTCGAATTTCGTCCGCCGGGTGATCACCTCCTCACGGAAGGCGATGAAGCCGGTCAGGATCTCACGAAGCGTCAGCTGGCGCGGACGGCCGCCGTCGAGGGCGAGCATGTTGACGCCGAACGACGTCTGCAGCTGCGAGAAGCGGTAGAGCTGGTTCAGAACGACATCCGCCGCCGCGTCGCGCTTCAGCTCGATGACGACGCGGATGCCCGACCGGTCGCTCTCATCGCGGAGGTCCGCAATCCCTTCGATCTTCTTATCCCGGACGAGTTCCGCGATTTTCTCAATCATCGAGGCTTTGTTCACCTGGTACGGAATTTCGTGGGCGATGATCGCGTAGCGGTCCTTGCGCACCTCCTCGATGGAGGTTTTGGAGCGCATCACCACCGAGCCGCGACCGGTCGTCAGCGCCGCGCGGGCGCCGGAGCGACCGAGAATGCTTGCACCCGTCGGAAAGTCGGGGCCCGGCACGATCTCAAGAAGATCCGCATCGGATGTATTCGGGTCGTCGATCAGCGCGACTGTCGCGTCGATAACCTCACCCAGATTGTGCGGCGGGATGTTGGTGGCCATGCCGACGGCGATGCCGCCGGCGCCGTTGACGAGGAGGTTCGGGAACCGCGCGGGAAGAACCTTCGGCTCCTCCTCCGTGCCGTCATAGTTGTCGTCGAAGTCGACGGTATCTTTTTCGATGTCGGCGAGGAGCGAATGGGCGGGCTTCGCCATCCGCGCTTCGGTATAACGCATTGCCGCCGGCGGGTCCCCGTCGACGGAGCCGAAGTTCCCCTGCCCGTCGATCAGCGGCAGGCGCATGGAGAAATCCTGCGCCATCCGCACCAGCGCGTCGTACACGGCCTGATCGCCGTGGGGGTGATATTTGCCGATGACGTCGCCGACGATGCGCGCGCATTTCCGATAGGCCTTGTTCCAGTCGTAGCCGTTCTCGTGCATCGACCAGAGGATGCGCCGATGGACCGGTTTGAGGCCGTCCCGCGCGTCCGGGATCGCCCGGGAGACAATGACGCTCATGGCGTAATCGAGATAAGAACGGCGCATCTCGTCTTCGATCGAAACGGGGCTCACGCCCCGCTCGTCGGGCGGCGGCGCCTTCGGGCCTTCGCCGTTCCCATCGCCGTCGCCGTTCGGGATATCGCTGTCGTCGTCAGTCGCCACGGAGCGTCACGCTTTCGTCATCTGGAGAGACGCGAGAGGTATCACCGCCCGCCGCGGCGCCGCAAGGCGGCGTTCCGCTCGCGTTCGCGCGGCCGCCGCCACGCGGTCGCCATGAATCCAGCGTCTTTAGTAAGCGGCACTTTTAGGGAGAAGCCGGGCGTGATGATGAAGCATTTGAACCTGCGCTCGATTGCGGCGTTCAGCGTCGCGGTATCCGCGAGTCTGGTCGCGACGGCCTTCGCCCGCGACGGCTACACGGTGAACGGCGCGGCGGTCGCACCGGAAGTCGCACGGCTGCTGCAGCACTACGGCTACGCCGCCGGCGCCTACTACGTGGATGCGAACGGCAACTGGGGCCGATCCGGCGAGGCGCCGCAAGGCAACCTCTCCGGCGGGCCCGTGCGCGGGTGGAGCGGGGTCGAGCCGCGCCATGTCGCCGGCAACCCTCACGCCCTCGCCTATGTGAACGGCGTGCGCGGGGTCCGCGTCTTCTGGGTCTATTCGCCCAGCATGTTCTCCGGCGCGACCGGCGGATCGTCAGGATACGTGCATATCTGCGATGACGGCGTTTTCTACAAATCCTCCGAAGGCGCGATCAATGTCGGCGGCGGCGCGGGCGAAGGCTGGGCCGGCGTCGCCGGAACGTCCGCCTCCGCCGGGCGCTGGGCGGCTGAGCCCGGCGCGAACGGCCCCGACATTGTTTTCTATCATTCCGACGGCTCGACCCAGCGCGTGCCCCTCGCCACCATGATCCAGGGCGGCTGGAAATGGGGGAACACGAAGTACGCCGCAGAAGTCGGAAAGGCCTCCTGCGGGCGGTGACCTGCCGGGACGGGGCCGCGCGATCGATAAGCCGCTCAGAGCTGTCGAGCCCGGCTCGCTGCGGCTGTCAAACGGCCTCGCTTAAAACGGGATGTCGTCGTCCAGCTCGTAGGTCTTCCCGCCGCCGGAGGACGACCCGCCGCTGTCATAGCCGCCTGAGGGTCCTTCGAGCCGCCCGCCGCCGCCGTCGTTTCGGCCGTCGAGCATCACCATGGAGGAGTTGAAATTCCGCAGCACGACTTCGGTCGAATACCGGTCGGCGCCGCTCTGATCCTGCCATTTACGGGTTTCGAGCTGGCCCTCCAGATACACCTTCGAGCCCTTCTTCAGATACTGCTGGGCGACCCGGACCAGCCCCTCTGAAAAGATCACCACCCGATGCCATTCGGTCTTCTCGCGCCGCTCGCCCGTATTACGGTCCTTCCAGTTTTCGGAGGTCGCGACCGACAGATTGCAGACCGAGCCCCCGTTCTGGAACTGGCGCACCTCCGGGTCGGCCCCCAGATTTCCCACGATGATCACCTTGTTGACGCTGCCGGCCATATGCGGCGCTCCTTCCATTCCCGTTGCGTTCAGTAAGCGTGTGCGGCGAGTCGCGGCGGCGTCGACGCAGCGCTCGGATGCTACCCCGCAGGATGCTCGCCGGACCGCCGCCGAGCGCTGCGTTTGAGGACAAATGCGATTGCGGCGCAGGCGAGCAGATAAGGAATCCCGACAACCGCGATATCAAAAGCCGACGGATCAATCATTTCGGTCGCTCTCCAGTCAGTCCGGCGTCAGCGCCCATGCGCCCATGCGCCCAGCGTGAGCAGAGCCCCGGCGATCAGCAAAGTCAGCGTGGCACGGGCAGGATCGTCGGACAACGCAAACGCGCCGAGGGTCAAGCCGACAGCGACGGAAAACACGTAGTTCCGAAAGTACTCCAACCGTTTCACGCCCGAGTCCCGCCCCCGCCTGTAAGCAATCCCATTGTTCTACTTTTGTTCTTGCTGTCAATCTCAAACCGGACGCATAGTTTGGTGGCTTCCCAGCCCGGACAAGCCGCAGCGAGCCCCCATGAGCCTCACCTCCATCCGCGTCGTCGGCGCGCGCGAGCACAATCTGAAGGACGTCACGGTGGAGATCCCGCGGGACGCGCTCGTGGTGGTGACGGGCCTGTCGGGCTCGGGGAAGTCCTCCCTCGCCTTCGATACGATCTATGCGGAGGGCCAGCGGCGCTATGTGGAGAGCCTTTCCGCCTACGCCCGCCAGTTCCTGGAGCTGATGCAGAAGCCCGACGTCGACCAGATCGAGGGCCTCTCCCCGGCCATCTCCATCGAGCAGAAAACGACCTCGAAGAACCCCCGCTCCACCGTCGGCACGGTGACGGAGATTTACGACTACATGCGCCTCCTGTGGGCGCGGGTCGGCGTCCCTTATTCCCCGGCGACGGGCGAACCGATCTCGGCCCAGACGGTCTCGGAGATGGTCGACCGGCTGATGGGGGAGGAGGACGGCGCGCGGTTTTATCTGCTGGCGCCCATCGTCCGGGGCCGGAAGGGCGAGTATAAAAAAGATCTCGCTGAGCTCCTGAAAAAGGGCTTCCAGCGGGTGAAAGTCGATGGCGAGTTTTACGAGATCGCCGACGTTCCGCCACTCAACAAAAAGGTGAAGCACGATATCGACGTGGTGGTCGATCGGGTCGTGGTGAAAGAGGGCGTCGAAAGCCGGCTCGCGGAGAGCTTCGAGGCGGCCCTCGACCTCGCCGACGGCATCGCGATCGCCGAAAGCGCCGACAAGAAGGATGAGGACGGAAAACCTGTTCGCACGGTCTTTTCGGCGAAATTCGCCTGCCCCGTCTCAGGCTTCACCATCGATGAGATCGAGCCGCGGCTATTCTCCTTCAACAACCCGGCGGGCGCCTGCCCCGCCTGCGACGGCCTCGGCACCCAGACCTTCTTCGATCCGGATCTGGTCGTTCCGGAGAAAGACAAGGTGCTGAGGAAAGGCGCGATCGCGCCGTGGTCCAAAGGCCAGTCTCCCTACTACATGCAGACCCTGCAGGCCCTCGCGGACGCCTATGAGTTCTCCATCGACGATCGGTGGGATCATCTGCAGGAGGAGCAACAGGACGTCATCCTCTACGGTACGGGCGACGAGGCGGTCGAGTTCGTCTACGATGACGGTCTGCGCCGCTACGAGACGACGAAACCGTTCGAGGGCGTCATTCCGAACCTGGAGCGCCGGTGGCGGGAGACGGACAGCGCCTGGGTCCGCGAGGAGATGGAGAAGTTCCAGGCGGTGACGAAATGCGACGTCTGCGGCGGCGCCCGTCTGAAGCCCGAAGCCCTCGCCGTAAAGCTCGGCGGCTTCACGATCTCCGAGGCCGCAGCCCTCTCTATCAAGTCCGCGGATCAGTGGTTCAAGGACCTCGAAAAGTCGCTGACCAAGAAACAGAAATCCATCGCCCAGCGGGTGCTGAAGGAAATCCGCGACCGGCTGCATTTTCTGAATTCGGTGGGCCTGGAATACCTCACCCTTTCGCGCGGGTCCGGCTCTCTCTCCGGCGGCGAAAGCCAGCGCATCCGTCTTGCGAGCCAGATCGGCTCCGGCCTCACCGGCGTCCTCTACGTGCTCGACGAGCCCTCCATCGGCCTTCATCAGCGCGACAATGAGCGCCTCCTCGGCACCCTGAAAAACCTGCGCGACCTTGGAAACTCCGTCATCGTCGTCGAGCACGACGAGGACGCGATCCGCCAGGCGGACCATGTCATCGATATCGGGCCCGGCGCTGGCGTCCACGGCGGTAAGATCATCGCCCAGGGAACGCCGGACGACATTGTAGCCGAGGCGAAATCCCTCACCGGCGACTATCTCGCCGGCCGCCGGGCCGTACCGATCCCGGACGAGCGACGCCCGATCAACTCAAAGCGCATGCTGAGCGTCGTGGGCGCCCGCGGCAACAACCTGAAGAACGTGACGGGCGAGATCCCCCTCGGCGTCATGACCTGCGTCACCGGCGTCTCCGGCGGCGGCAAATCCACCTTCACCATCGAGACGCTGTACAAATCCGTCGCCCGCCGGCTGATGAATTCCAAAGCGCCGCCCCTCGCCCATGACCGGATCGAGGGCCTCGAACACCTCGACAAGGTGATCGACATCGACCAGTCGCCCATCGGCCGCACGCCGCGCTCCAACCCGGCGACGTACACCGGCGCCTTCACCCATATCCGCGACTGGTTCGCCGGCCTCCCGGAGGCGAAGGCCCGCGGCTACAAGCCGGGGCGCTTCTCCTTCAACGTCAAAGGCGGGCGGTGCGAGGCGTGTCAGGGCGACGGCGTCATCAAGATCGAGATGCACTTCCTCCCGGACGTCTACGTCACCTGCGACGTCTGCAAGGGCGCCCGCTACAATCGCGAGACGCTGGAAGTGACGTTCAAGGAGAAATCGATTGCGGACGTCCTCGACATGACGGTCGAAGACGGACTTAAATTCTTCTCCGCCGTCCCCGCCATCCGGGACAAGCTGGAGACCCTGAACCGGGTCGGCCTCGGCTATGTGAAGATCGGCCAGCAGGCGACGACGCTTTCGGGCGGCGAGGCGCAGCGGGTGAAGCTCGCCAAAGAACTCTCAAAACGCGCGACCGGCCGCACCCTCTACATCCTCGACGAGCCGACCACGGGCCTCCACTTTGAAGACGTCCGTAAGCTGATGGAAGTGCTTCAGGAGCTTGTCGAGGCCGGCAACACCGTCGTCGTCATCGAACACAATCTGGAGGTCGTCAAACAGGCCGACTGGCTCCTCGATTTCGGCCCTGAAGGCGGAGACGGCGGCGGCGAAATCGTCGCGATCGGAACGCCCGAGGACGTGGCCGCGAACACCGCCAGCCATACCGGCCGCTTCCTGAAGCCGATCCTCGCCGGCCGCGCGACACCCTCGAAAGCAGCGACGAAGAAATCAGCCGCCAAGAAGACGGCGGCCGCGAAGCGGACGCGGAGCCGGAAGGCGGCCTAGGCCGGCTCTGATCCGTTCTTTATGTCGTCGAGCCGTCGGTAGACCAGCGCCGGCGCCGCCAGCTGCACGCCTGTCAAAAACAGCTGAAACGCGATTGTCGCGACGAGAATCACAAGACCGAAAATCAGGGAAGCGAGCGCTTTGCCGGCCTCCCCGCTGACGACGCTGATCGCCGTCTGGAGCAGCTGAACGGCCCCCTGCAACAGTTCGAAGGCGAGGCTGAGCCCGATGACGGCGGCGAACAGCACGACGAAGAGCCCCAAGATCGACCAGAAATAACCTGCGGTCAGGCTGAAGCTGTTGACGAAGAGGAGCCGGTTTTCGCTCGCCGTACCCGGCAGAAACGGCGTCAGCTTCACGCCGAGATAAGCGAGCGGCAGGATGGAAATGAGGAATGTGAGACCGGCGATCTGAGCGAATGCAAGGGCTTCGTCCGCATCCGGCTCGTCGGCGAAGATCGCCGCGAGGTCCGGTGCGCCGCCGGCGCGACTGACCGCGATCCATCCAGCGATCCCGGCAATGACGTAGAAGATGGCGTTATAGAGGATGGCGGCGACGCCGGTGCGTACGGACGGCCCGTCGAAGCGCACGAAGAACGCGCCTTGCGGCTCCTCGTCGAGGGCGACGAGGCGGAAGATCGCCGCCATGGCGCCCGAATAAACGAACGCAGAAACGAGGCCGAGCGCAACAAAAGCGAGCATCGTCGAGGGCGTGAAGAGACGCTCAAGGATGAACAGAACCGCCTCTTCCTCAGTCATGGTCTCGAACGCGGCGAAGTCCGACCCGAAGACGGCGAACATCGCCCCGCCCCAGATGACGGCGAGAACCACCAGAGGGGCCCAGACGACGCGGAGGACCGTCGCAATGCGGCTTCCGCCGAACCGGAAGCTCTCGGTGAGAATGTCTCCGACGCCGATTGGCTGTTTCATGGCCAGAGGCCTCCTCTATTTGGTCAGCCAGCGTCGCCAGCGGGGCCGGTTAAGCCCGGTGGTCCGGCCTCTTCCTCGCCCGCCTCGCGTATCTCAACAAGGCGTTTATAGATCAGCGCCGGAAGCGCCGCCTGCGCCGCGGCGACCGAAAAAGCGGCGATGACCAGCAGTGTGTAACCGATCGTCAGGAACGGGATGAAGCCGGCGCGGGGCGCGCCGATCAGCGATTCGAACGCGATGAAGCCCACCTCGAGAATTCCAAGCCCGAGCCCCAGCACGAAATAGAGCGCCGCCGCGCACAGTATGAAGAGGACGTAGGCGGTGAAAATCGAATGCAGCCTCGGCAGGGAAAGCGCAGCGGCGCGGATCGGGTGCAGCCGGTTCTCCACCGCCGCCATCGGGGCGAGCGGCGTCAGGATCGCCCCGAGGATCAGGGAGACGAGGAGCCCGACGCCGTAACCCGTCTGCAAAGTCGCGACCGCTTCGTCCGAGAGCCGGAATGTTTCAAAGTGCCGGATCTCCTGACCCCACGGCCCGATTTCGGGGCGGGTCGCGAGAAAAACGGCCAGCGAGATGGGACCGAGCATGGAGAGGTAGAACAGGAGCCCGAAACCGAGCTGCGCGATTGCGGTGCGCACGCTCGGCCCAGCGAAATTCACGTGGACGAGGCCTTTGGGCGTTTCGCCGGTGACCACGAACCGGTAGAACGCGGCGACCGCGGCTCCGAACAGAAACGTCGTGAAGACCAGAACGACAAGGTTCAACCCCGTCAGCCCCCAGAACAGGAGCGGCCCGTTCGAGCCGTTCGGATCGAACCCTGTTGCGAACAGGACGGCGAAGATCTGCGCCAGCACCAGGCCGACGGCCGTAGAGACGCCCACGGCGAGCAGCAGGGGCGCCCAGAACAGGCGCACGAAAATGAAGCCCCGCTCCCAGCCGAGGCTGAACGCCTCGCTGACGACGCGATCAATACCGAGATGCCTGTCCATGAACGCCCCTTCCCGCGCCCCACTCTACACGGGCGGGCGGCGAGGGCGAGGGCGAGGGCGGGCCGCTTTCAGCGGGCGCGACGACAGTTTATGTGGTCCCCATGACGCAGATTCACATCATCGGCGGGGGCCTCGCCGGCTCCGAGGCGGCGTTTCAGGCCGCCGAGGCGGGCGCCCGGGTCGCGCTCCACGAAATGCGCCCGGTCCGCGGGACGGAGGCGCACGCAACGGATGCCCTGGCGGAGCTTGTCTGCTCGAACTCTTTCCGCTCCGACGACGCCGAGCATAACGCGGTCGGCCTCCTCCATGAGGAGATGCGCCGCTGCGGATCGCTGATCCTAGCCTGCGCCGACGCCCATCAAGTGCCGGCCGGCGGCGCCCTCGCCGTCGATCGGGACGGGTTCTCGGCCGCCGTGACGGCGCGCATCGAGGCGCATCCCGGGATCGAGATCGTGCGCGAGGAGGTCGTAGGCCTTCCGCCTGCGGACTGGTCGCATGTCGTCGTTGCGACGGGGCCCCTCACCTCCGAGCCGCTGGCTCAGGCGATCCTTGATCTGACGGGCGAAGACGCCCTCGCCTTCTTCGACGCCATCGCGCCGGTCATCCACACGGATACGATCGACTTCTCTGTCGCCTGGCGCCAGTCGCGATACGATAAAGAGGGTCCGTCAGGCGACGCCGCGGCCTATATCAACCTACCCCTCAGTAAAAAACAGTATGAAGCGTTTATTGACGCGCTTCTCGTTTCGGAGAAGACCGAGTTCAAGGAATGGGAGACGTCGACGCCCTATTTCGAGGGCTGCCTGCCGGTCGAAGTGATGGCCGAGCGCGGGCGGGAGACCCTGCGCTTCGGTCCCTTGAAGCCCGTCGGGCTCACCAATCCGCACTCCGATGAAAAACCCCACGCCGTCGTGCAGCTGCGCCAGGACAACGCCCTCGGCACGCTCTACAACATGGTCGGCTTTCAGACGAAAATGAAATATGGGGCCCAGAAGGATGTCTTCCGGACGATCCCGGGGCTCCAGAACGCCGAGTTCGCGCGCCTCGGCGGCGTGCATCGCAATACGTTCCTGAATTCCCCGAAGCTCCTCGACGACGGCCTGCGCCTCAACGCCGACCCTCGCTTACGTTTCGCCGGCCAGATCACGGGCGTCGAGGGCTATCTTGAAAGCGCCGCCATCGGCCTCCTCGCCGGCTGCTTCGCCGCAGGAGACGCCCTCGGATCGACCTTCGAGGCGCCGCCGCGCACGACGGCCCTCGGCGCGCTCCTCCACCACATCACGGGCGGCCACATGGCGGAGGGCGCCGGCGCGAAGGGCGCCTTCCAGCCGATGAACGTCAATTTCGGCCTGTTCCCGGAGATCGAGGGACCGCGTACGGACGCAGACGGCCGTCGATTAAAGGGCAAGGAGCGCGGCCGCGCGAAAAAGCGCGCCATGACCCGACGCGCCCTCGCTGACCTCGACGCCTGGCTCGCCCCGGCGGCGCGCGCGGCGGAGTAATCCGCAAAAGGACGAGAGGCGGCGATCACATGTCTCTCATTCAGCGCGTGATAACGCTCGCCGCAGCCGGCGCCGCCGCGGCGACGCTCACAGCCCTCCTCGCGCCTCTCGGCTGGCCGTTCGAACTGGTCGGCCATTTCAAACCGCAAATCGCTTTCGGCGCCCTCGCCTGTCTCGCCGCCGCGGTAATTCTGAAACGACAGGGCGGACGGATCGGCAAGCCCGCATTCGCCGCATTCGGAGCGGCGGCGCTCATTAACGGGGCGGTCCTGTTCTTCCCCGGGGAAATCGCGCGGCCCGTCGGCGGGTCGGGCGAGGTCCGGCTCGTCTGGATCAACCTTCATCGATCAAGCGACGCCCTCGACCGCGTCGCCGCCGCAACCGATGCGGATATTGTTTTGCTCACGGAGCTTCCTTTCGCTCGGCTTGCCGAGCTTGCTCAAGTCTATCCGGATCATCCGCACCGGCTTTTTCACGGCGCGCCGGGCGTCTGGGGCACGCGCGACGTCGCCCTCATTTCGCGGCTGCCGCTCCGCCGCGACGCCGCTCTCTCGTCTCCGCTCGCCGGACATTCAGTGCTCGCCGCGATCGTCGAGGGCGACCGCCCGTTCGCCATCTTCGCGGCCCACCCGTTTCCGCCCGCGACCCCCCGCCACCTCGCCCAGCGCGACGGCGTCATGACGGCGATCGGCGAAGCGGCGGCCCGGATCGATCTGCCTTACGTGATCGCTGGCGATTTCAACGCGACGCCCTGGACGCCGGGCTATCATCTGCTGCCCGGCCGCCGGGCGGGCGACCCCCGCCTCGCCTCCACCTGGTTCGCGCGGGCGCCGCTCATCGGCTTGCCGATCGACCATGTGATGCTGAGCGACGGGATCGTCCCGCACGAGGCGCGGGTGCTGCAGGACGTCGGCTCCGACCACTTTCCGCTGCTTGTCGAAATCTCCCTTAGCCCGGAGGGCTGACGAGCCTATTATGACCTCGCGCTGAACAAGGGAGCACGCCGATGTCTGTCGCCGACCAGAACGCCCCTGATACGAACCCGTGCGACGGCCGCGACGGCGTCGGCTGCGTCGAAATGCTGATCGAGCCGCGGCGACGCGATCTCGGCGGCGGCGTCTTCGTCGGCCGGGTTCTGCCGTATGCGAAGCGCCGCCATGTCGGCCCGTTCGTCTTTTTCGACGAGATGGGCCCCGGCGAACTCGGGCCGGGCGACGGCATGGACGTGCGCCCGCACCCCCATATCGGGCTTTCCACGGTCACCTGGCTTTTCGATGGTGAAATGACGCACCGGGACAACCTCGGCTACGAACAGGTGATCCGCCCGGGCGACGTCAACTGGATGACCGCAGGGCGCGGCGTCGTTCATTCCGAACGCACCGGCGACGAGGCCCGCGCGCGCACGCTGAAAATGCATGGCGTTCAGACGTGGGTCGCGCTGCCCGAGGATGATGCGGAGACGGATCCCGAGTTCTTCCATCATAAGGCGGAGGACCTGCCCCGCGTCTCCGGCGAGGGCTGGTCAGGCGTCCTCATCGTCGGCGCCGCCTACGGCGCGACGTCTCCTGTAAAAACCTATTCGCCCCTCTTCTATCTCGCCGTCGACGCCGAGCCGGGCGCGCGCATCGCGCTTCCGGAAGACCACGAAGAACGCGCCGTCTATCTCGTCGACGGCGCGGCTTCGGCCGGCGACGCGCCGATCCCGGAACAGACGATGGCGGTGTTCGAGCCGGGCGGAGCGCCGACGATCGAGGTTTCGGAGCCCTCGCGCCTTATGCTGCTCGGCGGGGCGCCGCTCGGCGAGCGTCACATCTGGTGGAACTTCGTCTCCGCCTCGCGGGACCGGATCGAGCAGGCGAAACGGGACTGGACCGGGGCCGCTGAGGCGAGCTGGCCGGAGAACGGCGCCTTCACCCTACCGCCGGGCGAAACGGAGTTTATTCCGCTGCCTGAGAAATGAGTCAGAGCCCTCCGCGCGCGGCGGCGCGGACCATGGCGAGACGCCGCAGAACCGGCGCGTCCGGACTGCGGCCAGCGGCCAACCGATCGATCGCGATGGCGGCGGAAGCAGCGCCCGCGGCGAGCGGCGCGAGCGCCGGCGGCGTCGCCCCGATCGATCTGGCGCGGGCGACGGCGTCGCGGCCTTCGGTCTCGGCGAGGCTCCGGACCAGCTCGGGAAGAGCATCGACGCCGCGCCCCTCAAGAAGACCGTCGCGGCTGAGGCCCGCCGCGGCGAGGTCTTCCGCAGGAAGAAGGCAGACCCCGCCTGCGAGCCGGGCGCCGACGCGCTCCAGCTCGCGCGCCCACGCCGCCGCCTCGCCGAGCGCGTCAACGCCCGCAGACGCATCGACCGCATCGCAGACAAGGGAAACGGTCTGCGCCCAGCCGGCGCCGATATCAGCGAGATGCGCCCGCAGATCCGCACGCGTCTGAAATCGCGCGGGATCGAGCTCCCGCTCACGCGCGTCGATCAGCCCCTCTAGGGGCGCGCGCAGGGCGGTCGTCCGACGAGCGACGGCTGCGAGCTCAGCGACGACCGGATGACGGCGCAGCACATCGCTGTCGAAAATCTCCTCGACCGCTTCGCGCCACCAGGCGAGGCGGATCTGGCCGAGCATGGGCTCCGAGACCGTTTCCGCAGTTTTCTCAAGCTCGGCGTCGAAGGCCGCGACGGCGAACAGCGCCCGCCGGCGCGCGGCGGGGGCGAAGGCGAAGGCGAGCGCCCGCTCCTGATTCCGGGCCCTCACGGCGTCCAGCGCGTAAGTCTCGTCTTGCGATTGCATCTCACTCATGGCGGGGGGTGCGGAGGTCTTTCGGCGGCGCATCGTCGCCCCGTTTGAAACACGGGCGAGGACGGTTACCTAACGCGCGAGCAGCCAAATGGGAGACACCGACATGGCCGTCACGCTACCCGACCTTCCTTACGCCCGCGGCGCCCTCGCCCCGCACATCTCCGAGCAGACGCTCGATTTCCATTACGGCAAACACCACCAGGCGTATGCCGACAACCTCAACAAGCTGATCGACGGCACGCCCCATGCGGACGCCTCCCTCGAGGAGATCATCCACGACGCGGCGGGCGACGCCTCGAAAGCCGGCCATTTCAACAACGCCGCGCAGGTCTGGAACCACACCTTCTACTGGAACTCGATGAAACCGAACGGCGGCGGCGCGCCGACCGGCGAGATCGCGAAGCTGATCGACGACGCCTTCGGCGGCTATGACGGCTTTAAGGCGGAATTCGCCAAAGCCGGCGCGACCCAGTTCGGTTCGGGCTGGGCGTGGCTCGTCGCCAAAGGCGGCAACGTCGAGATCCGCAAAACGCCGAACGCGGAAACTCCGCTGACGGACGCCGGCGTCACGCCCCTCCTCACCATGGACGTCTGGGAGCACGCCTACTACCTCGACTACCAGAACAAACGCCCGGCCTATATCGAGACATTCCTCGACAAGCTGGTGAACTGGGACTTCGCGAACGCGAACCTCGCGAAAATCTGATTTTACGGCGCGGAAAGCGGAATATGGAGAAACCCGTCACCAAGCGCGGGTCTTTCGCGAATGTATCCAAACAAAAAAGGGCCGCGGCGAACCCGCGGCCCTTTCGATTGATGGACCAGTTCGATCAGAACGTCTTGGCGACGTTCACGAACGCCGTACGGCCAAAGATGTCGTAGCCGATACCGATGGGAACGTTCCGCACCGAGAACACGCCCTGACTATCGACCAACTCGGGATCGCGGTCGAAAACGTTCGAGACGCCGACGTTAATGACCCAAGTGTCTTTCGAGTAAGCCACCGAGGCATTGTGCACCCAGTAGTCGGTCGTGAAGTACACCGGCCGGCAAAGTTCGCCAGGATCCGTCACGTTCGGGTTCGCGAGGAACTGGTTCGGCGTACAGGTCTGGCCCGCGACGAAGTTTGTGGGGGTTTCTTCGCCGCCCTGAATGAAGCGCGTGAACCAGTTGAACCGGAAGTCGCTCCAATCGACGAGCAGGTTGATCCGAGCCGTCCAGTCGGGCGATTCGGTTTCGCCGGCGTTGTCGTCGACGACCCCGAGTTGCTCGAATTCCTGCTCCAGCAGCCAACCCGCCGTGCCGTCGAGCGAGAAATCGACGGTCTCGCCGAGGATATCCGCTTCGTAGGTGAACAGCATGTTGAAATCGACGCCGACAGCCGTGTCGCGGCCGATGTTCACCGGCGACGTATCGATAGTGCTGATGAAGCCAAGTGCGTCGCGCGAGATGCGTCCGCACGTTGAGCTGCCGTCGAGCGTATAGCATTGACCGACGACGTTGCCGCTGCCGAGCTCGGTGATCGAGTCTTCAATGAGTATGTCGTAGTAGGTCGCCGACAGCTGGAGTCCGGCCCGGTCGAGCCAGGTCACTCCGGTGTACTCCTCGATCGCCTGGAACGGCTCGAGAACCACGCCGTAGGTAAACGAGCGGGACGTCTCCGGATCGAGATCCTGCGAGCCGCCGCTGATCGCCTCGATCGTGTAGACGCTGTCGTCACCGCCAGCGAGACCGAGAGAGGTCGGATCCGCACCGGTGTCGACGCAGATCGCCAGGATGTCGGGATCGCGCGTGTCGAGCGTCGGATCATATGTCTCCGTCCCGCCGATGGTCGTCGGCGCGATCCGCGCGCCCTCGGGCACGACGCAGGGGTCGGTGATGCCCGTAAAGCCCGACGTCTCGTTCAGGAACTGCTCACGTGCGTTCGGCGCCCGGAACGACGTTCCGTACGTTCCGCGAAGGGTCAGCCACTCGGTCGGTTTGTAGAGACCCTTGACCGAGTAAGTCGTCGCCGAACCTGCAAAACTCTCTTCGGTGAAGCGAACGGAACCTTCGATCTGAAGAAGCTCGGCGAACGGCCGGCCTTCAAACACGTCGAAGCTCGTCTCCGCAAAGAACTCGTAGAGGTCGCGAGCGCCGCTTGCACCGGGATCGGTGAAGAACCGGAACTGCTGGCCCTGTCCGGACGTGAAGTCAGGCGACGAATCCAAACGGTCTTCGCGGTACTCGAAGCCAACGCCGAAGAGGATGTCGTTGTCGTTCCAGGGCAGGCGCGCGAGCGTGCCGCTCGCAAATCCCGCAACGACCGTCTGTTCGAAGACCGTGTTAAAGATCCGGTTTGAGACGAGATAATCGTACTCTTCCGGCGAGAGCGACCCGCCGCCGAGACCGAATTTGCCCGGTGCGAAGAGGTTGACCGGAACGCACGCGGAAAACGTTTCCTCAGTCGTCAGCGGGCTGTCCGCTGCGCCGTCGCCGTCGATATCGCTTCCGTCCGGGAAGCCGTCCCCGTCCACGTCAATACCGCAGACCACGGAACCGTCAGGCAGGCGCCGCGAGGTCTCGGTCGAAAGAATAAGCCGATCGTTGTTGATCGCCGGACGGATCGAAGTGCCGTCTGACTGGGACCGCATGGCGTAGACGTCGTACGTCCACCCGCTCATCTGTCCGACGTCCAGGAACGGAAGATCGCCGCGAAGACCGCCGACAATCCGCGTCTGCGCAAGGTTGACCGTCTGCTCGTTCAGACCACGGATCTGGACCTGCGGCACAACCGTCGGGTTTGAGCCGAGGAAATCGCTCGGCAATCCGAAGACGGCGTAGCACTCCGCGCCGTTCGGGTTCTGACGGTAATCGTCGGACGGATCGTCCGGCGTGCCGTTGTCGTCCAAATCGGTGTTGCACGGGTTGAACGGACTGTTGGCGGGGTAGCTCGGCGACACGCCGAGAGAACCGCTGTCGATGAAGGTTTCGCGGCGGGAGTACCCGGCCTCGAAGTAAGCCGTCATATTGCCCCAGCGATTAAGGTCGTATTCGCCGAAGCTGTAGAAGTTGAACCGCTCGTTCGTCGGCAGGAAGTCCGCCTGCTGCCGAACCGGATTCAATTCCGTGTTGTAGAAGGGATCGAAGAAATTGACGTCGATGAGTCCGTCGCCATCGCCGTCGATGTTACCGCCAATATTCGCATCGTCCAGATTGACGTTGTCAGGAATAATGATTGACGGATCGAGTACGAAGGCGGCGTTGTTGCCGAGGCTGCTTTCGAGATAGCCCGGAATGCCGACGTTCGTCGTAACTCCGTCCGGAGACCGGTACAGGGACGCCAAGATACCGTCTTCGAGGAAAATCCTGTTGTAAAACGAGAATTTGCAGGGCTGGACCGGAATTCCAGGTTCCCGAGAAATGTTGAGAGAACGAATCTGGCCGCTTTCGCCTTGTTCGAGCTCTTCGTTACACCGCAAGAAGTCGCGATCTTGGAACTCAAGATTAGACTGACGCTGGTACTCCGCCGCAAACGTCACGCGGCCGTTCACGCCTTCGACGCCCCACGCTGCGGATAGCGAGTACGACTCGCCGCCGCTTTCCTCAGGCTGCGTAAAATTGCCTTCAAACCGAAGGCCGTCGAGGTCATCCCGAAGAATGATGTTCGTCACGCCGGCGACCGCGTCCGAGCCGTAAACCGACGACGCGCCGTCGAGCAGGTTCTCAATCCGGCCGATAAGAATGCTCGGGATAAGAGAGATATCCGGAGCCCCCGGCGCGCCTTCGACCCCAGCCGGAGCCACGCGCTTGGAGTTCAAAAGGACCAAGGTCCGACCAGCCCCGAGGCCGCGGAAGTTGACCTCCTGAGACCCAGGCCCCTGATCGAGCACGAAGCCGCCAAACGTCTGGTCGATCTGCGAACCGGTGACCTGCGGCGTCGACTGCAGAATATCCTGAACGTCGAAGAGACCGGATTCCCGCGCAACTTGCCCTTGGATCACCTGAACGGGCGATGCCGACGTAAACGTATCACGACCAAGCCGCGAGCCGGTGATGACGATGCGATCCTCTTCTTCGTCTTCTTCCTCGGCGATCTCTTCGATTTCGTCGACGTCGTCGTCGGCGTCCTGCGCATACGCCGGCGCGGCGGCGAGCAGCGCGATCGACGCAAAGCCGGTAAAGGCTGTCGTGGACAGCAGTTTCAAACGTTCTTCGACGCTCATGATTGACCCTCATCGCAAGCTGTTATGACACTCAGGAACGACATCGTCTGACGCGACGCCTTTTCCCGACCGAAGCAGACGCTAACACCGGCTTTCGCGACGCACAGTAGCAGGATCGGCCAATCGACATGTTTTCGACAAATGTCCGCCCCATTGTTACAAAAAGACAACATTCATTAACGACGCCTTGCGCCCTCGCGCCGCGGCCGCGTGCGGATTAACCATACCGGACGCCTGCGAGGCGCGCCCTAGCCCTCCGCTTTCGGAGCGTTCGTCCTCCAATCGACCGAGCGGGCGTCTGCGTTTCAGGGAACAACACGAAAAAAGGCCCGCCGAGGCGGGCCTTTTCTCATGCGTACTCAGAACGGACTGACGGCGCTCCGACGGCCGGTTCTAGAACCGGCGCGTCACGGTCGCGAAGAACCGGCGGCCGCGCTGATCGTAGCCGACGCCGAGCGGCACGTTCCAATTGCCGATGGTCGCGCCGTTGATGCGGTCGTCCCCCGCGCCGTCGTCCACCTGCGGCGGATCGCGATCGAGGACGTTGGCGACGCCGAAGAGCGCGCTCCAGGTGTCCTCCTGATAACGGAACGACAGGGTGTGCTCGAAGTAAGCCGGCACTTTCTCGACACTGCTGACCGATCCGGTCCGACGGCCGTTGAACGTGTTCTGGTAGCGGCCGTCCGGTGCGGTATCCAGATCAAGCTGGCCCGTGAGTGAATCGAAATCACCTTGGCTGTCGATATAGTTTGTCCGCCAGAACAGGGACCAGGGCCCCGTCGTCGCACGGAAGTTGCCGATAGCGCGCCAGGCCGGGCTGCCGAACCCGCCGACCTGCTCGTCGAGCACGGGGTCCTGCGGGAACTCCTGCTGTTCAAAGGAGAGCTGCCGTGTTGCGACTAGATCAAGGCTGAAGTCGACCAGCTGGCCGAACACGGCCGCCTCCGTCTCGACGTTCAAGTTGAGGTCGAAGCCCGTCGTCCCGAAGGTCGACAGGTTGAACGGCGTGATGTCGAGGCTCGGCACGAAGCCGGTGTTCGGATCGCGCGCAAAGTTGCCGCAGAACTGCGTCGGAAACGCCGATGTGTCGTAGCAGCCGTCAAAGATGAAAGTCGCTCCAGGCGTGATCGTCGCGTCTTCGACTTCGATGTCGTAATAGTTGAAGCTGAAGCGCGCGTCGAAAATCGTGAACACCGGCTGTTCGAAAACGAAGCCCGCCGTCAGCGTGGTCGACCGCTCCGGATCAAGGTCCTGATTGCCGGTGCGGAAGGACTGGATGCCCGCCGCGCCGCCGAGACCCAATGTGAACGGAAGATTGGCGATGCCGAGCGCGTTTCCTTCGGCGAGGCAGTTGTTGATCACCGTCTGCGAACGATTGTCGTTCGCCGGGTTGTAGACACCGCCGGTCGCGGCCGCCACCGGAACGACGCACGGGTCGGTCGTTCCGCCGACGAAACCTGATTGTCCGCCGAGGAAGAGTTCCCGGGCGTTCGGCGCGCGGAAGGACGTCCCGTAGGTCGCGCGGATCGTGAACCAGTCGACGGGCGCGTAGGCGCCTTTGACGCTGTAGACGCTCGTCGTGTCGAAGAACTCATGATCGACGATCCGCCCGGCGAGGTTCACGGTCAGCTCCTCAGCGAACGGCGCGCCGGAGAGGAGCGGAAGCTCGATTTCTGCGTACGCTTCGCGGAGCCATACCGAGCCGATGGTGCGGCCGTCGGAGAAGAACGCCGCCGTGAGGCCGCGCTGGGCGTTGTCGTCCGTACCTGAATCGATCCCGTCGCGCCGCCATTCAACGCCGAAGACCGCGCCGACCGTGCCGCCCGGGAGCTCGAAGAGGTCGCCCGTGACGAAGCCGCCCGCGATCTCCTGTTCGATTTCGGTGTAAACCGTCCGGACGCCTGTCAGATAGTCCGTCTCCTCTTGGGTGGCGAACTGCGGGTTGTTTGGGTCGTAGAGCGACGGCGCGAAGAGGTTCACCGGCACGCAGTTTTCTATGGTGATGAAGGAGAAGAACTCCGAGATCGGGTCCAGCTCCCCACAGATGATGTTGCCGGTTCCGTCGTCCCGCGAGGTGCGTAGAGACAACTCAAGTTGCGGCTCCAGGATCGACGGGCGGCGGCTGTAGCCGGTCGTCCGTGTATAGCCGAAATAGGTTTCGTAGTTCCAGCTTTCGTCCAGAAACGCCCCGCGCGCGCCGCCGAACAGCCGCGTCTGCTGCTGATCGATTTCGGTGTTGCCGCGAGGTATCGGCAGGGCGATGACCGGGAGCGCTGCAGCGCCGAACGGGTTGAACGGGTTCGTCGCCGGCACGGTCGGGAACATCTGACCGTGGAAGCCTGAACGGGCGTCGATCCGGCTGTTGAAATAGGACGCCTCCACATAGAAATTCGTCTCGTGACCGAGAACATCGACGTCGTGGTCGGCCGTCGTGAAAATCGAGATCTGGTTGGTTCGCGGAAGAATGTTGTCGTCGCCTTCGAGAAAACTCGAACGGGTCAGATAGGTGTTCGATGTTCCCGAGGGTACTGGAAGGAAGAAGCCCGTATCCGGAGCGACTTCCGGCCCGGTGCCGAGCGGGGTTCCGCCTGAGACAAAGTCGATGCCCGTGATGGAGCCGCCGCAGGTGCGTACTTCCGTCCCGTCCGCAAGAAACTCGATATCGAGAGCGCACGACACGCCGTCATCGGAATAGGTCCAGTCCCGGTCCCGCATCAGGATTTCCTGCTGGTTCCGGTATTCCGCGGCGAACGTGATGCTGCCGCGATCGAAGGATTTTCCGTAGAGAAGGCTGAAACGCGTGGAGCGGCCGCCCTCCTCTTCCGGAATACTGGCGAAACCCTCGATCTCGAAGCCGTCGAACTCCGAGCGCAGAATGATGTTCTGGACGCCTGCGATAGCGTCTGAGCCGTAGACGGACGAAGCGCCGTCGAGGAGCGTCTCGACCCGCTGAATAAGCGAGGACGGAATGAGGTTGACATTGGGCGCGGACGGCGCGCCCTCCGCCCCCGACGGCGCGAGGCGACGGCCGTTGATGAGGATAAGGGTCCGGTCCTGACCGAGGCCGCGCAGCGAGACGCCGGACCCGCCGGGACCGCCGTTGGTCACGAAACCGCCGGTGGTGTTGAGGTCCGTGTCCAGTTGAACGCCGGTGACGACGGTCTGCTGCTTCAGGATCTGCTGGGTGTCGATGAGGCCCGCCTCGCGGACCGTCTCTGCGTCGACGATCTGCAGCGGCGCGACGCTTGAGTATGTGTCCCGGCGCAGGCGGGAGCCGGTGATGACGATCCGGTCGTCGGTCTGTTGGGAGATCTCGTCGGCGACTTCCTGGATTTCGTCGACATCGTCATCGGCGTCCTGCGCCCAGGCGGGCGCGGCGACGGCGGCGGCGCAGAGGCCGGCGAGCGCTGTCGTCGACAGCAGTTTCAGGCGTTCGGTGATGTTCATGCAGGCGACCCTCATCAAAAACGACGGGGGGCCCCCGAGCGCGGCGCGCTCGCCCCCCGACGCCTAGACCGACGAGAGCCGGGGGGTCTCAATCAGAAGTCGGACTTCGCGACCGACAGTAACATTTTGGTCACAATTAGAGAGCGGCGCCGGCTCAGGCTGGGGCGCCCGCCTCGGCGGGTTCGGGCTTGCGCGGCTCGAAGGCGCCGCGCGGGTCGGCGGCGATGAGAACAGGCGCCGCGACGAATACGGAAGAATAAGTGCCGACGATCACGCCCCAGATCATCGCGAAGGTGAAGCCGCGCAGCACCTCGCCGCCGAAGAGATAAAGCGGGACGAGCGCAAGCAGCGTCGTGACGGACGTCATGAAGGTCCGCGCGAGGGTCTGGTTGATGGAGAGGTTCACCACGTCGCCGAGGGACTTCGTCTTGTATTTGCGAAGGTTCTCGCGAATGCGGTCGAAGACGACGACCGTATCGTTCATGGAGTAGCCGACGATGGTCAGGATCGCCGCGATGATGGAGAGGCCGAATTCGATCTGGAAGACGGCGAAGACGCCGAGCGTCAGCACCACGTCGTGGACGAGCGCCGTGATCGCGCCGACGGAGAACCGCCACTCGAAGCGGAACCATATATAGAGGAGCATCATCGCGACAGCGATGACGACGGCCGTGGCGCCGGCGCGGACAAGCTCGCCGGAGACCGTCGGTCCGACGACCTCGACGCTTTCAAACTCGACGTCCTCGCCGAGGGTCGCGCGCAGCGCCTCCTGGATCGCGACGGCGGCCGCCTGCTGGACGGCTTCCTGATCGTCCGCCTCGGCGCCGTCTTCGGCGTCCTGCTCGGCGATCGCGACTTTCACCGTCTGCGGATCGCCGAATTCCTGCACCGTCGGCGAGCCGAAGCCGAGATCGCTGACGGCGGCGCGCACGTCCTCGATGGCGACCGGATCGGCGTCCCGGGCGACGATGGTGACGCCGCCGCGAAAGTCGATGCCGAAATTAAGGCCGAGGATGAAGAAGGCGGCGATCGCCGCAACGACCGCAATCGCGGAGCCGATGAAAGCGCCGAGACGCATGGAGACGAAATCGACGGCCGTGTTTTCAGGGACGAGCTTCAGGAGCATCGGACGGGGCCTAGAGCGCGAGCGCCTTCGGGCGGGCTTTCAGGACGAAGCCGCCGGCGAAAACGCGGGTGAGGACGTAAGCGGTGAAGACGGAGGTGATGACGCCGATGGCGAGCGTCACCGCGAAGCCGCGCACCGGCCCCGCGCCGAGGAAGAACATGATGAAGGCGGAGATGAAGGTCGTGATGTTGGCGTCGAGGATCGCGGAGAACGCCTTCTGGTAGCCCGTCTCGACGGCCTGCACCGCCCCCCTCCCCTCGCGCAGCTCCTCGCGGATGCGCTCGAAGATGAGGACGTTCGCATCGACCGCCATGCCGACGGTGAGGACGATGCCCGCGATGCCCGGCAGCGTCAGCGTCGCGCCGAGGAGCGAGAGGGCTCCGGCGAGCAACATGACGTTCGCGATGAGGGCCGCGTCCGCATAGAGACCGAACCGCCCGTAACAGAGCGGCATGAAAATGATGACGGCGACGAACCCGACGACGAGCGAGATCGTCCCCGCCCGGATTGAATCCGCCCCGAGCCCCGGCCCGATGGTGCGCTGGTTGATCACCTGAAGCGGCGCAGGCAGCGCGCCGGACTGGATGAGGACGGCGATGCGCTCCGCTTCCGCTGGCGAGAAATTGCCGGTGATGCGGCCGGAGCCGCCGGTGATCGCCGACTGAATGGTCGGCGCGGAGATCACCTGATCGTCCAGAACGATCGCGAACCGCCGGCCGATGTTCTCCCGCGTATAACGCGCGAAGCGCCGTGCGCCGACGCTGTCGAAGGCGAAGTTGATCTGGAAGCCGCCGCCGTCCGTGTTGAGACCGGACGATGCTGACTTCACCATGTCGCCGGTGATGAGCGGTGTCTCGCGAAGAAGAATGAACGGCTCCGCCGCTTCGTCCGCTTCAAACACTTTCGAGCCCGGCGGCACCCGCCCGGCGAGGGCCTGATCGATCGGCACCGTGCGGTCGTGCTCGTGAAAGGTCAGGCGCCCGGCCCGGCTCAGGATTTCCTTCAACCCCTCCGGGTCCTCGTCGCCGGGCGCTTCCACGACGATCCGGTCGATCCCCTGGCGGACGATGGTCGGCTCGCGAGTGCCGAGGGCGTCGATCCGATTGCGGATCGCCTCAATCGACGCCGAAACCGCGGCGTCGGCCGTCTGGGCGCGATACTCCGGCGTCTGGGTCACGGTGACGACGGCTCCTTCGCGGCTCACCACCGCCTCGCGGACGGAGGCGCTGACGGCCGCGATCTGCGGACGGAACAGCCGGCCGAGGCGCTCGACCGCCGCCTCGGCGTCGGCCTCGCTTTCCAAGCGCAGGGAGATCGCGTCCTCGCCGATCGTCAGATCCGAGAAATTCAGCCGGTCCCCGCCATTGCGGCCGCGCAGCTCCGCGCGGATGTCGCCGGCGGTGTTGTTGAGCCGGTCGCTCAGCACCGTCTCGGTGTCCGCGCGCAGAAGGATGTAGGAGCCGCCCTGCAGGTCGAGGCCGAGGGTCACCCGCGTCTTAGGCACGACGGCGGGGAGCGCGTCCCAGCTCTCCCGCGGCGTAAAGTTCGGGACTGCGAAGAGGATCCCGAGAACGATCGTCGCCGCAATGGCGATCCGCTGCAGGGGCGTGAACTGGAGCATTGAATTCGCCTCGCGCCGACGGTCCGGCGTCAGTCTTTTTTCTCGGACTTGTCGTTCTCGTTCGCCGGCTGGGTGCGCGATCTAACGTCGGAAAGGGTCGCTTTCACGACCTTCACAGAGACGCCCTCGGCGATCTCCACCTGCACTTCATTGTCGTCCAGCACCTTGGTCACCTTGCCGACGATGCCGCCGGACGTGACCACCGTGTCGCCGCGGCGGACGGCGGAAACCATCTCCCGATGCTTCTTCACCTGCTGCTGCTGGGGGCGGATGATGAGGAAGTAGAAGATCGCGACGAAGCCCGCGATGAAGATGAAATTGGCCCAGGCGGGCGGACCGCCGGCGGCGGCGTCCTGAGCGAAAGCGGGGGTGATCCACATGGCGGAGCGTCCTTGGAGGAAACGACGGATCGGCGGAGCCGGCGGGTCTGCCGCTGATGTGGGCGTCGTCTAAAGGATTGAAAGGTCGGCGGACTATAGTCGGGTCGGCCCCCGATGCAACGGAGCGCGCATGGCGAAAAAAAGCGAGGAGACGAGAGCGGAACTCGCACGCATCGCCGACGCGCTGGAGCGGCTCGCCCCGCCGCCGCCGAGCGCCGATATTCTTGCATCGGCGCAGGTCTTTATCTGGGAGGGCGCGGTGCGGCGGCTTCGGCCTGTCTCGATCCCGAGCCTGCCCGAAGCCGGCGTGCTCGTCGGTCTCGATCGGGCGAAGGCCCGCGTCGCCGGCGCGATCGAGGCCTTCGCCGCCGGCCGCCTCTCGAACCACGTCCTCCTCTGGGGTGCGCGGGGAACCGGCAAGAGCGCCCTCGCCCTCGGCCTCACCTGCGAGGCGCTTGCCAAACACGCGGCGCTGAAGCTGATCGAGGTGCGGCGCGACGAGGCCGCGAGCCTGCCCGACCTTCTCCCCGCCCTCGCCGGCCGGCCGGAGCGCGTCCTTCTTTATTGCGACGACCTCTCCTTCGAGGCGCCGGACGCGACCTACAAGGCGCTGAAGTCCGCGCTCGGCGGCGGGGTCGAGGCCGCGGCTGAGAACGTGCTCGTGCTCGCCACCTCCAACCGAAAACACCTCGCGCCGCGGGCGATGGCGGAAAACGAGGACCGGGACGCGATCCGGCGCGGCGAAGCGGGCCATGAGCGTCTCTCCCTCGCCGACCGCTTCGGGATCTCGATCGGCTTTTATGAGCTGACGGAGGCGGAGTATCTCGCCGCCGTCGAGAGCCACGCCGGCGCGGCCGGCCTCGCCGCAAGCGACGATCTGCGGCGCGAGGCGCGCGCCTTCGCTGTCGACCGCGGCGCGCGCTCCGGCCGAACGGCTGCGCAGTTCGTAGCCGCCAAAGCCGGCGGCTCCAGTTAGGGGCTCGCGGCCGTCCTTCGCGACGCCGCTTCGCGGCTCCTCAGGACGAAGACTGCTCTGAAATTGATTGAGCGATCTTCGTCCTGAGGAGCCTCGCGCAGCGAGGCGTCGCCAAGGACGGCGACGAAGGGCCGTAACCGCTTGCAGGCAGCCGCGCCCGCTTAACGCTCCGTTAACCGAATTTCCGCGTCCGCGTTCACTTCGCCTTAACCCTAACAGCCCTTCACTACGCCCGATCAAAGGAGACCGGACATGGACGAACTTCTCTATATCTGGAGCCTCGGCTTCTCCCCGGCCGACACCTCCCGCGCGCTCACCATCGCCCTCCTCGTCTCGCTGATGATGACGGAAAAATCCGTGATCTGGCGTCAGGCGCTCCTCGCCCTCGCCATCGACCGGGCCTACCCGATCATCATGATGGCGATCTCCGGCGACCGCGCCTCCGACGTGGTTCAGACAGTGACGGCGAGCATGACGACCCTCGGCTCCGACCTCGGCGTCCTGACGATCCGCTACGTCGTCATCTTCACGGTGATCAGTTTCGCCTACAATCTGCGCACCAAGCTGCAGAAAAAGATGGCGTAGGCCGTCAGTCCCGGAAGTTCTTGTACTGAAGGGGCTGCTCGAGCCCGAGACCTTTCACGAACGCGATGACCTCCTGCAGGTCGTCGCGTTTCTTGCCGGTGACGCGAAGCTCCTCCCCCTGGATGGCGACCTGCACTTTCAGTTTCTCCCCCTTGATGTCTTTCACCAGCTTCTTTGCAAGTTCCTTCTCGATCCCCTGCTTGATCGCAACCTTTTGGCGGACGGATTGGCCGGCGGCTTTCTCCACCGCCTTGTAGTCAATGACGCCGGGCTCGATCCCGCGCTTTGCAAGGTGCCCCTGGAGCAGCTCGTGCATCTGCTTCAGCTTCAGGTCGTCGTCGGCGTGGATGGTGATCCCCTCATCGGCGAACTCGAAGGTCGATTTCGAGCCTTTGAAGTCGTAGCGGGTCGTAATCTCGCGATTGGCGTTGGCGACCGCGTTGTCGACCTCGGCCATGTCGGTTTCGGAAACGATGTCGAAGGACGGCATGCGGACCTCCAGAGTTGCGCAGCCGCATACCTAGTCCGTTCGCTGGCGGCGCGCCAAGGCGCGCGGCTACTGGAGATCGACCGGGTCGTTCGCTTTGCAGGCGTCCCCCAGATCAGCGGGATCAAGTTGCGCGTTTCGACCGGCGGAGCACACGGTCCGCCTCAACCGTTCCGCAAGCGTCTGATCGGGCCCGGGACTGTCTCCGACGGGCTCGTCGAAGCCTTCCTCGAGATGAGCGCGGACGAACTCGGCGCGGGCGATCCGCCCCTCCCCCGCCTGTCGGACCTTGACGACGTTCAGGCCGAACGGGACGTCCGCGGTGATCGAGACAGCGATCTCCGCCGATCCGTCCGCCTTCGGGCGCACCAGCGGCCCTGCGGCTTCATCGGAGTCGTTGAAGGAGGCCGTCAGCGCCCCGCCCGCCGGATCAAAACCACGCGCCCGGATGAACAAGAGCCCGTCCTCGCCGATCACCGTCTGACCCGCCGAGCCCGCATTCGCGCCGAGAACTGCGACGGCCCGGCCGGCGACGTCCGCTCCCGTCGGTTCGCGCTCCGCCCCCGGGTCGTCGCCGAGCGCCGCGAGCGTCAGACCGCCCGGAACCCGCGGCGTCGGATCCGGCAGGCCGCCCGGGATCTGGATGAGTTCCGGGATCCAGTCCTCGCCGGATCGGCAGGACGCCCGCGACGGTTTGATCTTCCAGAGCCCGCGGCCGTAGGACGAGACCCAGACCGTCCCGTCGGGACGGAACTGGAAGCCGGTGACGTAGCGAATACGGTCAGTCTTGCGGATCATCCGCCAGGTCGCGCCGCCGTCGCGTGAGCAGATCACCCCAGCGTCCCGCGTGCCGACGAAAATCTTCGCGTCGTCATACGGATCAAAGGAGATGTGCGTCACCTGCATATAGGAGTCCCGGCCGGTCAGCTGCAGGCGGCCGTTCTGGGAGGCGGCGATGGTCAGTCTGCGGTCGGTCTCCCAGTTCTCGCCGCCGTCGCGGGTGACCTTGACGTCTCCGTTCACGTAATCAGGCGCGATGATGAACCGCGCGTCGCGCGGATGAACGCCGAAGACGGCCTGCCAGTCGAACTCCGTGGCGCGGCGCCCGAGGGACCCGCCGCCGGGCAGCGTGACGACGTCGGCGGTTCCGATGGTCGAGATGGCGCTCGATCCCGCGCCCGGCGCGAACTGGGCGAACAGATTGTTGAGGCGGACAAGCCCGATCTGTTCGGAACCGTCCGGGTTCGCCGCGCCGGAGCCGACCGGCAGATAGGCGCTCACATTCGCGGAGCCGAGGTGGATATTCGTACGCTGAATGACGCCCAAGCGGTTGAGATTGAGCGTGAACCGCTTGCGCCAGAGATCGCCGTCGTTGATCGAGGTGTAGATCTCCGGCGGCGAACAGGGCCCTGGCGAACAAGTCGTCGCGCCCCGCGCGGGGACCACCGACCAGCGGTTCCGCAGCCACCGGTTCGGTCCGAGGTAAAACGCCTCGGCGAAATTGGAGATGGAGCCGCCGGGAATGGCCGTCGGAACGTCGCGGCGCTCGGTCAGTCCGGGA
>JBCBJX010000012.1:0-51020 GCA_038522735.1 Pseudomonadota bacterium
AGCTCCAGCGTTAGAGTCCGACCTCGGTTGCGGGCGCTATGGCTGGTCTTCCCCCAATTTTCTGATCCAGTTTGATTGCAGTTTTTTCGGTATACTTCTTCCTCGGCATCTGATCCTCCATTCCAAGGTCCAAGATGCCCGAAAAAACTGCAATCAAACTGGATCAGAAAATTGGGGGAAGACCAGCCATAGCGCCCGCAACCGAGGTCGGACTCTAACGCTGGAGCTGGACCACTTCGATAACCCCGGTCAGCGATCTCCTCTCCTCCGTCGGAGCCGCCGGAAAACTAACCTCGAAACCGGACCGCGTGCACCATGTCACCTCAAGCCTGTAGTCGATCGGGAAGGGCGTTGTGGTACTTTAAGACAAACGATCCAGCTGCCGGGGCGAACAATGGCTTATGGCGATGTCACTCAGTTACTGAGCCGCATTCGGGCCGGAGACGCCGCGGCGGCGGAAAATCTCCTGCCGATCGTCTATGAGGAAATGCGCCAGCTCGCCCGCGCTCGGATGGCGCGCGAGCGGGCGGGTCACACCCTGCAGGCGACCGCTCTTGTTCATGAAGCGTTTCTGCGTCTCACCGGCGGTGAAGAGGTGGGATGGGACGGCCGTGCGCATTTTTTCGCGGCGGCCGCCGAAGCCATGCGTCGCGTCCTCGTTGATCATGCAAGGCGCCGGGCGCGGGAGAAGCGCGGCGGCGGCGCGGTACAGGTCACCCTCGACGAGCAGGCCGCGTCCGTGGACGCGGGCGATGTCGACGTCCTCGCCCTGTCGGAGGCGCTCGATGGCCTCGAGGCCCTTGACGCAGGGATGGCGGCGGTGGTGAAACTTCGCTATTTCGCCGGGCTGAGCGTGGAGGAGACTGCAGCAGCGCTCGGCGCCTCGCCGCGCACGGTCAACCGTCAGTGGACTGCGGCGCGGGCATGGCTGCGCCGGGCGCTCGCCGACGACGCGCGGCGTCTGCCGGAGGCTGGCGCATGAGAGACGAGGTGCGCTGGGCGCGGGTCTGGGAGATCTTTCACGACGCACGCGAGCGCCCGGCGGAGGAACGGGCCGCGTTCGTCGCGACAGCCTGCGACGGCGATGCAGCCTTGCAGGATGAGGT
Source organism: Pseudomonadota bacterium (assembly GCA_038522735.1). Classification (GTDB taxonomy): domain Bacteria; phylum Pseudomonadota; class Alphaproteobacteria; order Caulobacterales; family Parvularculaceae; genus JBCBJX01. The sequence goes on from JBCBJX010000012.1 coordinate 1,107, forward strand.
CGAGAGCCTTCTTTCAAGTCTTGACGAGGACCCGGGCTTTCTCGCGGCGCCCCTCGATGTCACCGTTGAGGACGTCCCGACGCCGGAGGCCTCGATCGGGGTGCGGATCGGGCCCTACGCGTTGAAGCGTCTGGTGGGCGAGGGCGGCATGGGCGTCGTTTACGAAGCCGAACAGACCGACCCCGTCCGCAGGACTGTCGCGCTGAAACTCATCCGTCTTGGGATGGATAGCCGAGAGGTGGTCGGCCGGTTTCTGAACGAGCGCCAGGCGCTCGCTTTGATGCGCCACCCGGCTATCGCGCAAGTCTACGACGCCGGCGTCGCCGACGACGGCCGCCCTTATTTTGTTATGGAAATGGTCGACGGTCGTTCCATCGACACCTATTGCGACGAGAATGCGCTGTCCGTCGCCGACCGGCTTAAACTCTTCATCGGCCTGTGCGACGGCGTCCACCACGCACATCAGAAGGGCGTCATCCATCGCGACCTGAAGCCGTCCAACATTCTCGTCACGGACGATACCGGGGCGCCGGCCGTCAAAGTCATCGATTTCGGCATCGCTAAGGCTGTCCAGTCTGCGGAGCCTAACCAGAACTGGACCTTGGCCGGCAGAGTGATTGGCACGCACGGCTATATGAGCCCCGAACAATCGGCGTCCGAGGGCGCGGATGTCGATATACGCACCGATGTCTTCGCTTTGGGTGTGCTCCTGGACCTGCTGATCAGCGGTCGACGTCCCAGTGACCAAAACAATACGGCCCGGGATGACGTCACCTTGGCGCCAAGCCATTGGCTGTCGTCGATCGAAAAAACAGCGACGGATCTGGCCGAACGACGATCAACCAATCCGGCGTCGCTCATCAAGCAAGTCAGGGGGGAACTTGATTGGATCGTCTTGAAGGCGCTCGAAGGCGACCGAGACCGACGATACCAAAGCGTCGAGGCCCTGAGGGATGATATCGTCAGAAAATTGGCTGGGGACGCCATCTCGGCTGGTCCGCCCAGTACGACTTACCGCTTACGAAAATTTGCCGGCCGGCACAAAGGCGCGTTGCTCGTTTCGAGTGCGGTTTTTGTAACTGCGCTCATCGGCGGGGCCGTTGCCGGCCTTGGTTGGAGCCGGGCCCTCGCCAATGAGCGCCTCGCACGCGCTGAGGCGGAAAAGGCGGCGGCGAGCCGCGATTTCCTAGTCGAGCTTTTGGATGGAGCCGGCGTGTTTGTCGCCCGTGGCCGCGATCCGAGTATCCTAAGCGATATGGCGAACGAAGCGATTGTCCGGCTCGAAGCCCGCTCGGCAATGCAGCCAGATGTTGAATTCGAGATCCGGAAGGCCCTCGGCTCGCTTTTGGTCAAGGTCTCCGATTTCGACGCCGCCAGGCAATCGCTCGCCCGCGCCGAAGCGCTCGCGAATGATAGGTACAAAGACGATGACCTCCAGCGCGCGGAATTGTTCGCCCTGATCGGGCGGCGGGCCAATGGCGCCGGCGAGCTGGAATACGGCGAAACGGCCCTGAAAGAGGCCGTAAAAATCTATCAAACGCAGTTCGATCGCGGCGACATTGATCCCGATGACCACCCGATGTGGACCGAAGCCCAGATCGATCTTGCGGACGGTTATATCCGACAAAGGCGCCTCCAGGATGCGGCGATAGCGGCCGAAAAGGCGCTATCCCTTGCACCGGAGGGTGATGCGCGCGCCGCCATCAACGCGCGGAACCTTCTCGCCCGTGCGCTTGCATTTTCGGGCGAGATGGACCGCGCTCGACGGCTCTATGCGCGGTCTGTAGACCAGGCGGAGCAGGAGGATGTCAGCCCCTGGATGCGTGCGACGACCTTGGGTCACTATGGGTCGTTTTTACGGCGCGCCAACGATCTGCCCGAAGCGGAATCGGCGATGAAGCAATCGTTGGACATGTTCAAATCCCTTGCGGGCCGCGAGCATGATCGCACCGCCGCCGCACAAAACACCCTGGCACTGATCTATTCAGAACAAGGACGTTTTGAGGACGCGGACGCACTGTTTGTAGAGACGCTCGAAATTCAAAATGCGCTCTTCGGGACAAACCATCCCGACACGGCCAATACCCATTTCAATCTCGGTCTCAACGCCGAACGTGCAGATCGCGCCGCAGACGCGGTGGGCCATTACCAAACGGCGCTGGAGATCAATCAAACGGTTTACTCGGCGGACCATCCTTACATTTTGGAGGATACGACCAAAGTTGGCGCGTTACTGCTAGAAAGCGGCGATGCTCGGGGGGCGTTCGAGTGGCTTACGCCATTCGTCACGTCCGTCTCGCCACAGGACGATGCGTCCCTCGCCCAGATCTCCTATGCGCGCGGCGTTCTCGCCAAGAGCTCATTGGCGCTGACCGACGCCGACGCCGCTCAAGCCCAAGCGATCCGCGCCTTCGAGGACATAAAAAACCTCCCGTGGGAGATCGCCGGCGCGACCCACGTCTACATTCTGGAAATCCTCGAAGAGGTCGCCTTCGCCCGAGGCAATGAGGCCCAGGCGGCCGTGTGGCGGGACCGCCGGGAAGCGCTCATCGCCTCCAATCCATAAAACATGTCCGCCAGCGTGGCGCGATTTCCCCGCGCGCGACGCATGGACGACTGAGGCGGCGCTCAACTCCGGCCCAGCCGGGTCTCCGCCTCGTCATCAGGCGAACGCGCGCGGCGCGACAAAGACAAGGGGAACACCATGAAACAGATTTTTCTGAGCGCGGCGGCTGCGAGCGTAATCGGCGTCAGCCTCGTCCTTCCGGCCTCTGCGGCGGCGAATATCGCCGTCGCGGCGGCGACGACGATACCAGTCAGCGTAACGAACACGGATCGAAGGCCGACCGAGGTTTATTTGGTTTTCGATCAGGACACCCTGCGCGTCCCCGAGGAGGAGGACCAGGACGACGACGGGTATCCGGAATTCTTCATCACCTTTGAAGATCTCAACGACCTTAAAAACACCCGGTCGGGCGTCGCCTTCATCGGCTATCCAGGGGAGCCCGGTCTCGTCCCGGCTCCGTTCACGCTCAGCAACGGCGAAATCACCATCGACGCCGGGGCGACCGTTCCGCAGGACATGATGCCGGACACGGGGCTCAGCGGTCTTCCGAGCTATGTTCGCGGCGCGCCCGGCTATCGCCCGGCACCGTCCCGCGGCCCCACGACATCGATCTCCATCGGCGGCGGGGCTGTCGGCGGTTACGATTTCGCGCCTCTCGGCTCCGGCGTCGTCATCACTCCCGAGGGCGAGAGCTTCGGCGCAACGACAGACGATACGTTTACGGAGCCTGCGATCTCCATCGGCGGCGGGTACTACTCGCCGACGCTCGGCGGGATCGACATCAAGGCGACCTTCGCGAGCGGCGATGAGACGATTTCCAGCTTCATCGAGCCAGGGACGGAGACGACGGGCAACGTCAATATCGGTTTTAATCCCAACACGGATACGACAGGCATCATCTACGGTCAGTCCGGTCTCGACATCACGGGATCGTCCGAAGTCGACTTCTTCGCCATCGGCGGCTTCTACACGCCAGTCGACAGCCTTCAGCTTCCGTGCGGCGTACGCTGGGGCGTTGGCGTGGAATACGTACGGTTCGAACAAGACGCCGAGTTCTTCCAGCAGCCCCCCGCATTCGCTGGCGATATCACCGACCATCGCCGGTTCGAATTTCAGAACACGTACTACGATATCTATGTCGAGACGAAGAAGCCGTACGAGTTCGCCGGGGGCTTCAGCGCCGGTCCGCTCGCCGCAGTTGGCTTGACCATCAACGAGACCCGGTTTGACGCTTGGCAGTCGTTCACTTGCCTCATCTGCCCGCCGGAGGACACGTTCGATCTTGCGATCAGCGAGAGCGAGACGAACGTCACGTGGAACGCCGATCTCGGCGGCTTCGCCGAGTATCGGTACGATCTGAGCGATCAGTTCGATCTGCCCGGCGCCGTCGTCGGCTTCTTCGACGGCCGCTATGAGTTCGTCGGTGATATGGGCGAGGCGTTCGTTCCGCGCACCGGCGACGATCTTTTCATCCGCAATCAGACGGCCGGCATCGAAGACGGCGGCGTCGGCGGACGCTGGCGTGTGCAAATCGGCGCCCGATACGAGTTCTGAGGCGTGCGGGCGGCGCGTCGACGCGCCGCCCGCCCCAAACCGGATCTCCTCAAGCCTGATCATCGGAGAACGTCATGGCCTTCCACATCGCGCTTCGGCGCGCCCGCTCTAGCGTCTGCCTCGCCGCCGCTCTCAGCGCAGGGTTCGTGCAGCCGCTCGTCTACGGATCGTCGGCCTACGCGCAAAGCCCAGCCGCTGCGCAATCGATCGCCCAGCAGATCAGCGAACTCGACGAACTGCTCGATTATCTAAAGACCATGCGGGAGATCCAGGATCTCATCAATCGCATCAATGCGACCCTCGAAGGCGCCACGACCGAGCAGGCGGTGAAGGACCTGCAGGCCGGGATCGCCTGGGCGCGCAGTCATATCCGGATGACAGACGCCCTCCAGCGGGAGCTGACCGACGCCTACGGTTCCGAGGCTGACGGCATCGGGTGGATGCTGCGTCAGCTTTACGGGCTGACCAAGACATACGGCGTCGCGCCCGCCGGCCTTAAGGCGTATGGAAACAAGTTAGTGAAGTACAACGCCGAGGCGGCGAAGTTCCGCTCTGCTCTCAGCGGCGTCAATGTCGCCATGCAGGCCTTCGTTGCTTTCGCTGAGGACGACGACCGTTCCGGCCCCGAAGCGCTCGACCGGTTGGCTAACGTGATCGGATCGCTGGAGGCGTCGCTCAGCTTATTGTCCTTATCCCTCAACCCGGTCATCTCGGCGATGCTCTTCGTTTACACGAAGGCGCTGACCAACGCGTCGGATTTCGCCGAGACGGTTCTGGAGCCGCGCAAGAAAGAGATCATGGGCGCCATCGACTTCGTCGATCAGGTGTTTGAGGGCCGCTACGAGATTCCTGCAGGCGAGCCGGAACAGTCCGAGGGCGAATTACGGGTGGCGGCGCTCGACGCTCTCATCGCGGAGTTGGCCAACCTTCGCTATCAGCTGACACGCGAGAACAAGACCGATTATCAGGCGGCCCTTGCGATCTGCGCCCGCGAGCAGACCAATCTGATGGCCGGCACACCGGCGAATGCGGCGATCCGCAAGGTGGACGCCAATCAGGACGGGACGATCGCACCAGGCGAGATTGAGACCTTCGTCTCCGGCGTCGACCGGATGCGCGGGCAGGCGGACAGTCTCGCTGTCGACGCGGACGGCGGTTCGCCGAGCCGCGCCTTCAACACTGTATATCGTATTTATACAGATCAGTTGCCCGTGGCTCTTAGCTTGCGCGGGTGCGTCCGCGGCGTCCTCGGAGACTTCGCGCCTGACGTCTTGAAGCCGAACGCAGACAGTTTCGTCCCGGACTGGGTAAAGGCGGACGATTTTTTCAACGTCTCTATCCTGACGGAGCAAACGGCGGCCAGATCGGCCGAGCGCGTCAGCGCCGTCCCGTCGACGCCTCTGTCCGTGCTCGGAACAGGCGTCGTCGCGCCCGTCTTTGCGCTCCCGACGGAGGCGGTCGGCGAGGGGTACTGGACGCTGTCCAACGTCACCTATGTGAGCGTCGACGACGGGATCGGCTGCACGGCGCCCGCAGAGAGCGCCGTCATGCAGGCTCAGCCGGCGATTGAGGCCCCGCCCGGTGAAGAAATTGTCGTCGAGGCGGAGGCCGAGGAACCGCCGGTCGATCTTTTCGTCAGGTTTGAAAACCGCTTGGCCGTCACCGGACTTTCGGGCATCGGCGGCGGCCGCGACGAGTTCGGCGACAAAAAACCAGTCGAAACGATGTTTGCGATGGCGCTCATGTTCGCGATCGACGAAATCGGTGGTGAGGAGAGCAACGGCCGCGGCATGGTCGCCATCAGCCCGCCTGCTGATCAGGACGGTCATCCGGATCCGCTCGGCGAAAAAGGATCAATCCTCGATCTCGCCGGACCGCATCAATTGCTGGTTCTCGCCCCGAGGACGGCTGAGGAATGGGCTGCAAGACGGGAGGCGGAGCGCACCTTTTGGAGGTTGGTCGGGACGTTGCTCCTCGCCTGGATAAAACTCTCCCCAGGGTTCGGTGTTGATCCGGCGGGCTTATCAGTCGGCGCCTTGGAGCCCCTCCCTCAAGGAGGCGACGCAGACGAAACGCCGATCGCCGACATACTCGTGGTCGGCTCTCGCGTGCAGGCGGATGCGCTTCAGACGCCGCCCGTACTGTCATCCGTATCCGACATCTCGGCGGGCGACGAATGCGTCATCGGACTTCACGCCGCCCTTGGAGAAGGAGAGCCGTCATGAACCTTCGGCCCGCAGCATTGAGCATGATCGCCGCTTGCGCTCTCGCCGCGCCATCCGACGCCGAGCAGGCCAACGACCCCTTGACGCTCATCAACGCGCCGCCGTTCGAAATGCGTTCACAGGGAGAGGCCGTAATCGTCGCCGTGGTCGACAGCGGCGTCGACTGGTTTCATGCGGCCGGGCCGCGCGACCGCCTCTGGCGCAATCCGGGTGAGATCGCCGGTGACGGCGTCGACAACGACCGCAACGGCCATGTGGACGACGTCATCGGATGGAACGTTATGGGGCCTGATAATCGGCCTTGGGACTATCTTGGCCACGGGACCTTCGTCGCGAGCCTGATCGCCGGCGGACGCGAGCCGCTCGCGCCGGCGGCGCGCATCATGGTCGTAAAGGCGCTCGGCGATTTCGGCGATGCGGACCATTCCGGGCTCGCCGCTGGGGTCCGCTACGCCGCCGACAACGGCGCCCGCGTCATCAACCTTAGCCTCGGCGGGGACGGATCGACGCCCGAGGTGGCGGAGGCGATTTCCTATGCGGCGCGCCTGGACGCCCTCGTCGTCATCGCCGCGGGGAACACCGCCGCGCCCATCGCGCCCGGGTTCGGCCCCGCCGGCCACCCGGATGCGATCACCGTTGGAGCCGTAAACGCTTCCGGTCGGCTCGCGGGGTATTCGTCCTGGGGCCACGGCGTCGATCTGGTCGCCCCGGGGGAAACCATCGTCTCGGCCCGCGCCCGGGGGACGGATTTTCTTCGGCGCTTCGCCCTGCGCGAGCGCGCGGCCTACGCTTCCGGAAGCGCCGTCCGCGGCTCCGAGGGAAGGTTTTATGAAGCATCCGGAACGTCCTTCGCCGCCCCTTTTGTGACCGCCGCCGCCGCCACGCTCCGCTCCCAGCGTCCAGAGCTAAGCGCCGGCGAGGTCAAGCGTATGCTTGTCCAGAGCGCGCGGGACATACAGTTCCCCGGCGTCGACGAGTTTTCAGGCTACGGCTTGATCGACCTCGCGGCGGCGCTGGACGCGGACCCGGATTTCTTCCTCGACGCGCGCATCAATCGCATTTCCGTCACTGGATCGGGGCGACAGCAGGCCGCTGAAATCGTCGGGACCGCCGATGCGAGCCGGTTTCGTCGCGCCCGGATCGAAATCGGTCGCGGCGAGGACCCGCAGGTCTGGACGAAGGCTGCTTCCGCCGATCGCGGTCGCAACGCCCCGATCGCCCGCGTTCCGGCTTCCGCCTTCGCCGGCGGCGGCGTCTGGACCGTTCGCCTGATCGTCGAGCACAAAAACCAACGCGAGCGTGAGACTCGGATCGTCCTTCGGCTCGGATGAAGCGCTCCAGTACATGGCTGGACGACTTCTCTGCTCCGTAAACAGAGAAAGCTCGCAGTTCACATTCGCTGCCGTGTGGTTTTCTCCTTTAGCTGATGAGATGCGAACCCTAATAGGTTGTTCGGAAAGGCGCTCGGGCCTCGCAATTGGTCTCTCGATATTCACTCATCAGTAGCGAAAATCACCCAAGGACAGAAGCAGTCTAGGACCGACTTTTTGGTGAGGGTTGGAAAAGCAGCCTGAATCGGGCGAGAAAACCTGACAATCAGGGTCGCAATTTATACTTTCTCTCGTCGTAAAGCACGAGCCCCTCGCTGTTTCAGCTCAAGAACTACTCGTAAACCCTCAATTTCGGAAAAAAACTGCAGAAAAACGTAGATCTGGCAGGACTGTATATTGCATTCTAGGTTGGGAGCACGCGGAAGCGTCACGCATTTACAAAACGCACGCATGCCTGGAACGCGTTCGCTTGCGACTGCTTACGCCGCCACTCAGTCTACAGATTAAATTGTCTCTGGCGCGCGGCGGTATAGGCCTTTGATATCATGGCGCTACTCGGCCTGAGGCGCGGTATTTGGGCGGGAACTCCATGGACTTGGCCATCTTTTCGGCGCGTTCTGTGGGGAGTGTCTCTGAATCAGGAAGGTTGGTTCGGTTTGGCGCATCAGGCGTGCTGCAGAAGTCGCCTCTGTTCGTTCCTGTCGAGCGGGAGATCGTCGCTCAGGAGCTTTGCGGGCGTCGGCCCGTGAGACGGACTTTCCGTGAGCAGGCGATGCTGGATGTCGGGCGCCAGCAGGGCGAGGCGCACGAGTTTTTGATGGTATCGGTTATCAACGATGGCGCTGGTCGGCGGCCCGGCCGACCGGCGCTCTCCCAGGGGAGGAGCCCGCGGGCCTGACGAAGCGTCCGCACGATCTTCGGGTCTCGCCCCAAGTTCGCCGGGTCTCGTTTCACGGCGACGCGTCCGGTGTCGATGCGGAAGGGCGACGGGAGGATGGGAGCGCTGTATGGGCTCGTCGCTAACGGCGACGGGGTCGGCCCATGCGTTCGGGCCGATCCGCACCGACGGTCCGCAGAGGGATCGACCTCTCCACAGCGATCGCCTCGCCCTCGAAGATCACCGGGCGAACGACTTCGAGGTCGTCGGCGTCGACAATGCGCGTTGCAGCCAGTCGGTCGATTAAGCAACGCCTACGACATAACATTGTAGCCGCAGTCGACGTAGTGGACGCCGCCGGTGATCGCAGCGGCGCGATCGCTTGCGAGGAACGCCGCAAGAGCCCCTGCGTCGCCGATGGTCGCAAGATTCTTTTTGGGGGAGCGGGCGGCCGCCTCGTCGAGGAGTCTGTCGAAGTATGCGATGCCCGAGGCGGCGCGCGTGGCGATCGGACCGGGAGAGATTGCGTTCACACGGATGTTCCGGGCGCCAAGGTCATGAGCGAGATAGCGGACGGAAGATTCAAGCGCTGCCTTGACCGGTCCCATGACGTTGTAATTGTCGACCACTTTCTCCGCGCCGTAGTAGCTCACGGTAAGGAGCGAACCGCCGTTGCTCATAAGCTCGGCGGCGCGGCGGGCGAGACGAATGAAGGAGTGGCAGGAAATGTCCATCGCCATGAGGAAGCCGTCTCGCGAGCATTCCGAGACGGGCGCGTGGAGATCGTCCTTGGGGCAGTATGCGACTGAATGAACGAGAAAATCGAGACCGCCCCAGTTTTCGGCGATCCACGAAAAAACCGTGTCCGATGTCGCCTCGTCGGTCACGTCGAGAGGTAGAAACCCCTCCGCATTCACCCGTTCCGCCGTCGGCTCGGCGTAGGGCTTCGCCTTGTCGTTCAGATAGGTGAGGGCGAGCCGCGCGCCGTCAGCCGCCATTTCCTGAGCGCAGCCGGCGGCGATCGAATGATCGTTTGCGACCCCGATGACGAGGCCTCTCTTGCCGTTGAGCAGCATGCCTGTTCTCCCTCGCTCGTCCGCCGCTGTCTCGCCTACCGAGCGAGGCGCGTCCAGAGATCCGCAAACGCCTCGCAATAGCTGTTTCCGGTCGTCGCATACGGCGCACAGGCCTGCGCGTATTCCTCGAAGCGCGCCGAGCCGCCGCCGCACACGGCGGAAAAGCCCTGCGCGCGGCTCTGGAATGCGCCCACCTCGGCGTCGAAGGCGGCGATCGCGTCCTCATACTGGGCCATGTCGCGGCGCAGTGATCGTGGGAGGTTTTCGCCGCGACGTTCATAGCGCGCGATCTGCCGCTCAAACTCTGCCACCTGAGCTTCAAGCTCCGCCCGGCGCGCGAGGATGGCGTCGCGTTCGACCGACAGCTCCGCTGCGCTCGCCGCGCAGCGGCTCATGTCCTCGGAGGAGAGGGTCGCTTGCGGTTGAGCTCCAGCGTTCGGATCGCCGTCGGTGGAGCGCCGCGGCGGCGGCGCGCCGCGCGCGCGGTCGCCCGAGGCGTACATTAGCTCAAAGCGGATGGTCAGGCGGTATGAGAGGGTCTCGTAGGGCGTGCCCTCTGGAAAGCGCGGCAGCCGGCGCACGCGGCGGACGGTGTCTTCGATCTCGCGGTCGAGGATTGGATAGCCCGTACGCCGCACATAAGACCAGTCGAGGATCCGGCCTTCGCGATTGACGACGATGATGATCTCCGCCTCGCCGGACATGCCGTTTCGGCGCGCCTCGGACGGGTAGCCGAGTTCGCCGATCACCGCGGCGCGCGCCTGCCGCAGCCATTCCTGGAGAGCCAGGTACTCTTCGAGCGTCAATGTGCCGCCGCCGGAGGAGCCGCCCAGCCACAGATCGGGCACCGACTGGGGCCGGATGTCCGGAAGGTCGGGAAGTTCTCGCGGTTTTGCGGGCGGTGCGGGCGGCGGGGAATCCGACGCGCGTTCCTCAAGCTTCGGCTCCGGCTCCTCGATCACCGGAGGCTGCTCGATCGGTTCGGGCGGCGCGATGATCGGGGCGAGGCGCACGCCCAGCGGAGGGCCTTCCTTGAGGCCGAGTTCAGCCTCCGAGTCGGGCGCGGGCTTCGGTAAAAACGGCAAGGCCACGGCGAGGTGGATCACCAGGGCGATCACGCCGCCCCAGATCCACAGGCGCACGCTCGGCGCGCCGCGCGAGAGATCGCCAAGGAGCGTATCGTGGAGATCGTCAGTCTTCGACACGATTTACGAGCCGCCCACGGTGATAAGCACGAGGTACTGGGCGCCCGCTTCGCGCAGCAGCTCCATGACCTCGATGACCCGAGCCGCCTCGGCGTTTGCGTCGGCCTTGAGCTGGATCGAGCTTTCCGGTCGCGCGGCGAACCAGACCGTCGCTGTGCGGAGGAGTTCGGGATCGTTTGACACGACGCGGTCCTGGAAGGCGACTGAGCCGTCTTCATCGATCAGGATGACTACGTCCTCCTCCGAGCCCGCCTCGTCGCTCGCCGAGACGGGCGGCGCCACGTCGAGGGCGGGCGGGCGATCGATGGACCCAGCGAGCATGAAGAAGACGAGGAGGATGAACACCACGTCGATGAGCGGCGTGATGTTGACGAGGTCGCGGCGCTTGCGCGGTTCGACGATCTTCATGACCCGTCTCCCGCCGTTTCCTCGGTCGATCCGGAGAACGACACCGCCCTCGCACCGGCCGCGCGCGCCTCGTCGAAAATGGCGATCGCCTCCTGCAGCTTCACGCCAGGCGCCGGGCGCACAAGAAAGGCGCGGCCCGGATCGATCGCCACGACGTCCGCGATGCGGTCGCGCAGAGCGGCGCGCGCGATCGGCTGGGAATCAAAGGTGAGCGATCCGTCTTCGGCGATCGCGATGACGATGGCGCCTTCGCTCGTCTGCTTCACCTCCGTCTCGCGCGGAGTTTCTATGCGGATGAGGCGGTAACTCGCGAAATTGGTCGCGATCATGAAGAAGACGAGGAGGATGAACACCACGTCGATCAGCGGTGTTATATTGAGGATGTCGGCCGCCTCTCGCGAGCGCCTGATCTTCATCGTGCAAGCCCTCCCTGCCGAAGCCTTCGAAAGCGGCGGACGCGCTTACGCGTCGTCGCTATCGTCTGTATAAAGATCGGCGGTGAAGACGCGCGTCGCTGCGTTCTCCATGTGCTGACCCGCGACGTCCACGGCCCGCTGGAGCCAGGCGAAGAAAGCGGCTGAAGGTATGGCGACCGAGAGCCCCGCGGCCGTCGTGAGGAGCGCTTCCCAGATACCGCCGGAGAGGATCGCCGGATCGACGCGGTCGCCGGCGCTCTGGAGCTGCTGGAAGGCTTCGATCATACCGAGCACTGTTCCAAGGAGGCCGAGAAGCGGGCTCGAGGTGGCGATCACCGAAAGGAGCGGGAGGCCCCGCTCAAGGCCGTCCAGCTTTACGCGCGCGACGCGCTCCACCTCCTCGCGAACCTGGCCCTCGTCGAGGCCGAGGACGCGGCCGCGAAGCGCGGCTTCCATAACCCGGGCGATGACCCCGCGGCGTCCCGCGACCATTGAAAGCGCGCCGTCTGCGTCGCCCGCCTGAATCTTGCGCGCGGCCTTCTCGATAAAGCCGGCGTCGCCCACGCGCGCGCTTTGGAACTGCAGGAGCTTCACGCAGATGATGGCGAGGCTGACGACCGAGAGGCCTATCAGGATCAGAATGATCGGACCGCCCGATTCCACGAGGTCGGCGACGGGCTGCGCTCGCCCCCAATCGCGCGCAGCGGGTTCTTCAGTCGCGCCGGTCTCCTCGGCCGGGACAGACTCTGATGCTGGCTCTAGGGTGAAAGAGAATTCCTGAGCGCGTTCGCCCGACGGCGCGTCGGCCGGAAAACGCCAGTCCGGCAGCGCGGCGAGAACGACCTCTTCGAAGACGCCTTCCGGCTGGGCGGACAGGATCTCGATCTCAGTCGGGACGCCGTCTGCGTCGATTGCAAAGCGCGCCGTCACCGCGCCTTCGACGCCGCACTGGGCGGCGAGCGGCGGATAGTCCGGTGTCACGGCCGTGCTCGCGGCGGCGGGTTCGTCCTCGCCGACGGCGCGCGAGGTCACGGTGGGAACGGTCTCGGCGGCGGGATCCGTCGGCGCTTCCCCAGTTTCAGCCTCGGCCGCATCGACCTCTGTAGGAGAGACGTCCTGATCAGGGGCGACGTCCGCTTCGCCTGCAGCGAAAAGTTCCGCAAAGGGCGCACAAGGATCGGCCGCGATCTCTTCCGCGGCGTCCTGCCATGAGAGCGCGGCTCCCCCGCCCGGCGTCCACGCAAGAACAAGCGCCGCTGACGCGACCGAAATCCGTTTGATGTCCATCACTCCACCCCCGGGAGGCGCTGCAGATACAAGCGCGTGAAAACGAGCGGCCCCTTTGTGCCGCTCTTTTTTGTCAGCTTGATTTCAGTTCCCTCGAAAGCGCCCACGCCCCGACGCCACAATAATCTACTGCGGCGAGGAGACGTTGATTGAGGTCAAACGGCTCATCCGCGCCCTATCAACGTTGCATCACATATGCGCCGGGCGCGTCCGGAAGCCGGGCGTTTTTTCGCAGGAGATTGCCGGGAATATCAGCGCGTTTCGGCGTCGCCGCGGGTTTTTCGCCGCTAGACTTTGCGGCAAGCCAGTCGAACCATGTGGTCCACCAAGATCCGTCGCGGGCTTCGGCGCGCTCAAGCCAGATATCGGGGCTCAGATACCGCTCGCAATCCTGTTTCGTGAGGACCTTGTGGCGGCGGCGCGGGTGGCCGGGGTCGGAGATGACGCCGGCGTTGTGGCCGCCGTTGGTGAGCGCGAAGGTCACCTCCACGTCCGCGAACAGGTGGATCTTGAAGACCGAGCGCCATGGCGCAACGTGGTCTTTCTCCGTGCCCAGGGCGAAGATGGGGGCCCGGATGTCGGAGATCGCCACCGGTTCGTCGTCCACGATGAAACGGCCTTGCGTAAAATCATTATTTAGGAAGAGGCGACGCAGATACTCCGAGTGCATCTGCTTCGGCATTCGGGTCGAATCCGCGTTCCAGACCATGAGATCGAATTCCTTTTCGGTTTCGCCGAAAAGATAGGCGCGCTGGCGCCGGCGATACATGAGGTCGCGCGAGCGCAGCACGGCGAAGGCGCCCGCCATCTGCTCCGCCCCGAGATAGCCCTTTGCGTCCATGGAGGCTTCAAGCCAGCCGAGCTGGTCCTCGTCTACGAAAAGGGCGAGTTCGCCGGCATCGCGAAAATCCGTCTGGGCGGCGAGAAGGGTGAGAGAGGCGAGGCGGTCCGACCCGTCTCGGCCGAGATCGGCCGCCGCGATAGAGAGGAGCGTTCCACCGAGGCAGTAGCCGACGCCATGCACCCTGCGATCAGGAAGGATCGCCTCGATCGCATCAAGGGCGGCGAGGACGCCGAGCTTGCGGTAATCGTCGAAGCCGAGATCCGCTTCCTCCTTACCCGGATTGCACCAGGAAATGCAGAACACCGTGAAACCCTGATCGACAAGGTGCCGGATCAGGGAGTTGTGCGGCTGCAGATCGAGAATGTAGAATTTCATGATCCACGCCGGCGTGATGAGGATTGGTTCTGCGCGAACCGTCTTGGTCGATGGCGTGTACTGAATGAGCTCGATGAGGCGGTTTCGGTAGACGACCTTTCCCTCGCTCGCGGCGATGGTCTCGCCGACGCGGTAGGTTGACGTGTCGCGCCGCCGGGCGATTTCCGGCGCACCGAGGGCGGTGACGTCCGACCACATGTTTATCCATCCGCGCAGGAGGTTCGCGCCGTTCTCGTCGGCGGTCCGCTTCAGGGCTTCCGCGTTCGAGAACAAGAAGTTCTCCGGCCGGAACGGCTCCGCCGCGCTTTTGGCGGCGAAGCGGACCATCTCGCGATGCTTCGCGGAGACGCCCGGCGTGCGATCGACGGCGGCGTCCACCCAGGCGCCGTAGGCGTCATGCAGGCCGGCGAGGGCTTTGAGGCCGACGGCGTAGGGCCCGAAGGCCCCGTTCTCCGCGTGGTCTGCGTCCTGACCTGCGACGGCGGCGCGCGCGACGTTTGAGGTGCGTTCGACTGCGTCCGTCGCGATATCGAGCTGAGCGCCGGGCGCAAGGGCGAGGTGGGCCGCCCAGTCGTAGAGCGCGACTGCGAAGGCGAGGGCCGAAGCGCCGCCTGTGCGCGTAGCAAGCGTGGTCATTACAAGGTCGTCGAGAAGCTCCGTCATGGGACGGTCCGGTCGATCGACGCGAGCGGGCCGGTCTTCATGGACGGGCCTGTCTTTTGGGGCGAATTCGCTCGATTCGGCGTGGATTTTGGTGCTGGGACCTGCGTCCGTCATTGGGCGGCCTTCTCATGCAGGGCGCGCATTTCGCGCCGGTGACGTCTTCTGATGACAGCCTTGTGGACTTCCTCCGTGGCGAGGAAGACGAGCGCGACGCAGGCGAGGGTCGCGAACGTGGAAACCGGGACTGGTCTGAACTCCAATACCGCGCGTAGCCCCGGCGTGTTCTGCGCGAGGAGGTGGATAATCAGCGCCCCCGGCACTGCGAAGGCGAGGAACCGGTTGGAGAAGGCCGGCAGGGTGAAGAGCGATTTGCGCTCAGAGCGGCTCGACAGGGCGTGTATGTTCCCGAAGAGAACCATGAGCATGAGGGTGATGTTGCGCGCCTCTTCGATCGCGGCTCCGCTCGCAAGCGTCGCCTGGTAGGTGGTGAAGGCGAGAACGCCCATGACCGATCCTGCGACGAGGACGTGCTCGACCACGTGACGCTCGAACACGGGTTCGTTCGGATGGCGCGGCGGGCTTTCCAGTTCCCCGCCTTCCTTCGGCTCGAAGGCGAGCGCTACGTCCTGAAGCCCGTTCGCCACGAGATTAAGCCAAAGAAGCTGCACCGCAGTGAGGGGCATCGGAAGTCCGGCGAACACCGAAAGGAAGAAAAGTAGGATCGCGGAGAATCCCGTGGCTGTCAGAAGGCCGATCACCTTGCGGATGTTGTTGTAGACGATCCGGCCCTGCTCGATGCCCGCAACGATGGAGGCGAAATTGTCGTCTGTGATGATGAGGTCGGCGGCTTCCCTGGCGACGTCCGTGCCCGTCTTGCCCATGGCGACGCCGACGTTCGCGCGGCGCATGGCGGGCGCGTCGTTTACCCCGTCGCCAGTGACGGCGACGAAGTGCCCGTCAGCCATGAAGGTCTCGACGATGGTTTCCTTCTGCGCAGGCTCGATGCGCGCGAAGACCCGGGCGGGAAGAATGAGAGAGCGGAGCGCCTCCGGGCCCTCCGCCGACGCCTCCCGGATCATGGCGCCGGTGACGACCGGATCGTTCCGCTCGTTGAGGCCGAGATCGGCGCCGATGGCGCGGGCGGTCGCGGGGTGGTCGCCGGTCACCATGGCGACGCCGACGCCGCCGGCTTTGCACTTTTCGATCGCTTCCTTCGCTTCCGGACGGATCGGATCGATCATCGCAGCCATGCCGAGGAAGGTGAGGTCGTGGAGCGGGTCTTCCTGGCTCGCCTCGCTCTCGCCCGCGGCGCGGCGCGCGAGCGCGATGAGGCGATAACCGGCTTCGGCGAGAGCGGTGAACTGCGCTTCGATCCGCTTCGCGTCGATCGGCTCGTCCGAAGCGCCGATGCGCATGTGCGTCGAAGCGGCGAGAATTTTCTCCGGGCTGCCTTTTACAAACAGGATGTTCGCGCCGTCGCACGCGTTCACGCTGCCTGAATAGGCGTTCTCGGATTCATACGGAATGAGCTTGCGGCGTTCGCGCTCCGCCCGGACGGTGGCGAGCGAAAGACCGAATTTCTTGGCGTAGACGAGAAACGCCGCGTCGACGATGTCGCCGTCGGCGGCCCATACGCCGCCAGCGTATTCCAGATGGCTTTCGTTCGCGAGAACGCCGGTGACGACAAGTTCGCTCAGCGCGTCGAGATCCTCTGGTCCCGGCGCTTCCTTGAGTTCGCCCGGCGCGACGCCCGCGCCGGTGGCGGAGAAGCTTCGACCCGATGGAAGATGCATGGCGTCGATCGTCAGCTCATTGACGGTGAGGGTTCCGGTTTTATCGGAGCAGATGAATGTGCATGACCCCAGCGCTTCGACCGCGACGAGTTTGCGGATGATGACGTTCTCCCTCGCCATCCGGCCCATGCCGATTGCGAGGGCGACGGTCAGAGCTGCGGGCAGGCCCTCGGGAATGGTGGAGACCGCAAGGCCGATCGCCATCATCACCATGGCGGTCGTCTGATATCCTCCGACCCACAGCATGGAGAGGATAAGACCCAGGATGGCGACGCCGATGGCGCCCGCCATCTGATAGGTGAAACGCCGGATCCGGATCATCAGCGGCGGCTCGGAGACGCGTTTGTCGGTCACCCGTTTCGCGATGTCGCCGATTTCGGTGGAGAGCCCCGTCGCCGTCACGAGACCGCGTCCGCGCCCGCGGGTGACGATGGAGCCTGCGAAACACTGGTCGAGCCGGTCGCCGAGGGGCGCGTTCTCGGCGATCGTCGCGCCCGCGTCCTTCACCACGGCGAGGCTCTCGCCGGTGAGCATGGATTCATCGATGGTGAGGTTCTCGGTCTCAAGGAGCGTAATGTCCGCGGGCACGCGGTCGCCCGAGGCGAGCAGCGCCACGTCTCCGGGAACGACCTCCTCGATATCGATCGCGCGCACCGCGCCGTCGCGCACCACATGCGCCTTTCCGCGCACCATGCCCCGAAGCGCCGCCGCGGATTTCTGCGCCGAGACCTCCTGGATCGCGCCGATCAGCGCGTTCAGGACCAGGACTGCGGCGATGAAAATCGCGCTCGTCGTTTGCCCGACCAGGAACGAGACCGCCGCGGCGACGATCAGGATGTAGATGAAGGGCGACAGAAACTGCCGTGTAAAGATCTCGATCGGGCCGGGAAGCCGCGGCTCCGGAAGCCTGTTCAGCCCGTGGGTCTCAAGCGCCGCGGCGGCCGCCGCTGACGTAAGACCCATCGCGGTGTCGGCGTCCGCAGCCGCCGTCGCGAGCGACGCTTTCGTGGGTTGAAAGGTCATGTGGGAGCCTCGTGCTTGGCATGATCGACAGGCGTGATAAACGCCGAACGCGACAAAGCGACGACAGGACGGTTTCAGAGAAGAGCCGCGCCCGCTTTGGTCGAAATCAAGACTTCGCTGCGATGCAGCCGTTACAGCGTGCGGCGACCGACAAGGAGGCGACGGCTCGTGTCCATGATGACGAACAGAACGTTCGACCAGATAGCCGTTGGCGACAGAGCGACGTTGAGCCGTACCTTGACGAAATCGGATATCGCGCTTTTCGCCGCCGTCTCCGGAGACGTGAACCCCGCCCATCTCGATCCGACCTATGCGGAAGGCACAATGTTCCATGAGGTGATCGCCCACGGCATGTGGGGTGGCGCGCTGTTCTCGACGGTTCTCGGGACGCAGCTTCCAGGGCCTGGGACGATCTACGTCTCGCAGTCGCTGTCCTTCAAAGGCCCGGTGATGGTCGGCGATACGGTGGAGACCGAGGTGAAGGTGACGCGCAAGGAGGATCGCGGCCGCGTTGTCCTCGCCTGCGCGTGTCGCAACCAAGCCGGCGAAACGGTCATCGCCGGCGAGGCCGTGGTGCTGGCCCCGCGCGAAACGGTCTCCATCGAGGCGCCGGAGCGTCCCGAAGCCTTCGTCCATGAGACCGGCGACCGCTTGAAGTCGCTTGTCGCCGACGCGCAGAAGGGACCCGCGCTGCGCACGGCGGTCGTCCACCCGATCAGCGCAAGCGCGATCGCCGGCGCCGTGGAGGCCGCGGACGCCGCGCTCCTTGAGCCGGTTCTCGTCGGTCCGCGCTCCGATATCGATCGCGCGGCGCACGAGGCGGGCCTCGATATCGCGCGGTTCGAGATCATTGGTGCGAAAGACGCCCGCGAGAGCGCCGCCCGAGCAGCGAAACTCGCCGGCGAGGGGGCCGTCGGCGCGCTCATGAAGGGTGCGCTTCATACGGACGATTATATGGGCGCCATCCTCGCGAAGGAGAGCGGTCTGCGCACCGGACGGCGCGCGAGCCATGTCTACGTCATGGACACGCCCGCTTACGAAAAGCTCATTTTCATCACCGACGCAGCGATCAACATCGCGCCCGACCTCGCCGCCAAGGCGGACATCGTGCGCAACGCCATCCACGTGGCGCGCGCGATCGGTGTCGTGGAGCCGAAAGTCGCGATCCTGTCGGCCGTCGAAACCGTCCATCCGAAGATGCCCTCGACGCTTGATGCGGCGGCGCTCTGCAAAATGGCCGACCGCGGACAGATTAAAGGCGGCCTCTTGGACGGGCCGTTCGCCTTCGACAACGCGGTGTCGCCTGCGGCGGCGGCGGCGAAGGGCCTCTCGTCGCCAGTCGCAGGCCGTGCGGACGTTCTGGTCGCGCCGGATCTTGAAGCCGGCAACATGATCGCGAAACAGCTGGATTACCTCGCGGGAGCGGTGGCCGCGGGCGTCGTCGCGGGGATGAAGGTTCCGGTGATACTCACGAGCCGCGCCGAGGGCGCCGCCGCGCGGACGGCGGCGAGCGCGATCGCCAAGCTCGTCCATCAGGCAGGGACGGCTCCATGAGCGCTCCCGTTGTCCTGACGGTGAACGCCGGGTCTTCCAGCGTGAAGACGGCCGCCTACGAGATTGCGGACGGAGCGCCTACGAACCCTCCGCTCCTGCGCGCCCATCTCGCGTCAATCGGCGAGGACCCTCAAATCCTGCTCAAGGAGGCCGCTGGTTCGGAGGAGGTCGT
This sequence comes from Pseudomonadota bacterium, assembly GCA_038522735.1. Classification (GTDB taxonomy): domain Bacteria; phylum Pseudomonadota; class Alphaproteobacteria; order Caulobacterales; family Parvularculaceae; genus JBCBJX01. Next base: position 20,476 of record JBCBJX010000012.1, read on the forward strand.
TCGGGCGCCCGAGGCGACGGGCGATTACGACGCCGCGTTCCGCGCACTTCTGGCGCGCCTTGAAAGGCGTCTCGACGGGCGGGCGCCCGCTGCGATCGCGCACCGGGTTGTGCATGGCGGCCCCCATTACGCCGAGCCCGTTCGTCTTGACGCCGAGGCGCTCAGGGCGCTCGAAGCGCTCTCGCCGCTCGCCCCGGGGCATCAGCCGCATAACCTTCACGGGGTGCGCGCCGCCGAGGCGTGGTGGCCGGACGCGCCGCACTTTGCGTGCTTCGACACGGCGTTCCACCGGACCATGCCGGAGGCGGCGCAGCGCTTCGCCCTGCCGCGCGCGCTTCATGAGGAGGGGATCCGCCGTTACGGCTTTCACGGACTGTCCTACGAACATATCGCGCGCGTCGCGCCTCAGGTCATCGGCGCGCTTCCGCATGACCGGATGATCGTCGCCCATCTCGGCTCCGGCGCGAGCCTGTGCGCAGTGAAGTCGGGGCTCAGCGTCGCGACCACCATGGGCTTCACCGCCCTCGACGGCCTGCCCATGTCGACGCGATGCGGCGATCTCGACCCGGGCGTCGTCCTGCATCTCCTGCTTGAGAAGTCCATGTCGGCGGCGGACGTGGCGCAGCTCCTCAATCGGAAAAGCGGGTTACTCGGAGTTTCGGGCGTATCCGGCGATATGCGCGTTCTGGAGGAGAGCGATGCGCCGGAGGCGGACGAGGCCATCGAGCTCTTCGCCTACCGCTGCGCCAATTCCATCGGCGCCCTTACAGCCGCCCTCGGCGGGCTCGACGCTCTCGTTTTTACGGCGGGCATCGGCGAAAACTCTGTACGCGTCAGAGCCGAGATCCTCGCGCGGTGCGCATGGCTCGGCGTCAGGATCGACCCGGCTGCGAACGCCCGTCACCGCGCGCGCATTGATGATGGAGAGGGGCCGGTCTCCGCCTGGGTCATCGCGACCGATGAAGAATATGAGCTTGCGCGCGTCGCGGCGGAGCGTTCGGCATGAAGAAAGCAATCGCCATCGTTCTGGCCCTCGCACTCTTCGGGTGCGCGCCGCCGGAGGACGCGGTGCGGGTCGTCGGGTCGTCGACCGTGTTTCCGTTTTCGCGCACCGTCGCCGAACACTACGCCGCCAAGACGGGATATCGCGCCCCGGTCGTGGAGATGACAGGAACAGGCGGAGGCATGCAGATCTTCTGCGCCGCGCAGAGCCCGGTTCACGTCGCCAACGCCTCGCGCCCCATCAAGAAGAGCGAGATCGACATCTGCGCCGCCGCCGGCGCGGTCGGCGTTCTGGAGTTTCGGATCGGTTACGACGGCATCGTCATCGTAGCCGCCCGGGAGAACCCGCTAAAATCCCTCACCCTCGATCAACTCTACAGAGCGATCGCGAAAGATCTTCCGGTGGCGAACGGGTTCGCCCCCAACCCCCACGAGCTTTGGAGCGAGGTGGACCCGGCGCTGCCGGCGATCCCCATTCAGATGCACGGTCCGCCGCCCACCTCCGGTACGCGGGACGCCTTCGTCGAGATCGCGCTCGAGACGGGCGCCAAGGGGACCGGCGCGCTTCGCTATCTGGCGCAGACCGATAAGGGCGCCTTCGCCGCGCGAGCGGGCGCCTTGCGCGAAGACGGACGATGGGTGGACGAAGGCGAGAACGACAACGCGATCATCCAGATCATCCGCAACTCTTCGAACGCTCTGGGCGTATTCGGATATTCCTTCTACGAGCAAAACCGCGCGCTCCTCGACGGCGTGGCGGTGAACGGCGCCGCGCCGGAGTTCGAGGCGATCGCGGACGGGCGCTATCCGCTCGCCCGCTCCCTCTACTTCTATGTAGACCCAGCGCGTGCTGACGAACATGTCGGCGCCTACGTCATGGAGTTCATGAGCGAAAGCGCGATCGGCCCTTACGGATACCTTATTGACAAGGGGCTCATTCCGGCGTCGGAGAGTGAGCGCCGCGCGGGTCGAGAGAGGGCGCGCGGCCTCGTTACGCAGATCGCTGTAAAGGTTGAGAACCCTGAACGGCGCACGGCGAACGATCAGTGAACGGCGCGATCCTCGTACTGGGCCTTGCAGCCCTGTCCGCACTTATCGCCGGGGTGCGCGCACTTGCGCGTCGGCGCCTCGCGTCGGCGGGCGGAGAGCTCGAAATGCTATCGGACCGGCGCGGGACGCGGTTCGCAGGGCGGTATGCAGGGTTTGCAGCCCTGATCGCCGCTCTCGGCGCGGGCGCAGTGGTTTCTGCAGTCTCCGCTGGCGCTCTGCAGCCGCTCGTCGCCGCGCTTCTTGCGGCGAGCTTCGCCGGCGGCTGGGCGCTCTTCTCGATCGGGCCCGGCGTCGATCTGCGGCGCCGATACGAGGTGCTTGTCATCAGCGTGCTCGGTTTCATCGCCGGGATCGCCGTTCTCACCACCCTGGGCATCTTCGCAACCCTGATCTTCGAGACTTTGCAGTTTTTCCAGAAGTCCTCCGCCCTCGACTTCTTTTTTGGGACCGAGTGGAGCCCGCAGACGGCCATTCGCAAGGATCAGGTCGCAAGCGAAGGGGCCTTCGGCGTCGCTCCGCTCATCGCCGGCACGCTCCTCGTCAGCCTCATCGCCATGGCGGTCGCCGGGCCGGTGGGCGTCATGTCGGCGGTCTTCATCAACACCTATGCGAATGCACGGGCGCGCACGGTGATGAAGCTCACACTGGAGCTTCTCGCCGGCGTCCCGACAGTCGTCTACGGATTTTTCGCCCTGTTGTTCGTAGGGCCCTTCGTTCGCGACGGGGCTGCGGCCATCGGCGCGCTGTTCGGCGCGGAGATCGACGCGCCGGCGCAGAACGCCCTTGCGGCGGGTCTCGTCACCGGCGTCATGATCATCCCGTTCGTCTCGTCTCTCAGCGAGGACGTGATGTCCGCTATCCCGCGCACGCTTCCCGAAGGCGCCGCCGCCCTCGGCGCGACGAAGGCGGAAACGGTGTTGAAGGTGGTTCTTCCCGCCGCGGCGCCCGGCCTTATCGGCGCGTTTCTTCTCGCGGTAAGCCGCGCCGTGGGTGAAACCATGATCGTCGTGATGGCGGCGAGCCGGAGCGCCAACCTCACCTTCGATCCGCTGGAGCGGGTGACGACCATCACGGTCCAGATCGTCGCGCTTCTGACGGGCGATCAGGAATTCACCTCCGCCAAAACCCTCGCGGCGTTCGCCCTTGGATTGACCCTCTTCCTCATCACCCTCGCGCTCAACGTGATCGCGCTCCTCTCCGTGAAACGCTTCAGGATCCGCTATGAATAAGCTGGCGCGACGGGCGAAAAGACGAGCCTTCGAACTCGCCTTTCGGAGCGCGGGGTTCGTTTCGCTCGCCTTCGCCGGGGGCACGCTCATCCTTTTGGTCGTCGGCGTTCTCGGCCTCGGGCTGAGCGCCTTCTGGCGATATGAGGTGGAGTTGAGCGTTACGCTCGACGCGGAGACCTTGTCCCTCGCCGACGACCCGACCGAAGCCGAGCTTCTTGCTGCGGATTATCGCGGGGCGATTCGAGAGGCGCTGAACGAGCGGTTCCCGGAGGTGCGCGAGACGAAGAATCTGAGAGCTCTCCAGGCGCTCATTTCACCGGGTGCGGAGTTCATGCTCGCCGGCCGCGCCGCGAAGGACCCTGGCCTGATCGGCGAGATGGTCCGCGTTCGCGCGCCGGTCTCTGATGACGCGGAGATGTATCTGAAAGGCCGCATACGCCGCTCCGACCCGCCGGATCGTCGCACGCTCACCGATCAGCAGCTCGATTGGGTTGACGCGTGGCGCGCCGACGGCGACGTGCGCGTCGCTTTCAACGGCGACTTCCTCGCGAACGGCGATTCCAGCTACCCGGAGCTTGCAGGCGTCGCGGCGGGCGTTCTCGGTTCGCTCATCGCGGTCGGCCTTGCGATCCTGATCGCCGCGCCACTGGGCGTGGCGACCGCGGTTCTTCTGGAGGAGTTCGCGCCGAAAAACCGCCTGACCGATTTTTTGGAGGTAAACATCAACAACCTTGCGGCCGTGCCCTCGATCGTCTTCGGGCTGCTCGGCCTCGCCGCCTTCGTCGTATTTTTCGGAATGCCGCGCTCCGCGCCGCTCGTCGGCGGGATTGTTCTGTCGTTGATGACGCTTCCAACCATCATCATTTCCTCGCGCGCGGCCCTTCGCGCATTGCCGCAATCCTTGAAGGAGGGGGCGCTCGCCCTGGGAGCTTCGCGGCTGGAAGCTGTGGTGAACCCCATGCTGCCCGCGGCGGCGCCCGGCATCATCACGGGGGTGATTATCGGTTTCGCGCAGGCTCTCGGTGAAACCGCTCCGCTTCTTCTTATTGGCATGGTGAGCTTCGTCGCGACCCCGCCGACGAGCGTCCTCGATCCGTCCTCGGCGCTTCCGGTGCTTGTTTATTTATGGGCTGAGTCGCCCGAAATCGCTTTCGTGGAGAAGACGGCGGGCGCGGTAATCGTCCTTCTGTCGCTTCTCCTTCTTCTGAACGCCGCTGCCGCCTATGCGCGTCGACGCTTCGATCCTTACCAGCACTGACCGGACCGCCATGACCGACAGGCCGCTCTTTCGTTGCGATACGTTATCCTGCTTCTACGGGGACAAGGAGGCGATCAAATCCGTCACGATGGAAATCGCCGACAAGCAGGTGACCGCTTTCATGGGCCCCTCCGGATGCGGAAAATCAACAGTCCTAAGAGCGCTCAACCGAATGCATGAAACCGCACCCCGCGCTCGCGTCGAAGGAAGCGTCTTTTTCAACGGCGCGGATCTCTATGCGCCGGATGTGGACCCGGTCGATGTTCGTGCGGACATCGGAATGGTGTTCCAGAAACCAAACCCGTTTCCGAAATCGATCTTCGACAACATCGCTTTTGGGCCGCGCATCCACGGCCTCGCGTCGTCCCGATCTGAACTTGAAGGCCGTGTCGAGAGCGCGCTGAGGCGCGTCGGTCTTTGGGAGGAAGTGTGCGACCGGCTTAAGGAGTCCGCACTTGGACTTTCCGGTGGGCAGCAGCAGCGTCTCGTCATCGCTCGCGCGATTTCGACCGAGCCGAAGGCTCTTCTCCTCGACGAACCGTGTTCGGCGCTGGATCCAAAGGCGACTGAAACGGTGGAGGCGCTGATCCGCGAACTGCGCGATCTCTTCGGCGTGGTGATCGTCACTCACTCGCTCGCTCAGGCCCGGCGGATCGCGGACGATATGGTGTTCTTCTATTTCGGAGAGATGATCGAACAGGGCTCGCCGGAAGCCATCCTGGAAAACCCGACGGACGATCGGGTGCGCGGTTATCTCGCCGGCCGTACCGGGTGACTGTCGGCGCTCCCTTCCAGTTGGGGCGTGATTAAAGCTAGTTTCCTGTTTTTGGGGATGATTGGCGATAGCGAGGAAGCGCTTCTGAAAACCAGACTCAGCTTACGGCTGTTTGAATTTCGGACGTGATCCAAGCACGGGCCGCGGTCCAATCGCGCCGGACCGTCCGTGCGGAAAGACCGAGAAAACTCGCCGTTTCTTCTTCGGACAACCCTGCGAAAAACCGTGCATCTATAATCCGTACCCAGCGCGGGTGTGCTTCGCCGAGCCGGGTGAGGATGTCGGCGATCATGACGACTTCCTCCGGCGAGGCGGAGTACTCGGGGAGGAACGGCTCGACGGCGTCGAAATTGACCCGCGCCGCGCCGCCGCCGCGCTTCGCAGTGAGCGCCTTGCGGGCGTGGTCGGCGATCACCTGGCGCACGGCCAGCATAGCGACGCGCATAAAGTGGTCGCGGGAGCTCCAGGACGTATCGGTCATGAGCTTGAAATAGCTCTCATGAAGAACGTCCGTCGTGCTCATGGTGTCGCTCATCCTGGTGCGGCGGCGCTTCGCCCGGGCGATCCGTAAGAGAGCGTCGTAGTTTTCGATGAAGAGCAGCCGGGCGCGTGCGCCGTCGTCCGGCGCACTGGCGGCCCCCTCCGCGACCTTGATCTCGTCTTGGCCGGTCATCGCGCCCCGCCGCCTTTCTCCGCGAGTTTCAAGCGCCAGTCTGCCGGTAGCAACGACAAAGCGTCAACGCGAGCCCCGCCGCGTTGCGTCCGGCGCACTTTTTTCTTCGTCCATGTCCGGTTAGGCGGGCGTTTCGCGTCTAGGGGGCGGTCGTGATGCGGGTCTCGCCTCGCCGAGCCGGAAACGCGAAGCGTCAAGGAGAACGCAATGTCGATATCGGGCGAGCGGAGGGGGGTCGTTGCGCGCCTTTGCGCTTCCATCGCAAAGCGGCCGCGCTTCTGGTTTTTCGGCGCAGCGGTCGTCGTCGCCGCGCTCGGTGCGGGGCTTGGCGGCGTGCGGAAGGATCCGTCCGTCGACGCCTTCGTGCCGGATGACCATCCGGCCGCTGCGGCGCGCGATCGGGCCGAGGAAGTCTTCGGCCTCGAAGACCCGCTCATTATCGGCCTCGCTGTCGAGGAGGGCGGGTCCGCATTCACGCCCGCCGTCCTCGACGCCTTGCGTCGTATCGAGACGGAAATCGCCGCGCTGCCGAACATCGATGCGTCAGGCCTCATGAGCGTCGCGACGGAGAGCGCGATGTCGGCCGCCGACGCAGGCGACCTTAGTGTCGATCCGATCCTGCCGCCGGGACCCGTCACCCCCAAAACTGCGGCGCTTGCCTGGGAGCGGCTGCGCTCAATGCCCATGTTCGTCGGGCTCCTCGCCTCGGAGACCGGCGACACTGTCACGCTCATAGCGCCCGTTCACGACCCGAACCGCGCTGAAGAGACGTATGCGGCTGTTCGCAGGATTGCCGACAACGCCGCCCCGGCGGGCGTCGACGCGCATGTCGCCGGCGTCGCCGCCATGAACGGGCGGCTCGCGGTCATGGTGACGACTGATACCCGGATCTTCGTACCAGCCGCCGCTGTCGTCGCGCTTCTCTTCCTCTATGTCGCGCTACGGCGGGGGCCAGCGCTTCTCGGACCTGTCGCCGTCATCGCCGGATCGACGGCCGCCGCGCTCGGAATCATGGGATGGTTAGGGGCGAAGTACTATCTCATCACGACGGCGCTGCCAGTCATCATCATGGCGATCGCCATCGCCGACGCGCTGCATATCTCGACGCTATATCTGAAGGAACGCAGCGACGATCCAAATCTCGACGTCGAAGGCGCGCTGCAAGCCGCCCTTCAGCACACGGCTCTTCCGGTCACTCTCACCTCACTGACGACCGTAGCCGGCTTCGCCGGCCTCGCTCTCGGTTCGCCCATGCGTCCCATCAGCGAATTCGGCTGGTTCGCCACCGTCGGCGTCGCCGCGGCCTGGGCGCTCAGCCTCACAGCTCTGCCGGCGGTGATCGTGATGACGCGGCTTGAACCGCGTGGAGGATCAAAGCGTGCGGAAGGCGGGATCGTCGACCTTGCGATCGCGCGACTCACCCAGGTCGCCTTCCAGCGCCCGAAAACAGCGGCCGCGCTGCTCGTCGCGCTCGTCGCCGTCCTCGCCGTTTTTGCGACGCAGGCCAGCTTTGACTACGAACGTAAGCGCTACTTCGTCGAAGACGACCCTGTGCGTATCTCGGACGCGCTTCTGAACGAGCGCCTGAACGGCCTCAATTTTCTCGATGTCGTCGTCACTGCGCCGGATGGCGCGGACCTTATGACGCCCGAGGCAATCATGGCGATCCGCAGGCTGACGGAGGAGTTGCGCGCCGAGCCGCTCGTCTCAAAAACGACGGGGATCGACGACTACATGGCGCTCATGCATGAAATTCTGACGAACGCCCCGCAAGGCGCGCTCCCGACAACCGCCCGCGCGCCAGCGCAGTACATGCTGCTCTACGAAGCGTCAGGCGATCCAGGCGACTTCGACCGCGTCGTCGACTACGACTATCGTAATGCCCTTGTCCGGACCCAGCTCGTCACCGACCGGTTCCGGCTGGCGCGGCCCGTCGTCGATGCTTATGAGCGCGCCGCCGAGGCCTTCGTCGCGGATAGCGGCTTCACCGCCCAAGTCAGCGGCCGGGTGGCGGTGAACGACGGCTGGATGAGCCTCCTCGCGGGCAGTCATTTCGCGACGCTCGCCCTCGCCCTGGCGCTCGTTTTCGTCGCCGCGGCCGCCTCATTCCGTTCGCTTTCTGCAGCGGCGCTCGCGACCGTTCCCGTACTTACCGGCGTTCTATTCACCTACGCCGTCATGGGCGCGTTCGGCGTCGATATCGCACCCGCGACGTCGATGACGGCGGCGATCGCCACCGGGCTTGGCGTCGATTTCGGGGTCCATTTGATCTCACATATTCGAAAATCGCAGGCGGCGGGTTTCGAGCTCGGAGCAGCGCTTTCCGGCCGATACGCCGTTATCGGACGGGCGTGCCTTTACTCCGCATCCGCCCTTGCAGTTGCGCTCTGCGTCATCTGCCTCAGCTCGGCGCCGCCGCTGCGGTGGTTCGGCGCGCTCGTCGCCGCCGCGGCGATCGGTTCCCTCGCGGGCGCTCTGTTCATCCTGCCGGCGTTCTACGGATTGTTTTCAAACCGCCTGTCGGCCGTCCCGAAAACCGCAATGGAGATATCATGATGCATAAGCGCGCTCTCCGAGCGACGGTCCTCGCCGCATCATTCGCCGTCGCGGGGCCGGTCGCCGCCGCGAGCCCCGAGGCCGAAGATCTAGCGAAACGCATCGCAACGCGCGAAGCCAATGAGGGCCGCGCGGGTATCATGAATTTCTCGATGCGGAATGCCAAAGGACGCGAGCGGCGACGCTCCGCCGTAATGCTGCACTCAGACCGTGGAACGGCGATTAAAATCGCGATCTTCTTCATCGAGCCGGCCGCAATCCGCGACACGGCTTTTCTCAGCCACGACTACAACGACGGACCTGACCAATCCTGGCTCTTCTTGCCAGCGACGGACCGTGTTCGCCGTTTGCCGTCATCAGATCAACGCGACTATTTCATGGGGACGGATCTGACCTATGGCGACGTGAAGAACGATTTCAAGTTCGATCTTTCCGATTGGACCTTCGATGAGGTCGCACGCTCGACCGTTGGGGAACCGTCGGGTTTGGTGTTGACCGGGCGCGCCGCCTCGCCAGCAGCGGCGAAGGACATGGGCTACGGCGCCTTTCGCGCACTGGTCGATCCGGACACCCTGTTTCCTGTCGAAATCGACTACTACGATGAGAATGGCGCTCTTCTGAAGGAAGTTCGAGTTCTCGACCAGCAGCGCGTAGGCGGCGCTTGGACGGCGATGCGCTTCACCGCGGCGAACGTTCAGACGGGGCATCAGACAGAGGTGATCTTCGAGGACATGCGGTATGCGCCGGAATTGACAGACCGCGCCTTATCGCCGGAGACGCTTGTCGACGGACCGCCTCGCCTCGACTGATCAATCCGCGCTGGACCCGGTCATGCTCCGAATTTCGTTCGTGCTCATAAGTTTAGTTTCAGCCTCGCCGGCGCGGGCCGAGATCGAAGTGATTTCAAAGCGTCTGACCGTTCGGTACCAGGGCGGCGCGACGATCGACGACGGCGCACTCGATCTGTCGCGCGCGACGGCCGTGCCGGAGGTGCGGCTCGGCTTCGGACAAAACTGGCGCGCCGACCTTGCGGTCCGCCTCGAAGTAGCCGATGACGGCGTAGGCCTCGGAGGCGTCGCATCATACTCGGACGCCGCCCGCCCGCTCATCCGCAGCGAGACGATCCGCCTTGAGATCGACGCGGCGACTCTCACCTACAGTGGCGACGCGGCGCGCCTCACCCTTGGCAAACAGAGCGTGCCCTGGGGCGTCCTGGACGGCCTGCGCGTCGCCGACCGGTTCGACGCCGTCCGCTTAAGGGACTTCCTGCTGACCGACGTCCGCCCCGACCGACTGTCGCGCTGGGGCGCACGTCTGGAAACAAAGGTCGCGAGCATCTCCGTCGATCTCGCAGCGGCCTTCGATCCGACCGTCAACCAGTTCGCGGCTCCGGGCGATACATTCTTTCCGACTGCGTCGCGGTTCCGCGGCGGCCTTCCGCTGACCGCCTCCGCGCCGATCCTCTCCTCAGAGCGCGACCGCTACGCGGCCGATGGAACCTACGGCGCCCGGCTGTCGCGCCGGTTCGGCGCGGCGCGGTTGGCGGTGCTCGCCTTTTCCGGCCCGGAGACAGATCCCATTCTTCGGGCGGGATCGACCGAGGGCGGCGGCTTCGCCGTAGAGACGGTATATCCGTATCGGAGAGTATTCGCCGCGACAGCCGATTTCGCCGCCGGATCGACGGTCTGGCGCGTCGAAGCGGCGAGCATTCCGCGCCAGCCCGTCAATGTCGCCGGCCGGTCGCCGCTGGACGACGACCGACGGCCGCGAAATGTCGCCGGCGTCGGTGTCGACTGGAACGCGCCTGGCGACGTCTTCGTGAACGCTCAAATCGCTGTCGATCACGTCGATGCGGGCGACACGGACCTCGCTCGCCCGGAAACGGACGTTATCGGAACGCTGCAGTTACGTCGCAGCTTCAACCAGGAACTCGGCTCGGTCACGATCGAGTACATCGGGGCGCTGAACGACGGCGACGGCCTCGTGCGGCCACGCCTGCGCTATCGGCTCACCGATCAGGTCGAAGCGTCGATCGGCGCGGACCTTCTTTTCGGACCGCAAGACGGGCAGTTCGGTCAGTTCCGTTCCGAATCGCGCGGCTGGCTGCGGTTGGCTCTTGACCTCTAGTCATTAGCGAAAGGCGTGAGAGTGATGCCGCGTGTATGGATCAGGCGGGATCATCCGGCCACACAACACCCATCTCGGTCAGCCGTCGCCCGGCGCGCCGCCAAGTCAATTCACTCTCGACCATGGCTTTCGTGACGCCGGTTCTCGCGAGCATCTCCGAGCCGGCGGCCGGTCCGTCTCGACGCGCCGCCACATAAGCGGCCGCAAGCGCGACGCGCGGAGGTAACGAGCCGTCCTCTCTGGCTTCACCGTCTAATTCCGACAGCTTTTGCAACTCCCGTTCAGCCGCCGGAATACTGTTTTGCATCGCTCGAAGCTCGGCGAGAAGAATTCGGCCGTCGCGGTCGTGACCTCGGCTCTTCATGTCATACGGTCGTGCACGAATGATCGCGCCCTCGGCCACCTGAAACTCGCCGCGCGCCATGGCGATCTGGGCGCTGAGCCGCAATGCGACACTCATCGCATCGGGGCCGACAAAGTCCTCACCGCGCGCAAGAACCCGGTCGACGAGCGCGGATGCAGCGTCTAGATCATTTCTGTAGAAGATCTGATAACGGATCAGATGAGTGTGAACGGCGCCCCATCCGTGCACTTCCATCATTGGGTGCTCATCGAAGAGCTGGACGGCGGCTTGCGCGGATGCATATCCAGTCTGAAGCTCGCCGAGCGACCGAGCGAACAACTGTAGAAAATGAAGATAAGTGAGTTTCTCCTCGGGGACGTCTGTTCGGTCCAACGCCTTCCCGACGACATCTCGGGTCTCACGGATTCGCTGCTCGTCGCCGGTGAGAAGAGCGTACTCGGTTAGGAGCTGCATGCGTTCGACGGAGTAACGCTCGAAAGGATTGTCGAACGCCGCTTCGATGGCTTCAATCAATGGCAAGGCGTTTTCGCCGTCGCCCTTGCGCACATACGCGATCGCCAACAGCAGCTTGCCGCCTCGAACGAGATTCGGATCTCCGAACTCTTGCTCCGCCCAGGGAGCGAGAACATCGACGGTCGTCGCAAAGTCGCCGCCGAATAAAAAGTGACGGCCGGCGACGAGGATCGTCTCCGCCGCGACATCCGGAGCATCAGCGCTCGCAGCGTAGGCGTCGCGCGCACGCTGCAGCATAATCTGTCGAATTCGTTCGGAGTCTTCGGGCGTGCGGAAGACCTGATCAATGATCCCCGCATAGTTGGCCTCAATCGCCGCGGACCGCTCAGCTTGTGTCAGGAAATACTCCGCACGGGTGAGTTCGTTCTGTGTTTGTCTCGCCATGAAGAGGCTGATCGCGAGCCCGCCTGTCAGAGAGGCGATGACGCCGGCTGCGAGGGCGCTCGCAACTGGAAATCGGGTCAAGAGCTTTTCAAACGTATAAAGACGGCCGCCGTTCCGTGCTGCGACGGTGCGTCCGTCGCGGACGGCGCGAAGGTCCTCGGCCAGCGCATCGACTGACCGATACCGGTCCTCCGGACGCTCGGCTGTCGCCTTTTGAATGATCGCCCGAAGGTCTGCGTCGATCGCCGTGGACTGAGAGGCGACGACGCCGCCGTTCTCAAGGCGTGCGGGCGGTTCGCCGGTCAGGAGTTGGTGCAGCACCATTCCGAGAGCGAAGATATCCGTCGCAACCGACAACGGTTCATTCTTCAACTGTTCGGGGGCGGCATAAACGATCGTAAACAGACCGAATGTCTCATCATCGTCCTCGATGAGAGATGAGACCCCGAAATCGATAAGACGCACCGAGCCGTCGCGATCCACAAGGATGTTTGAGGGCTTGATGTCGCCATGGAGGACGAGATTGGCGTGCGCGTGCGCGACGGCGGCGCAAAGGTCGATGACGATGGAGAGAAGCTCCAGGCGGCCCGCTGAGCGCTCCGCCGCAAAGTGGTCGATGGGGCGACCGTCGACGTATTCCATCGCCATGAACGGTCGCCCGTCCGCATCGAGGCCGCCGTCGATGATGCGACTGACGCCCGGATGATCCATGCGCGCGAGCCGGCGGCGCTCGAGCTCGAACCGTTCTCGGCGGCTGGGCGCGCCGGGGCGCATAATCTTCAGCGCGACGCGCTGCTCAAAGTGACCATCCGCACGCGATGCTTCATAGACCTCGCCCATCCCGCCAGCGCCGATCAGTTTCTCGATCCGCCAAACACCGACGCGGTCGCCACTGGTAAAAACGTTGGGTTGGTTCTCGCCCACTGAGCAAGTCCGTAGGAAGGACTCATGCGGGCGCCAGTTCTTGAAATACCGCCTCAGGAAATCGTCAGTTTCTGATTTTGTAGGGTCGAGGCCCGACAGCCGATTACCAAAGGCGTCGCCGTCCAGGCGTTCGAGCGTCTGGATCTCCCGCGTGACGAGCCGCCAATCCACCGACATGCACCCTCGAATCGAGAATCCTGCGAGCGACCCGTCACAAATTGACGTAGTCAAGCATAAGGCGCCCGCCGCTGCCTGTCGACGGCGACCGACGCCCGAAAAGGCCCTGCCGGCCCTTAAGCCGTTCTAGCGGCGGACCGTGAGGTCGTTTTGGACCATCGGATCGGTCTGCTCAGTCTGCGACACGTTTCCGCTGCTGCTTCGCCTCTGTTCCGCGTCAGACCTTTCTGGTCGTGAAAAAAATCACCGTTCCGCGCTTCGAGAGTTTTTGTCGCAAACCCTCCGAATTACGAAGGTTCAGCGGCGTCGACCGCCGCATTTCACGATACCGCCGGTCGTTGGGAGAAATAGAGAGAAAACCGGCTCGAGAACTGTTTGCTTGCGACTGCTTACGCCGCCAGGCGACGCTCACGAACCAGCGGTTCCGGCGATCGGGCCGCGAAACCGCCGAAGCCCTGTCGGTCGGCGGCTTTCAAATCTCAGTCTTTTGTCGAAGGGCGCGTCGGGAGCCCTGAGAGGCGCTCGAACATCCGAACGTCGCCGGCGTTATTTCGGCGGTTCGCGTATCGCGCGGGGGACCAATCAGGACTTTTCAGGCTCGACGGCGCTGTTGGCGCCGCCGCAACCTGTTGTCCGGTTCGTTCCGATCCGAACGATTCGCATCGCTTTCGGACTTGTCTCGAACGCTTGGCGGACCGCAATCGCGTGCGGCTTGGCGCGTCGTGTGTTCCGCCGAATGCGAGTGAGTGCTGCATTGCGGGAACGCTTTGACTTCGATCGGTTTTCCGAGGAAATGCAGCTAGGCGTGCAATAAAATCGCTCTGTTTATTGCCCGGTTGAAGCATCGCTCTACTCTTTCAACCTGACCGAAACGAAAGCTGGGGGTCGGGTTGAGCGATCGCGTGATAAAAACCCGCAAGCAATGGCGCGACGCCCGCGATGCGTGCGCTGAAGACCCGGGCGATTTTCACGGCGAAGTCGCGCAACGCATTCTACACTGGTTCGTTCGCGATTGCGGGCCGTCCGGCGCCTGGCTGTCCTGGGAGGCAGGCGCTCGGCGGTGGTCCGGCTACGACGCATCGACCCTCAATCCTGTCGAAACGGGCCTTCCGAGCGAATTCGTCCCCTGGTCGCGGGCCTTCAACGACGACGAGCCGCCTTACTTCCGCTGGTTCGAAGGCGGTCTCACGAACGCCGGCTTCAACGAGGTGGACCGCCACGTGATCGCTGGGTTCGGCGACGAGACGGCTCTGATTTTTGAAAGCGACCGCTGGGACGGCTCCCTCAACGAGACCCGCGGCGGGCCGGTCGAAAGCTGGTCGGTCTCGCGCAAGGAGCTGATGCTGGAGGTCGCGAAGCGCTCCGTCGCGCTTGAACGGCTGGGCGTCAAAGCAGGCGACCGCGTCGCCCTCAACATGCCGAACATTCCGGCACAGATCTATTGGATCGAGGCGGCGAAGCGCATCGGGGCTCCGTATACGCCCGTTTTCGGCGGCTTCAGCGACAAGACGCTCTCCGACCGCATTCATGATTTCGGCGCCCGCGTCGTCATCACCGCCGACGGCGGCCACCGCAACGCCCAGGTGATCCCTTTCAAGACCGCCTTCACGGATCCGGCGCTCGACAATTACCTTCCCGCGGAGACCGCGCGATCCCTCGTCGCCGACGCGCTTCACCGGCTCGATCTGCAGGCGGACGAGGCGTCCTCCATCCTGAACCATGTGGACGCCGCGCTTGCCGGCGAGATCACGGCGGAGCGCTCCGACGTCATGCGCGGCGTCGGGCGCGCTATCGCGGAGATCGGCCCTGAGCCCGCGGCGGCGTCTCTCATCCGCAGTCGGATCGCGGAGACGCTCGTCGCCTCGCCCCCGCGCGTCGACGCCGTCGTCGTCGAGCGCCACGCCGCCCAGTCGGACATGCTGTGGCGCGCCGAGCGGGACCGTTGGGCGGACGACCTCCTCGCGGACGCTGCGGCCTCAATGCTGGAGAAGGCGCGGGGCGCCGGCTTCGACGTCGCCGACGAGGCGGCGCTGCTCGCTCTGCCGGACCTTGAATTCGCCCGCGCCGTCTGGGCGTCCTCGAAACCGCGGCCGGTGGATGCGGAGTTTCCGCTGTTCGTCATCTACACCTCCGGCTCGACGGGAAAGCCCAAGGGCGTCGTGCACGTCCACGGCGGGTATCTCTCCGGCGTTGCGCAGACCATGGAGGTCGCCTTCGACGCGCGGCCAGGCGACGTCATCTACGTCGTCGCCGACCCCGGATGGATCACCGGCCAGAGCTATCTGATCGCCGCGCCGCTCGCGACGCGGGTGACGACGGTGATCGCGGAGGGCGCCCCCGTCTATCCGAACGCGGGACGCTTCGCCTCCATCATCGAGCGCTACGGCGTCACCATCTTCAAGGCGGGCGTGACGTTCCTGAAAACCGTTATGACGGACCCGGAGAGCGTCGCCGACATCCGCCGCTACGATCTGAAGAGCCTCAAAGCCGCGACCTTCTGCGCCGAACCCACCTCGCCGACGGTGCAGGAGTTCGGCATGCGCGAGGTGACACCCTGGTACGCCAACTCCTATTGGGCGACCGAGCACGGCGGGATCGCCTGGACGCATTTCTATGGGTCCGACGAATTCCCGCTCACAGCGAACGCCCACGCCTATCCCCTGCCGTGGGTGTTCGGCGACGTCTGGATCGAGGGCGCGGGCGAAGCGCGGGGCGCCGACGTGCAGGACGCTCCGCCGACGCCCTATCGAAGTGATGGCGAGGACGGCGCGCCCTGGCGCGGCGCGTCTCTCGGTGAGAAGGGCGAGATGGTGATCACCGCGCCGTACCCTTATCTTGCGCGGACGATCTGGGGCGATCGCGACGGGTTCCGCCTCGAGAGCGATGGCGCGCCGGCGGGCTGGCGCGGCGACGCGGAGCGCTGGGCTTCGACCTACTGGCGGCGCTGGCGGGGCGCCTGGGCTTACACCCAGGGCGATTTCGGCATGCGGCACCCGGACGGATCGTTCTCGATCCATGGCCGCAGCGACGATGTCATCAACGTCTCCGGCCACCGTCTCGGGACGGAGGAGATCGAGGGGGCGATCCTGCGCGACAAGGCGATCAATCCGGCGGGCTCCCCGGTCGGCAACGTCCTCGTCGTCGGCGCGCCTCACAAGGAGAAGGGCCTGACGCCGCTCGCCTTCGTGACGCCCGCGCCCGGCCGGTCGATCACCAAAGAGGACAAGCGGCGGCTCTCGGACCTCGTCCGCACCGAGAAAGGCTCTCTCGCGACGCCTGCCGACTTCCTGGAGGTCGAAGCGTTCCCGGAGACCCGCAGCGGGAAATACATGCGCCGCATGGTGCGGGCGCTCGTGGAGGACGAGCCCGTCGGCGACGTCACCACGCTGAAGAACCCTGAAGCGGTCGAGAGCGTGCGCCGGGCGATCAAGGCGTGGCGCGCCCGGCGCGATATCTCCGACACGCAGAAGATGTTCGAACGCTACCGGTATTTCCGGGTGCAGTATAACAGACTGCGCGAAGGCGGACGCGTCGCGACCGTGTTCGTCGCCAACCCGCCGGTGAACGCCCTTAACGAACGCGCCCTCGACGAGCTGAACGTCATCGTGGCGGCGCTCGATCAGCGGGACGACGTGAAGGCGGTCGTCTTCACAGGGACGGGTTCCGCCTCCTTCGTCGCCGGCGCCGACATCCGTCAGTTTCTGGAGGAAATTCATACCATCTCGGAAGCGCGGGCGCTGCCGAACAACGCTCACCTTGCTTTCCGCCGGATCGAGCGGATGTCGAAGCCCTGCGTCGCGGCGATCCAGGGCGTCGCCCTCGGCGGCGGCATGGAGTTCGCGCTCGCCTGCCACTACCGCATCGCCGAGCCCCACGCCCGCTTCGGCCAGCCGGAGATCAATCTGCGCCTCCTGCCGGGCTATGGCGGGACCCAGCGCCTGCCGCGGCTCCTCGCCGACCGGCGGGGGGAGGCGGGTCTCGCGGACGCGCTGGAGATGCTCCTCGGCGGTCGCTCCGTCGACGCCGCGTCCGCATTGGAGAAGGGCCTCATCGACGAGGTCGCCGACGGCGCCGCGGACGCGCTCGCCCTCGCCCACGAGCGGGTGCGCGAGGCGCTGTCGGAAGAGAACGGCCGCCTCGGCCGCGCTCACGCAGGCCGCCTCGACGCGCTCGCCGACTGGAACGCTCCGGGAGCGATCGATCTCGACGCGACGCTCGCGGACCCGCATCTGAAAATGATCGCCGCGCAATGCGTTGGCGCGGGGCGGGGCGAGGCTCACCGGCGATGCCGTGAAGCCGTCGCCGCAGGCTGGCGCGACGGGATCGACGCCGGGCTGGAACGCGAGGCGGCCCTGTTCGCCGATGCGGTGATCGACCCGGACGGCGGCAAGACGGGCATCCGCGACTACCTGGAGAAACGCGCGCAGCCCTTGCCCATCCGCCGCGACGGGGCGCGTCCGGCTGCGGACCACGGCCCTCTGGCGCGCGAGCTGGAGGCGGCGGGAGAGCTGCTTCCTCTGGGGGCGGCGTTTTTCCCCGGCGTCACGCAGCTTCCGAAATGGCAGTATGCGCAAGGGGTCTGCAAGGACGCGGACACCGGCGCGGCGCGCCATGGCGAGCCGAAGGACGCCGAGACGACGCTCATCGCCCCGACCCCGGCGCCGGGGCCGAACGACGCCGTTGTCTACGTCCTCGCCTCGGAGGTGAACTTCAACGACATCTGGGCGATCACCGGGGTCCCGGTCTCCGCATTCGACAGCCATGAGGAAGACATCCAGATCACCGGCTCCGGCGGCGTCGGACTGGTCGCCGCGCTCGGGCCGGAGGCGCGCCGCGAAGGGCGTCTGAAGATCGGCGATCTCGTCACGATCTACTCCGGCACAAGCGATCTTCTCTCGCCCCTCGCCGGGCGCGATCCGATGTATGCGGATTTCGCCATTCAGGGCTATGAAACCGAGACCGGCTCCCACGCCCAGTTCCTGAAGACCCAGGCCCCGCAGCTGCACCCCCTCGCCGGCGACCTGACGCTGGAGGAGGCGGGCGCCTATACTCTCAATCTCGGCACCGTCGTCCGGGCGCTGTTCACCACGCTTCAGATCGAGGCGGGGCGGCGGATCTTCGTCGAGGGCGCCGCGACCGGCACGGGATACGACGCCCTCCAGACCGCAGTCGGCGCCGGGCTGCAGGCGACGGGGCTCGTCTCGTCCCCCGCCCGGGCCGAAACGGTGAAGGCCGCCGGCGCCGTCGGCGCGATCGATCGCAAGGCGGAGAACCTCGGGGGGCTGTTCACGGCGGTTCCTGAAGACCCGGCGGCCGCGGAGGCGTGGGAGGCGGCGGGCGCGCCGATCCTCGACGCGTTCCGCGCCCAGAACGATGGCGAACTCGCCGACTACGCCGTCTCCCACGCCGGCGAGACGGCGTTTCCGCGCACGTTCCAGCTGCTGAAGCCCGGTGGCGTCCTCGCCTTCTATGGCGCGTCGTCCGGCTATCATTTCACCTTTGTCGGCAAGCCGGGGGTCGCGACGCCGGAAGAGATGCTGCGTCAAGCCGGTCTGCGGGCGTCGGAAAGCCTCCTCATCCTTTACGGTCCGTCATCGGAGGAGCTCGTCGATCCTGTCGGTCTGGAAATCCTCGAATCGGTCCGGATGACCGGCGCGCGCGCCGTCGCGGCGACAACCACGGACGGCCAGCGGGAGTTTCTCCTTTCCCTCGGTTTTGAGGATGCGCTCGCCGGAGTGGTCTCGCTCGAAGGCGTCAAGCGGCGGCTCGGCGACCGGTTCGCCTGGCCTGAACGCATGCCGCGGCTGCCGGAGGCGACGGCGGACATTACGGCCTTCAAGGTCGCCGTGCGCGACTTCCAGGAAAACACCATGAAGCCCTTCGGCGCGGCGATCGGCAAAATCCTCCGTTCGCCGGACAATCCGCGCGGCGCGCCGGACGTTGTCTTCGAGCGCGCCGGGCGCGACAGCCTCGGCGTCACCTCGGCGCTTGTGAAACCGTTCACGGGGCGGATCGTTTATTCGGAGGATCTGAAGGGGCGGCGCTTAAGCTTCTACGCGCCGCAGGTCTGGACGCGTCAGCGGCGCATCCTGATGCCGACGGCGGAGATCCGCGGCACGCACCTCTGCAACGCTTACGAAGTGACGCAGATGAACGACCTCATCGCCGCCGGGCGCCTGCGACCGACGGCGCCGACGGTGATCGGCTGGGACGAGCTGCCCGCCGCGCACCAGTCCATGTGGGAGAACGCCCACAGCGGCGCGACGTATCTTTCCAACCACGCCTTGCCCGAGCTTGGCCTCAGAAGCCGCGACGAGCTTTTCGAGGCGTGGTCTTTGAAGGACGCCGACGGCGCTCAATGATGGCATCGAAAAAGGGGACGACGCCGATGGCGGACATGACATACAACGAACACGGACGGCTGGCGGGCAGGGTCGCTCTGGTGACCGGCGCCGCCGGCAATCTGGGCGGCGAGATCGTCCGTCGATATCTCGCCGAAGGGGCGCTGGTCGCACTCTCCGGCCGCAGCGCCGACCGCCTCGAAGCAGCACGCCGCGCCGCTCTCGAGGATACGGGCGCCCCGGACGAGCGCGCCGTCGCGGTCGTCATGGACGGCGCCGACCCGGACGCCGTGCGCGCCGGCCTTGAGGAGTTGATCGCGCGCTTCGGCAAGCTCGACGTGCTGGTCAATAACGCAGGCTCCGCCGGTCCGAAGCAGCCCCTGGAAAGACTCCCCTTCACCGCGGACGACCTCGAAGCGCTCGGCGGCGCGGACGCCGAGACGGTCGGCGACGCCATGCGGAATATTCTCGGCGTCACCTGGAACCTCTCGCGACTCGCCGCGCCGATGCTGCATCCGGGAGCATCGATCGTAAACGTCTCGACGATCTTCTCCCGGACGAAATATTTCGGGCGGACGGCCTATGTGGTTCCGAAAGCGGCGCTGAACGCGCTCTCCAAAACGCTCGCCGAGGAGCTCGGACCGAAGGGCGTGCGCGTCAACACGATTTATCCGGGTCCCATCGAAAGCGACCGGATTCGGAACGCCTTCGCAGCCATGGACGGACTGCGCGGCGCCGAAACCGGAACAACGGCTAACGAGTTCACCGACACGATGTCGCTCGCCCGCGACGCCGGCCGTGAGCCGCCGAAGTCTTTTCCGCGGCCTGAGGACGTCGCGAACGCGTGCGTGTTCCTGGGCTCGAACGAGTCCGCCGCTTTCAACGGGCACGACATCGAAGTCACCCACGGCATGTCGACCCCGGACGACCGCGCATCCACATGCATCGCGCGGCCGAGCCTGCGCGTGGTGGACGCCGGCGGGATGACCGTCCTTGTCGCCGCCGGCAATCAGGTCGCCGACGCCCTCCAGATCGCCCGCATCCAGGCCGAGTGCGGCGCCGACGTCATCCTCGGCTTCACCTTCGAGGGCGACGTGCAGGCGGCGCGCTCGATGATGGACGACGGCGAGATCGACGCGCGCATCTACGCGACGCGCTGCGATCGACGGAACACCGAGGAGACAGAGGCGGTGCTCGCCAAAGGCCACCCGTCGGGCGCGCCGGTCTCCGCCGCCATCGTCCTGCCCTCCTATGGCGCGGGCCTTCTGAAAGGGCCGTTGTCGGAGGCGACGGACAACGATGTGAAGGTTTTTCTCGATCACGAACTCAGCGGCGCCGTGGCGCTCGCGCGCTCGCTCACGCGCTATTGGATGAACCATGACGATCTCGCCCACGACCCGCGCTTCGTCTTCATGACCAACGGGCCGGACGGGGCGAACGGGTACGCCCGCTGTCTCGCCGCCGGCATGGAGCAGCTCGTCCGCGTCTGGCGGGACGAGACGGAGACCGATGTCGGCCTCGGTCGGCGAAACCGGGTCGAATGGGGCAATCAGATCATCAGGTACGGCAACGCCGAGGTGGAGAACCTGCCGTTCGCGGCGGCGCAGGCCTCCAGCCTTCTGTTCTCTCAACGGAGGATCCCGGAGGTCGATCTTGAGCTTCCCGCCTCGATCGCGGAGATCACCGGCGCGAAGCGGGCCCTCGGCGGCTATACGGAGAACATCGCCGGTCTTCATCTCGGGAAGGTCGCGCTCATCACCGGCGCGTCCATGGGCATAGGCGGCCAGATCGCCCGCCTGCTCGCGCTCTCCGGCGGCAAGGTTATGCTGACCGCGCGCCGCGAGGCTGAGCTTGAGGCGATGCGCAATCAGATCATCGGTGAGCTGAAAGATATTGGGTATTCCGGCGCCGAACGCCGCATCCACATGCTCGCCGGGATCGACGTGGGCGATCTGCGCACCCTCCGCCGCGCCGTCGAGGCGACGCTGAAGGCCTTCGGCAAGATCGACTATCTCATCAACAACGCCGGCGTTTCGGGCGCGGAGGAGATGGTCGTTGACATGCCCCTCGACGCCTGGCGCTTCACCCTCGACGCCAACCTCGTCTCGAATTTCGCGCTGATTTCGGAAGTCGCGCCGATCATGCGGGCCCAGGGCTACGGCTACGTCGTCAACGTCTCATCCTATTTCGGCGGCGAGAAATACGTCGCCGTCTCCTACCCCAACCGCGCTGACTACGCCGTATCGAAAGCCGGACAGCGGGCGATGGTGGAGACGATGGCGGGCGCCCTCGGCCCGGAAATCCAGTTCAACGCCATCGCGCCGGGCCCGGTCGACGGCGTCCGACTTCAGGGCGTCGGCGGCCGACCCGGCCTCTTCCAGCGTCGCGCCCGTCTCATCCTGATGAACAAGCGCCTCAACGCCGTCCACGCGGCCGCGGTCGCCGCGCACCGCCGCGGCGCGGTCCTGCAGAACTTCCTCGCCCGCGCCGCGCTCAACGACGTCGACGCGCTGATGGACGATCCGAAATCGCCGACGGAGCTGCGCGATCTCGCCGGCAAATGCCGCGCCGAGGGCGACGCGACATGCACCTGGGGCGACTATCTCATGACGGAGGATATGGCTGCGCGGCTGGTTGATCGCCTCGCGAACGGGGGCTATCTCGGCGCGGCGGCGGCGCTTCGCGACAAACGCGGCGCCTGGCTCGACCGAACGCCGCCCGAGGATAAAGACTTCCTGCCGAAGGCGAAGATCGACAAGACGGCCAAGGGCGTCGGCGACAGCGTCCTCTCGCTCCTCAATCTGGGGCGCATGCCGACGGAGGAGGAGGTCGCTCTCGGCACGGTCTTCTTCCTCGCCGATCGCGCCGCGAGCGGGCAGACCTTTCAGCCCTCGGGCGGGCTTGCGCTGGAGCGCTCGATCACCGAGCGCGAGCTTTTCGGATCGACCAAGCCCGAACGCATCGCCGCCATGGCGGGCAAGACGGTCTGGCTGATCGGCGAGCACCTGACCGATCATCTGGCGGAGACGGCCCGCAGCCTGGTCGAGGATTGCGATGTCGGCGCGGTGCGATTCCTGATGCGGAGCGAGGCCGGGTGCGATCGGATGCGGGACGCGCTGACCGACCTGCCGGGCGACCGGCTCCATTATGCAGCGTGCCACGGCGATCTGGAGCGCGCGATGGACGCGGCGCTCGCAGCGGGCGGTCCGCCCACGACCGTCGTCTCGACGCCGTTTATGGAGCTTCCGGACGTCCTTTTCGGCGGCCCGGGCGAGGATCGGCTCGATCCCATGCAGTTCCGCGAGCTGATCGAGGACAACCTCACACACCATTTCCGGGTCACGAGGAAAGCGGTTCTGATCGACGGATCCCAGCTGGTGCTGGTGACGCCCGACGTCGCGGAGGGTAGCCGGCCGCCGGCTTTCTCCCTCGCCAACTTCTTCAAGACGTCCCTGCACGCTTTCACCGCGACGGTCGCCGTGGAGTCCGAGCGCCTCGTCCACGACACGCCGGTCAATCAGATCAATCTGACCCGACGGGCCCGGGCGGAAGAACCGAGGAACGCGAACGAACGCGCTGAGGAAATCAAGCGGTTCGCGAGAGCGGTGGTGCTCGCCGGCGCACCCCTGCCGGACGCGGAGGATTCCCGCTACCGCGCCCGGATTTATCGCGGCATGGCGATTACCGTCTAGGCGGCTCCCGGCGGGGCCGGCGGTTCGACCGAGCGAGGTCGCGAGGATCGATCTCCGATCGGCCGCACCACCCCCGGACGGCCGTTAAAGCACCGGCGTGGCGAACAGGGCGTAATAGACGGGCGCGGCGACGGCGGCGATGGCGACAAATGTGGTGACGACGGTCTGCATGGTGATCTCTCTTTCTCTCTCTCCAGGTCGGTTCATTGAGAAACGCTCGTTTCGCGGCGTCTTCGTGATCATACATAGCAAGCAGATTATCGCGTTCAATTAGCCGAATGCGCCGTTTGGCGCGCCGGACAAACGGTTCGCCGTTTTCGCGCGGGCCGCGCCCCATTGAGTCGTCACCTGCGCGAAAAAGCGTCCTGATCTCGGCGTCTCCGGTGTTCCGTCGACTAGGTGAAAAAAGACCGCGCCCGTCTTGCGACGAACGCGGCGAGTTTCGCGGAGGGTTCTTGAAGCGGCGTGATCGGAGCCCTGCGCTCAGCGGGGGTCGGCTTCGGCGAGGAAGATGAGGCCGCCATCGCTGCCGATGAGCGGGGCGAGGTGCGAGCGGACCTGGCTGTCGATGAGGAAAGCGATCTCGTCCGCGGAGGGCGCGAACTCCGGCGCTTCGGCGTGGAGGGCGTCGTCGGAGAAAGCGACGCGGGTCGCGGCGTCGGCGAGCAGCTGCTGACGCATCATCTGCGGCGTCATCAGCCCGGCCGGCTCGGCGAGATCGACGGGGCGCTCCTGGGCGAAGGCCGGCGCGAAAGCGGCGGCTGCGAAGGCGGCGAAGCTTGCGATGATCGATTTCGTGGTCATGGTCAGGTCTCCCACTGTCCGGTTTGAATTCGGCTGGCGGCGACGACCGCCGACAGGGAGAACGTGCTCCAAAGTGCGCAGTCCCGATGTGCTGGGGGGCACAACCGGCTAAAAAACTTTCCGAAACGGCGAAAAAATGCGTTTTGATCCGAGACGGCGTCGGCTCGCCGCAGCGCCTGGGGCCCGGGTTCAATCAGGTTCAGAATGCGACGGGTGTCGCGATGGCGGCGGCTGACAGGACGTTGCGGCCGAGGCGCTCGGAGCGGATGGCGATACGCAGGACGTCCTTGAGGCGACGGAACAGAACGCAGTCTTGACCAGACGCCGCTGACGATACCGGTCCCTGTTACGGGCGATCCTTTTTCCTGTTGCATCGACCGGGGATGACGGGGTCGGCGCCGAGGTTGCGGAGGCTCTGGCGGAACGCGGTCGCATCACAGCCTTTATCAGCCATCAGACGCTTCGCGCCGTTCAGACCACTGATTTAGAGTTCAGCGGCCCGCACGTCGCCGACATCGTCCGGCGTGACCCTGAGCGCAAAGGGATGGCCGTTGATTTCCGTCGAAGTGCAGAGCTTTTTTCTCCGCCCGCCCCGTGACGGACCGACACCTCGCGCTTTCGCCCGCTTTAGATCGAGCGTGGCGGTCCGTGGGAGAACGGTTATGGGGAGAGCTTCAACGCCCGCCTTCCAGACGAGCTTCTGGACGGGGAGATCTCCGAGACCCTACGTGAGGCGCAGGTCCTCATCGCGGGGAGGGCGCCGACACTACAACATCCGGGTCGCCTCACTCCGCCCTCGGCCACTGACCCCCAGCGCCGGAGACACACCTCCCGCGGGACCCGAAAACCGTCATGATCTAACCCGCGAACCGGATCAGTTCAAAAAAACGGAAAGTCCGTGTAATAGAAAAACTCAGTACATTAATTAATATGGCGTCCAGGCGTCGTTATGGTCTCCGAAGGGCCGGCGGGGGCGCCGTCGGCTCCGAGGGGCTCCACTGCGATGCGCGTGCCGTCGGCGAGGAGCTCCCAATCGCTCGGCAATATGAGGAAACCGTCCGTCATCGGTGAGAGTGCGCGCTTCATTTCCCCGTTATTCGTGAGGCTCACGGAAAGAACCAGCCGCACGTCGTCGACCGGCGTCCACGATAGCGCCCAACGCGTTCCGCCGCCTGGGGTTCGAACGCGATGGGCGCGCGCATTCAGCTGGCCGCCTGAACCGGCTTCGTCCGCAAGGCCCGCTGGAACATCGTATAAGAGGGTCGGCATGGGAAATCCCGCGACGGCGCCGGACATCAGGTTCGTCGACTCCCCTGCAAGCGCGACGTCGGATCTCGCCTCGCGGTCGATTGAGGCGACGAACCGCAGCAGGATTTCGTGGCGACCGGAGATATCGCGCGGCAGGTCCGCGTATCGCGGTCCCTCGATCATAACGTCTCCGCCGGCGAACGCCGGAATCGTGAACCGTTTTATCCGTGTAAAGCGTTGCTGATCGCCGCGCTCGTCCTCGCTCAGGGAGGCTTCGGGGAAAAGATCGATCTCCTGTAGAGGCGGATCGCCGGGGCGGCGCACCTCCCACCAGCCTTCGAGAATTCCGACGCCCGTATGGCGCACCCGCGCGCGAACGCGCCCTTTATTGAGGTTTTCCTGACCCAGAACGACGATTGAGCGGATATCGTCGTCGGCCGGCTCCGACCCGAAGACGTCGACCCGCGACAACGACAGCGGCGCTCGGGCCGTGCCGCCCGTCAGCCGGCACGTCACAGGGACGAAGACGTCGGCGCCGGGACCCGCCCCGATATCGGCGCCGCCGACCGGCGAAAACCGGCGAACGTAATAGAAGTCGGAGAAAGCGCCGCCGCGCGCATTGACGACCGCAGCGCGAACGACTGAGTACGGAATGGTCATGACGTCCGAGACCCGCGAGACCGACGTCGCGCTCGATCCGCGATCAAGAGAGAGCGGCAAGCGTCCGAGGACCGAGCCTGGGTCGCAGGCGTTGTTTGCGAGGAGCCGGGTGCAGAACAGCGCTTCGGTCGTGGTGAAGAGCGCGCCCCCATCGTCTGCGAAGCGAATAAGAAGAGAGGTCGCGCGCCCCGTCGCCACGTTGACGCCCGTTGGATTACGGACGATGTCCGCGGCGGCCGGCGCCGACCAGCTGAGAATACTAACGAGCGCGACGATGAGGCGCATGGCTCAGAAACTCCGTCCTATGGCGATCGAAACCGTTTCGGCGACCGTTTCGTCATTGAAGAAGGGCGTCTCGGTCTCCGTGTCGCGGCGCAGCCAGGAAAGGGTCACGGCCGGCGCCGCGTCGAGGGAGAACAAGGCGGCGACCCACGGCCCGAAATCGACCGTTGCAAAGTAGCCTGACGCGACCGTCCGGTCGGTCAGGAACTGCAAACGGTCGGCGCTCGTCCTCCGGGAGCGGTCGAAGCCGGCGCTCAGATGGGGGAGGGCGTTCCGATGGAAACGGGCTTCGAGCGCGAGCTCGACGCCGCGATCGATCCGCGGCGCGCCGGGGTCGCGGTCGTCCGTGTAAAGCACGCCGATCCGACCGTTGATCGACCATGCCTCGCGGCTGGTTGCGAAGTCAACGGCGAGCCGATGGTCGCGCCGATCCGCCTCGGCGCGACCGATCTGCCGGTTGTCGAGGGCCGTGAACCCGTACTCCGTCCCGATGCTTCCCCAGTCGCGTCCCCAGTTCAGGCGTGCGGAGACCGTGTCGATTTTCTGGTCGGGAAGCTCAGAGCCGTCGAGGCTGGAGGCGCCGACGACGACGTCCCCGTTCAGCGTGATCGTTCGATCGACCCGCCAGGAGAGAGAAACGCTTGAGGGCGACCAGGGACGGACCGGCGCTCCGTCGGCGTTCAGAGTATCGAGATCAAGAACGATTTCCCTGGCGTCGTCCGACGTCGTCAGAATTCCGGGAACATCGTCGAGGTTGTTGCGCGACAGGCGTTGCCGGACGCCGAGACGCAGTTTGCCGTGGGACGCGCTCAGATCGATGTCGGCCGTCCGTCGATCAACGTCCAGAAAACTCTGGATCGAGCGAAACAGCGGGCTTGTCTCGGAAAGGGTCGCGGCGATATTCAGCGATGTGGGACGATTGCGCAGGACGCCGGACCAGAGGCTCCAGTCGATCTGATGCCGCAACGCGTCGCCGCGCGTCTCGCCAGGATCGATCTCGGGGGCGATCACGAAGCCGAAAGGATCTGCATTTGCAGGATTATCGTACCGGGAGGACGCCGCCAGCAGCGAATAGCTGAAGGCGCCGTCCAGCGCGGTCAAGCCGAGGCCGGCCCCGAGAACGCGGTTGGTCTCCGCGTCCGGAACGAATCCGACGCCGAAATTCTCATCCGACGGTCGGTCGGCGTAGAGATAGCTTGCATGAGCGGAGAGGCCGACGGGCCCTGAGCGCAGAATATCGCCTTCGATGCGGCCGGAGACGCGGCGGGAGTTCGAACTCCATCCGATGGGGCCCCGCACGAGGCCGACGACGTCCGAGCCGAAGGCGTGGGCGGCGCCGGCGCGCAGGCGTCCGCCGAACAAATCGGCGCCCAGCGCAATCCCGCGCGACGTGATCCCGGAGCTGACGAGTTCGTTCGGGCTGGCGGTCTGAATATCACCGGCTGTCAGCGCCACGTCCGCAAGACCTGACGCGTACCGCAGCTCCGCGACGCCGCGTGAAAGGTCTACGGCGGAGCCGCCTTCCCGCAACCGCGCGAACTCGTCCGACACGCCGACGAACTCGGTCGAAAGGGATGTCGAGAAAGCGCCGCGCGTGCCCGATATGGAGGAGGTCAGTCGGCCGGAGGCCTCCCCCTCATAGCGACGCAGGGGGTCGGGCTCCGGAACGGTCTGCGGCGACGCCGTGCCGTTGGCGTCGAGCTGACCGCCTATTTCCGTCTCAACGCTGTCGAACACCTCGCCCCGCCGGGGCCGTCGGTACCGGCCTTCGTGCAGGAGCTCGCCCGTTTCGGAGCTGATGATTGCAATGGTCACCGGCGCTGCGGATCGCGGAAAGGGAAACCGCAAATCGACCCGTCGCGAGGAAAAGGCCGCGAAGGCTGTCGCGTAGGCGCCGTCGATATAAACATCAGCACCGGAAATATCTATATCAAGATTGATCTGAACGATCTCTCCCCGGAATAGCGCGACATCGCTCGCCGACTGCCGGAGCGCGGCTGCGGAAGCCGTCGACGCTGCTGTTGCGACGAACGCCGCCAAACTGAAAGCAAACAGGGTTTTCTGTCGACGGAGAGTCGGCATGGCGTTTCGCCTGAGCTGAGCTTGCCGAGGGTCAGTGCGAGCGGCTCAACGCCGCTCGCACAGCTTAGGGTCAGATGTTGACCTTGCGGCTCGGAGCCTTGATGTCCCGGCGCCGCCTTCCCGTGCATTGATCGGAACCACGGCGGACGGTCAGGCGATAACCGTTCGGGCAAGCCGGCGGAAACGATGCGGACCCGACGCCGACACCGGTGACGCACATGTCTCTCGTACCCTGAAAATCTCGACGAAGATTTTGTCCGGGGAGACAGGCCTCCGGAGCTCGCGATATTGTCCGCGGGGCCCTGTAGCAGCGGGCGGCCGAGCTCTTCACTTGGAAGGCGTAACCGCTCGGACAGGCGAAATATTCGTCGCCGACAGCGGCCGAGGACGTGCTCGCCGGCGCCGCGGCCAGCATTGATGCGAGGACGAGATTGATCATGGCGTTCTCCGTTCGCGTTTGACGATGGTCCCCCTGAGAGACCGTGACGGCGAGGATCACCCGCCTGTATCTGTAAACGGCAGACCGCGCTGATACCGGCCAAGGAGCGGACAGGCCTTGCATCGCCTCTCCTAATGCGGCCGAATGCAACGGCGTGCGAACGGGCGGGAGCGGCCTATGCTGGACGAGGACGACGGGGTCGGGCTGTCCGATTATTCGGAGGACGAACTCCGGATCGCGGAGGAATTGTTCTCAGAACACTATGACGCGCTTGGACGGATCGCGCGCGCCAATCGTCGGCGGTCGCGGATGAAAGACACGATGCAGACGTCGGATATTCTGCACGAGACGTTTTTCCGTCTGCGCGATCACCACGACTGGGTGTCAGGCTCGCATTTTCTGAACGCAGCCACGCTCGCCATACGCCAGGTGATCATCGACCACGCCCGCAAGCGCAACGCCGTGAAACGCGGCGCCGGCTCCGCCCACGTCCCCATTGAGGACGTCGAGGCGGTTCTGCCTGAGTTCAATGAGACGCCCGAAGAAGTGCTGGCGATCGCCGACATTCTCGACAAGGTCAAAGCGCGCAATCCGCGGTGGATCCGGATCGTCGACGCTCGGTATTTTTCGGGGATGACGGAGGAAGAGACCGCCGCCAATCTCGGCCTCTCCGTACGCACCGTACGCCGCGACTGGCGTGCGGCCCGCGATTTCATCGCCAGAACACTGGACGCTTGAGCGCCGATCTGTCGTTCAAAGACCCGGTTGCGGCGGCGCAAGGCCCGCACCGACCAGTCTCGCGTACCTTTCGCGCAGCCGCACGTCTTTGCGAACCACGCCCCAATCGATCGTAGGCGGCAGGTCGGCGCGATCGCCATTGATCGCTTGCGAGGCCAGGAGAACGCGCTGGTTCGCCGACGCATCCCCGCCGCCCGTCTCGATCTCCGTTCGCAGTCGCTCAAGGAGGGCCCGGGCCTCCGCAAGGCGCCCGTCCGCCGCCGTCGCCTCGGCAAGGCTGGCGGTCGCCTCGATATAGCCGGCCGCACCGGCGCCGGCGTACCGCGCGATGAGATCGGCTGCGGTCTTAAACAGATCAGCGGCTTGATCGAGGTCGCCTTCGCGCTGGGCGATCATGCCCTTCAGGAGCAGCACGCGGCCAGCCTCGCGGTTTTCACCACGACGCGCCGCCTCGATTGTTTGGACACGATCTATCAAGTCGTTAGCGACGGCGTGATCGCCGCGGTGCAGGATTTCGTATTGCGCGAGGTTTAGCCGGACGGTCGTGCGACCGGCGACGTCCGTCAGCGGAACGGCCTCGAGCTCCGCGAGGCTCCGTTTCATCGCCTGGTAGGCCGCCTCGACATCGCCTTTCACCGCCTCCATCCGCGAAAGCTGGTTGTAGAAGTACGCGATCGTCAGGGCGTCTTCCTGGCTCTTGAGAGCCTCGCGAAGCACCGTCGTCGCCTTATCGGCGTCCTCAATCGAGGACGACAGGCCCGCAAGCTGGGTCGTTGCGGCGACATGATCGGCTGAGAACGCATCGTACCCGGAGGCGTACCAGGCCTCGACATCGCGCAGGTGCTCTTCGGCCAGATCCTGTTCGCCCATGTTCATATATACGATCCCGAGAAGGTGCCGACCGGACATCAGGACGTCCGGGTTGCCGTAGCCCTTTTCAACCCATGCTTCGAGGACGCGTCTCGCATTCACATAATCGTTCCGAAACGTAAAATGACGCCCGGTGACATAAGCGAGAAGAGAGGCGTGCTCGGCGTCTTCCGCAGTCTTTCCATCGTACTCGTGCGCCGTGTTCCAATGGTCGAGCAGAACGTCGTTTTGCCGCTCCAGATCAGCGTCGCCGCCGAAAAGCGCCTGCAGAATATCCGAGTACGCAGCTTGCGTGTTCAACCAGCGCGAGGCCCGGTCGAGGTGAAATTTCGTTTCCGCCAACGCTTCAGCCGTGCG
>JBCBJX010000013.1:0-50768 GCA_038522735.1 Pseudomonadota bacterium
AGATGATCGACGTCGTGGAGAAAACCCGCGTCACCTATAACGAGCCGCCGCACCGGTTCGAGGCGGGGACGCCGCCGATCCTCGAAGCGATCGGCTTCGGCGCGGCTCTTGAATGGATGGAGGCCCGGGGCGTTAAGGCGATCGCCGAGCATGAGGCGGGCGTCCTCGCCTACGCGAACGAGCGCCTCTCCGCCCTCAACTGGGTGGAGGTTTACGGCCAGGCGCCGGACAAGGCCGCCATCATCGCCTTCAATGTGGACGGCGCCCACGCCCACGACGTCGCGACCGTCCTCGACCGCAAGGGCGTCGCCGTTCGCGCCGGCCACCATTGCTGTCAGCCGCTGATGACCCATCTGGGAGTAACGGCGACGGCGCGCGCGTCCATGGCGGCGTACACGACGCGCGCCGATATCGACCAATTCCTCGACGGGCTCAAGTCCGTCAGAAAGCTGTTCGGGTAAGCCATGACCGAGACGACCGAAACGACGCGAGACCTCATCGACCTCGACCCGCCGACGCCGGCGGCTCCGGGACCCGGCGTGCAGCCGGACCAGGAGACCCTCGACAGGATGACTGTCGAGATCGTGAAGGCGCTGAAGTCCGTCTACGATCCGGAGATCCCCGTCGATATCTACGAGCTCGGCCTCATCTACCAAGTCGATTACGACGAGGGAGATGAGGGCGGCCTCGTCAAGGTCGAGATGACCCTGACGGCCCCCGGCTGCCCCGTCGCCGGCGAAATGCCCGGCTGGGTCCAGCAGGCGGTCGAACGCGTCGACGGCGTCGCCCGCTGCGACGTGACCATGACTTTCGAACCGCCCTGGGGGCCCGACAAGATGTCCGATGAAGCGAAGCTTGAGCTGGGGTGGATGTGAGAGGACAGTTACAATGCCGACCGATGCTCAGTTGAAAGCCCTACAGGCGGTTAGAGACAGGGAAGCCGGTAAGCCGGTCGTCGTTAATTCTGGTGATGCCGAAGAGTGCGTAGACAAAGGCTGGTTGGACTACATCAATGGTGGTTCCGACGTAAAACACCTCAGGCTGACAGAATTAGGAAAAAAAGCGCTGACTTCGAACGAGTAGGACTACACGATGCCCCGCAGACCCCGCCCGAAAGTCGTGACCCTGACGGACGCCGCCGCGTCGCGCATGCGCGCCATCATGGACGCGGCGGCCGAGGACTATCTCGGCGTGCGCATCTCCGTGAAGAACGGCGGCTGCGCCGGGATGGAGTACGATCTTCAGTACGCGACCGAGGCCGAGGCCCTCGACGAGCGCGTCGAGGAGAACGGCGTCCAGATCCTCATCGACCCGAAGGCGATCCTCTTCCTCCTCGGAACCGAGATCGACTACGTGGTCGACAAGCTCTCGGCGAAGTTCGTCTTCAACAACCCCAACCAGACCGACGCCTGCGGCTGCGGGGAAAGCGTCACGCTGACCGCGGCGGATGCGAGCCTGCTGGAGGCTTGAACGCGGGGCCGTCCTTCGTGACGCCGCCTGCGGCGGCTCCTCAGGACGAAGATCGCTCAAATCTGGAACAAACAGATCTTCGTCCTGAGGAGCCTCGCGCAGCGAGGCGTCACGAAGGACGGCGGCGAGGGCTCGGGCTTGACCGGGGCGGCCCGGCCGCGCGCTAATGCGCCATGGCCGTCTCCCAGGACTTCACGGACCTCGTCCTCGAGCGTCTCGCGCCCCTCGGCGACGTCCGGGCGCGGAAGATGTTCGGGGGCGTCGGCGTCTCCTGCGACGGGATGAACATCGCGATCCTCGCCGACGACGCCCTTTTTCTGAAGGTCGACGCCGAGACCCGCGCGGCGTTTGAAGCGGCCGGGCTCGAGCCCTTCACTTACGAAAAGAAGGACGGCGAGCGGGCCGTCATGGCCTATTATCAGGCGCCGGAGGACGTGTTCGACGATCCGGATGCGGCGATGGAGTGGGGCCGGCTAGCCCTTGACGCGGCGCTCCGCGCAGCGGCGAAGAAGAAGCCGAAAAAGAAGAAAGCGTAGCTGTGTTCGCCAAGTTCCCGCGGCTTGACCGCGGGAGCCATGGAGCCGAGCGCGCCTGAAGAACCGGCCGGCACGAAAGAGCCATGGGCCCCGCGGTCGAGCCGCGGGGAGTCGTGTGCGTGCGATATCGTCAGGCTGCTGCGGATTCGGAATTGTCCGTGGACGCTTTCCGGCGCACGGGCACTTCCCGGAGGAGAAAGTCCGGCGTGTGGTCGCCGAAGGCGACGACGCGTTCGCCGGCGTCCTCGTCCCGGTCGCGGCGCCGGCGGCGCGGGCGCTCTGGGCGCTCCGAACGGCTGGGCCGCTCGCGACGCTGTTCGGTCGGTTTAACGTCCGGCTGGGCGTCGGCGGTCGCTTCGACGAGATCGGCGATCGGCTGATCGGTCGCGATCCCGGCGTCGCCGTCCTCGCGTTCGCTCCGGCGGCCGCGTCCGCGGCGCTCGCCCCTGCTGCGCTCCGGTCGCCCGGAGCGCTCGCCGTCGCGGCGGCGGCCCTTGCGCTCGCGGCCCGGCTTGTTCTCGACGCCGTCGAAGATCGCCGGGTCGAGTTCGTCCTCGTCGATCGCCTCGCGGCCGATCTCTTTCAGGATCGCTGAGTGGAACTTCTTGTCGTCCGGGCAGACCAGCATGAAGGCGGCGCCTTCGCGGCCGGCGCGGCCCGTCCGGCCGATGCGGTGGACGTAATCCTCCGCATGGATCGGCACGTCGAAATTGAACACGTGGGAGACGTCGGGAATGTCGAGCCCGCGGGCCGCGACGTCGGAGGCGATGAGAAGCTGGATATCGCCGGCGCGGAAGCCCGCCAGCGTCTCCATGCGATAGGCCTGGGGCAGGTCGCCATGGATCGGCCGGGCGTTGTAGCCGTATTTCTGTAAGGACTTCGCCAGAAGATCGACGGTCGTTTTCCGGTTGCAGAAGATGATGCCGTTCTTCACGTCCGAGGTGTCGATCAGCTTGCGCAGGGCGACCCGTTTGCAGCGCTTGTCGTCGCGCGGTATCCGGACGATTTTCTGGGTGATGGTCGAAGCGGTCGTCGAGGGCTTCGCGACCTCGATCCGAACGGGCGCCTGCAGGAACTGGTTGGTGATGCGGACGATCTCGTTCGGCATGGTCGCCGAGAAGAAGAGCGTCTGGCGCGTGAACGGCGTCAGTTTGAAGATGCGCTCGATGTCCGGGATGAAGCCCATATCGAGCATCCGGTCGGCCTCGTCGACGACCATGATCTGCACGCCGGTCATCAGAAGCTTGCCGCGCTCGAAGTGGTCCAGCAGGCGGCCCGGCGTCGCGATGAGGACGTCGACCCCGCGGTCGAGTTTCATCTCCTGATCTTTGAAGGAGACGCCGCCGATGAGGAGGGCCATCGTCAGCTTGTGATACTTCCCGTACTTCTCGAAGTTCTCGGCCACCTGCGCGGCGAGTTCGCGCGTCGGGCAGAGGACGAGGCTGCGGGGCATGCGCGCCTTGGCGCGGCCCTTCGAGAGGCGCTCGATCATCGGCAGGGTGAAAGAGGCGGTCTTGCCCGTGCCCGTCTGGGCGATGCCGAGCACGTCCTTGCCGGCGAGGGCTTCCGGGATGGCTGCGGCCTGAATAGGGGTGGGCTCGGTGTAGCCGGATTCATCCAGCGCTTTGAGGACCTCTTCTCCGAGGCCCAGATCCTTGAACGTCATGCGGTTCCAATATGCGGCGGACATTAAATTCAACGCCCCGCCTCTCCGCCATTGGAAAGCGATGCGCTCATGAAGTCGGTCTTAGAAAACGCCCCCCGACGTTTTCGGTCCCGGCTGCTCGTCTTCGTTGGTTTCGAGCAAGCCTTGCGCCGAGTCGCGTGCTGCAGCGCCGTCGGCGATAGGGGGCGGCTAGGGGATTTTCAGGAAAGAGTCAATAAAACGCCGGTTCGCGCCCGCCCGTGGCGGGCCTTCGAAGAACACGATATGAGCCGCCGATGGCGAACCGGAACACAGTCGCGGTCCTCACCGGCGACATTGTGAAGTCGACGAAAATGAAGCCCGCGGAGCTGGAGCGCGTGCGCGACGCGATCCTGCGCGCGGCGGACGCGGCCGGCGCCGGCTGGCAGGACTTGCCGCCGGTGGCGTCGGCGGAGTTTTTCCGCGGCGACGCCTGGCAGGCCCATATTCCGGACGGGCGTTTCGGCGTGCGGGCGGCGCTCTTCGCGCGGGCCGCCGCCATCGCCGCGGGCGGCGACACCCGCGTCGCCATCGGCCTCGGCGGCGTCGATGATCTGAACGAAAAGCGGGTCTCCATGTCCCGGGGCGAGGCGTTTGAACGATCAGGCAAGGCTCTCGACAGGATGGGAGGCGCGGGTCTCGCCATAGATGGCGGCGCCGAGAACCCGGCGACAGCGGTTCTGGGGCTGATCGACCATATCGCGAGCGGATGGACCGCCCGTCAGGCGGAGATGATGTTGCAGGTTCTCCCCCCGTCGGGCCGGTCGATGGCGGCCATCGCAGAAGCGGAAGGCGTGAGCCGTCAGGCGGTGTCGAAGTCCCTCGCGGCCGCCGGCGCCGACGCGATCCTGCAGGCGCTCGAGGCGCTGGAAACCGGATGAGCCGTGCGATCCGTCCTGTTCGTCAGCCGGGAATGGTTGCGATCGCTGATGCAGCCGTTTTCGGTTGCGGCGTCTCGCGGGCTGTCTTCGGGCGAAGGGGCCGGCAGACTAGAGTCAACCAAATTTGGTTTCATGTCGAAAGTCAACCGTTTTTGGTT
This sequence comes from Pseudomonadota bacterium, assembly GCA_038522735.1. Classification (GTDB taxonomy): domain Bacteria; phylum Pseudomonadota; class Alphaproteobacteria; order Caulobacterales; family Parvularculaceae; genus JBCBJX01. The sequence continues at coordinate 4,730 of JBCBJX010000013.1, forward strand.
GATAAGATGATGGGCCAATCACGGCCAGGCGCGGCTGTATCGTCGAAAACAGCCTGCATGGGCTGTGGCGAGGGGAGCGTCGGTCGGGCGCGTGTCGCGACGGCGACGGACGGCCGGCCCGCATGAGCGCCGCCGGCTTCGAGACGCTGATCGTCCTCCTGCTCGCTCATGTGCTGGGCGATTTTGTTCTGCAGACGGACCGCATCGCTGCGGAGAAGCGGGCGCTTCCGGCCTTCGCGGCGCATATCGCCCATGTGGCGCTCCTGACCGCGCTCGCGGTCGGATTTGCAGGCGGCGGCCTCGTGCTCGCCGCGGTGGTCGCGAGCCACGCCGCCATGGATTTCCTGAAGGCGAGCGTCCTCGATCGGGCGTCGGCGGGCGGCGACCCGGACCGGCGGGCGGGGCTCCTCTGGACCCGGCCGCCGCCGATCGGTGCGTTTCTCATTGATCAGGGCGTCCACATCGCCGTCATCGCGGCGGTCGCGCTGTCCGCGCCGGAGGCGGCGCGGGCGGGTGGGCTCGGGTGGATCTTCGGGGAGCCGGGGGCGCCGGCGCTTCTTCTCCAAAGCCTCGTCGTCGTCGTCGCCCTTATCGCGCTCCTTCCCATGGGCTCGATCATGATCCGCGTCGCGACCGGCGAGTTCGCCGCCGAGACCAAGCCCGAGGACGGCGGCATGACGGGGGCGGGGCGGGCGATCGGCTATGTGGAGCGGATCATCGTCCTCGCGCTCGCCCTCGGCGGGGAGTTCGGCGCCGTCGGCTTCGTCATCGCCGCGAAATCCATTCTGCGCTTCGGCGACCTCGCCCGCGGCGAGGACCGCAAGACATCCGAATACATCATCTTCGGCACCCTGATGAGCTTCGCCTGGGCGCTGGTCGTCGCGCTCCTCGCGCGGACGGGGCTTTCAGTTCCGGGGTAGCGCGGAGCCACCGCTCAGATATCAAGCGCCTCGGCGCCCACGAACGCGGCGTTCTCCTGAATGAACTGGAACCGCGCCTCGGCTTTGCGGCCCATCAGGCGTTCGATGAGGTCGAGGACGTCGTCGATCCCTTCCTCCGGGAGCGTCACCCGGGCGAGGGTGCGGGTCGCCGGGTTCATGGTGGTTTCTTTCAGCTGCGCAGGCATCATCTCGCCGAGGCCCTTGAAGCGGGAGACCTCGACCTTCGCATTCGCCTTGAACTCGGCCTTCATCAGCCGCTCGCGGTCCTCTTCATCGACGGCGTAGACGGATTTTCCGCCCTGGGTCAGACGGTAAAGCGGCGGCAGGGCGAGATAGAGCCGGCCGGCGGAGACAAGGCCAGGCATCGTCCGCTGAAAGAAGGTAATCAGGAGGGCGGCGATGTGGGCGCCGTCGACGTCCGCATCCGTCATGATCACGACTTTCTCGTATCTGAGATCGTCGAGGTCGAACCGGCTCCCCATGCCGCAGCCGAGGGCCTGGACGAGGTCCTGGATCTCCTGGTTCTGGGCGATCTTGTCGCCGGACGCCGAGGCGACGTTCAGGATCTTGCCGCGCAGGGGGAGCACCGCCTGGGTGCGCCGGTCGCGGGCCTGTTTCGCCGAGCCGCCGGCCGAATCCCCCTCGACGAGGAAGATTTCCGTTCCCTCCGCTCTCTGCTCGGTGCAGTCGGCGAGCTTGCCGGGGAGGCGGAGCTTCTTCATCGCCGAGGCGCGGGAGACTTCCTTTTCCTTGCGGCGGCGGATGCGGTCGTCGGCCTGTTCCACGACCCAGCCGAGGAGTTTCTCCGCCTGCTTCGTGTTCGCCGCGAGCCAGTGGTCGAAGGCGGGGCGGACGGCGGCGTCTGTCAGGCGCTGGGCTTCGGCGGTAGCGAGCTTGTCTTTCGTCTGCCCCTGAAACTCCGGATTGCGCACGAAAACCGAGAGCATCGCGCCGGCGGTGCCCATCACGTCTTCGGAGGTGATGTTCGCCGCCTTCTTGGCGCCGCTCAATTCTGCGAAGCCTTTCAGGGATCGGGTGAGGGCCTGGCGGAAGCCCTGCTCGTGGGTGCCGCCCTCCGGCGTCGGGATGGTGTTGCAATAGGAATTGCAGAACCCGTCCGCCTGGCCGAAGCCCGCCGCGCCCCAGACGACGGCCCACTCCACCGTTCCGTGCCCGTCCTCTTTCTTGATCTTGCCGGAAAAGACGTCCTCGGTGACGGTCGGCTTGCCCTCGACGGTGGAGAGGAGGAAGTCCGTCAGTCCCCGGTCGAATTTGAGAACCGTTTCAGCGGGCGTCTCGTCGCCTTCCGGGATAAGCGACGGGTCGCAGGACCAACGGATCTCGACGCCGCCGAAGAGGTAGGCCTTGGAGCGCGCCATTTTGAACAGGCGCGCCGGTTTGAAGGCCGCTTTCTCGCCAAATATGTCGGGGTCCGGGTGGAACGAAACGGTCGTGCCGCGCCGGTTCGGAGCCTCGCCGACCTGTTTCAGCTTCGAGGTGGGCGCGCCGCGCGAATAGGTCTGGCGATAGAGCTTCCGGCCGCGCGCGACCTCGACCGTGAGGGCGTCCGACAACGCGTTCACCACCGAGACGCCGACGCCGTGGAGGCCGCCGGAGGTCTGGTAGGCTTTGTTGGAGAATTTGCCCCCCGAATGGAGGGTCGTGAGGATCACTTCGAGGGCGGACTTCTTCTTGTCCTTCGGGTGCGGATCGACCGGGACGCCGCGGCCGTTGTCCGCGACCGTGAGGACGCCGTCTGCGGCGAGCCTCACCTCGATGCGGCTTGCATGCCCGGCGACCGCCTCGTCCATGGAGTTGTCGAGCACTTCCGCGAAGAGGTGGTGCAGCGCCTTTTCGTCCGTACCCCCGATATACATGCCCGGCCGCCGGCGTACGGGTTCAAGACCTTCGAGGACCTCGATGTCCTTGGCGGTGTAGTCGTCGTTGAAGAGGTCGCTGTCGGACGAGGGGGTCTTCTTCGCGGTCGCGCGGCGGGCCATGGCGGTCTTCGTTTCGTGTGGAGGGAGCAGCGAACCTCTGCATAGTCGGCCGTCTCGTCAATCGCATCTGCGAAGGAGCCTCCATGACGGCGCTGGTCGATCCGCTCATGCTTCCCTGCGGCCGCACGCTGCCGAACCGCCTCGCCAAGGCGGCGATGACCGAAGGGCTCGCCGACGCACGCAACCGCGCGACAGTGAAGCTGGAGCGGCTCTACGGGCGCTGGGGGCAGGGCGGCGCGGGGCTTCTCCTCACCGGCAACGTGATGGTCGACCGGCGCTATCTGGAGAGGCCGGGCAATGTCGCCATCGACGGCCCGCAGGACGAGGCGGCGATCGCGGCGCTTCGGAGCTGGGCGGCGGCGGCGAAGGCGGGCGGCGCGCTGCTCGTCGGGCAGGTGAGCCATGCAGGCCGCCAGACCCCCTCGATCGTAACGAAAGAGCCGGTCGGCCCCTCCGCCGTGAAGGTGAAACTGCCCGGCGGGCTCTACGGAACGCCGCGGGCTCTGTCGGGAAACGAGGTCGAGGAGATCGTCCGCCGCTTCGCCCGCACCTCGAAAACGCTTGTCGAGGCGGGGTTCGACGGGGTCCAGATCCACGCCGCCCACGGCTATCTCGTCTCGGAGTTCCTGAACCCGCTGGTCAATCGGCGGACGGACGAGTGGGGCGGACGGCTGGAGAATCGGGCCCGTCTTCTCCTCGCCATCGTCCGCGAGACCCGGGCCGCGATTGGGCCGGAGGCCGTTCTCGCGGTGAAGCTCAACTCCTCGGACTTCCAGAAGGGCGGGTTCTCGTTCGCCGAATGCCGCGAGGTCGTCTCGATGCTGAACGGGGAGGGACTCGACTTCCTCGAGATCTCCGGCGGCAGTTACGAGCAGCCGAAGATGATGGGGCTGGAAGGCCTCGAGCCCGCCCTCGAGGAGGCGGTGCGGGAGTCCACGAAGAAACGCGAAGCCTATTTCCTTCACTATGCGGGGGAGATTTCGAAGACGGCCGCGATGCCGCTGATGGTCACGGGCGGCTTCCGCACCCGCGCCGGCATGGAGGAGGCGCTCGCCTCCGGCGCCGTGCACATCATCGGCCTTGCACGGCCCTTCTGCGGCGACCCGGACGTGGCGCGGAAGCTTCTGGAAGGCGCGCTCGACGCGGCCCCCGCCTATGAGAGAACCCTGCGCCTCGGCCCGGGCGTGTTCGGCCCGACCTCCGGCGTCGACCTCTTGCGCGCGGCCAACGGGCTCGCGACCATGGCCTGGTTCTACCGGAACATCGTCCGTCTCGGCGACGGTCGCGACCCGGAGCTTCAGATGAACCTGCTCGGCGCCCTCATCGCCCACCAGCGCTTTGAGACGGACGCCGCCCAGAGACTGGAGCGCGCCTGACGCGTCGTCTCCGGGCGACGCCTTCTTCCTCTCGCGGCGTCAGAACGCGATGGCGACGCTGAATTCGACGCTGTTCGTGTCCGTTGCATCGAATTCGTAAAGCACCGTCTCGTCGCTCAGCAGGATGTTGTTCACCTCCAACTCCTGCATTCCGAGCGTATCCCGGTACTTATAGAAAACCCCGAAGGAGACCGACGACGTGAAGTCGCGGATGAGGCCGAGAGAGAACTGGTACGTCGCCGCAGTGTTCGACGTCTCCCCGGTCGTCGGACCTACGGGATCGACGAAGATGCGGTCGACGCCCGTCTCGAAATCGGTGATCGCGATCCCGGCCCCGAAGCCCGCGGTAGCCCGGAAATGCGCCGGCTCGCCCGCATAACACCAGAGAAAATCGCACCAGTAGGTCGGGGTCTGGAACGGGATGTCGTAGGCGACGTTTCCGAGAAACGCCGTCTGCGTTTCTTCCACGAGGATATCGCCCCTCGGGGCGTCGCCTTCGCGGGTGTAGCGCTGCAACTCCGCCTCGACGCGGATAAGCCCGGGGCCAGCCGCGCCGAGGATGCGTCCGACGCCGGCGGTGAAGCCGAAGGATGAACTCAGATCGAAGAAGTTGTCGAAGAAGCCGAATTGGTTGTTGGCGTTGGGCGTCGGGGAATTGACCAGCTCCAGATCGCGGGAGTTGGTGCTGACGAGCAGACCGCCAGCCTTCACGTACGTTTTCTTTGTATAGAAATCATGGAGCGCTGCGCCGGCCGACTGCGCCCCCGCGGCGCTGATGAGGGTGGCTCCGGCGCTGACCGCGCCGAGAAGCGTGTTGAGAGTTTTCATGTCCGTATGCCTCATGCGTGCACCGACCGGCTGATCCGGTCAGACGCTGATGAGGCTAGCGGTCCGCCCGCAACCGCGCTCCGACGACCGCTGCGATGCAGGGAAGCAAGTCACACCCTGCGCCCGGGTGTCGGCGCGTCTGTCAGCGCGAGGCCTCCGGGTCCGACCGCCAGGCGAGCCAGGAGGCGACCGTGCCGGCGACGACGGCGGTGAGGACGCCCGCCGTCAGCGCGGCGGCGGAGGCGGCCGCCCCGGCGAGGACGGCGGCGCCGGCGCTCAGAAGCCCTGTCAGCACCAGAAGCCGTCCCGACCAGCGGTTGCCGACGCCCCAGGCGTGCTCGCTTGAGAGCGTCCACGGTGTCCGAAGGCCTGCGAACCAGTTGGAGCGCGATTTCGCCATGCGGTCGCCGATGACGGCGATAAAAAGGCCCGTTCCGACGAACACGTAGCGCGCGTCGACGTTCGTCCCGGTCGCCGCCGCGTAGACGACCATGCCGTGGACCGCGGTCGTGATCATCAGCCCGCCGATCCACGCCGCGAGGTAAAAGCCGGCGCTTTTGCGCAAATTCTCGCCCCGCGGATCGATCAGCGGCAGGACGGCGAGGAGGAGCCCGACGCCGAGAACGACCGCCGGCATCAGGATAAGGAGCATGTCGCGCGCCATGTAGCCGGTCGGTTCCCCGTCGAAGCCCCAGCGGCGCGGCATGACCGCGTCTTCCGGGATGACGACCGCTCCTGCGAGGGAGATCGCGACGGCGACAACGAAGAGACCGCCCGTCCAGGCGAGACCTGTGCGGATCATGCTGGTTTTCCTTTCGCGGCGCGGGCGGCGGCGACCCTGTCGAGGTCCGCGCCGCCGACTTTCAGAAGCGTCATCAGCTCCGCAGCGGCTTCCTCGGCGACGGAGAGGTTGATCCGGTAGATGAGCGCCGTCCCCCGCCGCTCGGTCGTGACGAGCCCAGCCTCGCGCAGCACCTGGAAATGGCCGGAAAGGGTCGGCTTCGCGAGGTTGAATTCATCCGCGATGTCGCCCGCCGACATCGCCCGCTCGCGCAGCATGGCGAGGATCCGGCGACGGACGGGATGAGCGAGGGCCTGGAACGCGTCTTTCATATTCGCAATTTAGGAAAATTCCGAAATAATAACAAGAGTGCGGGGCGGGCCGCTCGCGCAGTTGCGATTTCGGCTGTGGCTCCAGCGGGGTATCGTGTCTTGCGCGCCGCTGTCGGACGGGGAACCCATGCTGAAATCACTGAGGATCTTCGCCATCGCGGCGTTTGCGGGGCTCGCGCCGTTCACGAGCGCCGACGCGCAGCACCGCCGCGATCCCGCGGTTCCGACAGCGGCCTACGGGTTCATCAGCCTCGGCGGCGCTCTGATCGATGACGCGGAGCTTTCGCTCTCGGAGACCCGCTTCGGATTCGCCGGACCGCAGACGGACGACGTCTCCTTCAGTTCCGGTTTCGTCTTCGGGGCCGGGCTTGGCGTCTATATTCCGAGGACGCCGCTTTCCATCGAGGGCGAAAGCCTCTTCATTCAGGGCTCGGACATAAAGGGTGTGGAATTTCTCGACGCCGTCCTGCCTGAGGACGGGCCGCTCTCCGCCGAAACGGGCCGGCTGGACGCGCCGACGGTCCTCGGTTTCGCCAATCTCGTCGTGGAACAGTCGGTCCTCGGCGGCGTTCACGCCTGGGCCGGGGTCGGCGCGGGGTTTGGCTCGACTGAGTACCGGCTTTCGCAATCGGGGCTGGTCGCGCTCGCGCTCGAAGAGGCCGAATCTTACGCCTTCGCCTATCAGCTGAAAGCGGGCGTCGATGTCGATCTCGTGCGTCGCGACAATGGCGCCGGGACCAGCGTCGGCGTCGGGTATCGGCGTATCGCCATTCCCAACAACAAGATCAACGTCTCGATCGGCGGGATCGGCGAGGGGCGCTACACCTACGCGTACGAAGCGAATATCTTCGACCTTCGCGTCAAGACGACATTCTAGCGGCCGGAGCCTGTCACCGAAATCGCAGCGTCGGACGGCCGCGTTCTTTCTTTTCAGCGCAGCCCTCAAGCTGACCATGATAGCGATCGGCGGTCATCGCGACCCGCGTCGCGACGGAGCGCAGGTCCCGCTGCTTGCGGCCGCGGAAGGAGCCCTTGTTGTAGCCGCCCCAGCCCTCATGATAGGCGAGGTACTGATTATAAGCGTCCGCCATCTCGATGCCGGAGCGGCGCTTTGATTCGCGCATGTACCAGCCGACGAAATCGATCGCGTCCTCGAACCTGCCGCGCCGCGCGCCGGGTCGCCCCGTCTCCTTCTGATAAAGCTCCCAGGTCGGCTCCGTCGCCTGGGCGTATCCGTAGGCGCTCGACTGGCGGCCGAACCAGGGGAAGACGAAGAGAATGCGCCGGCGCGGCGGCTTCGCGGACTGCTCGAAGGCGCTCTCCTGGCGGACGATCGCAAGCATCACCGCTTTCGGCGCGCCATAGCGGCTTTCCGCCCGGTCGGCGGCGCGGGCCCAGGAGCGCTTCTCCTCGAGGATCTTGCAGGCGTTCTCGATGGTCGACGGCGGCGAGGTCGCGCACGCGGCGAGTATGATCGCAAGCATCGCTGCAAAAACGCTCATACGCAGACGGATCATGCTCGACCTCGCTCGTCGTCATCCCGCGGCTTGACCGCCGGACCTGTTGCGGACGCTCACAATCCTACATCCCGGCCGCTATGGGGTCACGACTTCCGGGAATTCCGACATTCGAAGCGTTCGGGAGCTGGGTCCCGCGGTCAAGCCGCGGGATGACAAACGAGCGGAAACGCAAAAGCGGCCCGCTGGGGGCCGCTTTCTTCGTAAGCCGAAGTCGTCCGCCTCAGCAGGAATAATACATGTCGAACTCGACCGGGTGAGGCGTGGAGCGGAAGCGGCTCACCTCCTGTTCTTTCAGGGTGATGTAGCCGTCGATCTGGTCGTCGGTGAACACGCCGCCCTTGGTGAGGAAGCCGCGATCGGCGTCGAGTTCGTCCAGGGACTTGTTGAGCGACGCGCAGAGGCGTTTCACGTCCTGAAGCTCTTCCTCGGGCATTTCGTAGAGGTCTTTCTCCATCGGGTCGCCCGGGTGGATCTTGTTCTCGATGCCGTCGAGGCCGGCCATGAGCAGCGCCGCGAAGGTGAGGTAAGGGTTGCCGGAGGCGTCGGGGAACCGCGTTTCGATACGCTTGCCGTTCGGCGAGGTCACCCAGGGCACGCGGATGGCCGCCGAGCGGTTGCGCGAGGAATAGGCGACGAGCGTCGGCGCCTCGAAGCCCGGCACGAGGCGCTTGTAGGAGTTCGTCGTCGCATTCGTGAAGGCGTTCAGCGCCCGGGCGTGCTTCATGATCCCGCCGATATAGAAGAGGCAGGTTTCAGAGAGGTTCGAGTACTGATCGCCGGCGAAGAGCGGCGCTCCGTCTTTCCAGATCGACTGGTGGACGTGCATGCCGGATCCGTTGTCGCCGTAGATCGGCTTCGGCATGAAGGTCGCCGATTTTCCGTAGGCGGCGGCGACCATCTGCACGACGTACTTATAGGTCTGCATGTTGTCGGCCATCTTCACGAGGCCGGAGAACTTCATGCCGAGTTCGTGCTGGGAGGGCGCGACCTCGTGGTGGTGCTTCTCAGGCGCGAGGCCCATTTCCGTCATCACCGCGAGCATTTCCGAACGAAGGTCCTGCCCGGAGTCCACCGGCGGAACGGGAAAGTAGCCGCCCTTCGGGCCGGGCCGGTGGCCCATATTGCCGCCGTCGAAGACGGTCGAGGTGTTGTAAGGGCCTTCATTGGAGTCGATCTTGAACGAGGTGTCGTTCTGGGCGGTGTTCCAGCGCACGTCGTCGAAGACGAAGAACTCCGCTTCCGGACCGAAATAGGCGACGTCGCCGGTCCCGCTCGATTTGAGGTGGGCTTCGGCTTTTTTTGCGATCGAGCGCGGGTCGCGGTTATACGCTTCGCGCGTCGCCGGCTCGAGGATGTCGCAGGTGACGATCAGGGTCTTTTGCGCCGTGAAGGGGTCGAGCACCGCGGTCGAGAGGTCCGGCTGCAAGACCATGTCGCTCTCGTTGATCACCTTCCAGCCGGAGATCGACGAGCCGTCGAACATCGTTCCTTCGTTGAAGAGGTCGGCGTCGGCCATGGAGCGGTCCATGGTGACGTGCTGCCACTTGCCGCGCGGGTCGGTGAAACGGAGATCGACGTACTTGATGTCTTCGTCGGTGATTTTTTTCAGGATGTCGTCGACAGACATGCGGACCTCACTTTTTTGGCGGATTCTCACGCGATCAGGCCTGAACGCGCGACAAGCCTCGAACGCCCGCCTGAATTTTGCAAGTGCGAAGCGCGGGATCGACCCGGAGCGCGGCACTTGCTTCGGCGCGGACGGCGCGCATGCTTCCTCTTCAACAGACAGGACAATCCCGGACTGCGATGACCGACGACGCGTTGCTCACCGTCGAAGCCATGTACGAGGTCGATCGCCGGACGATCGCATCGGGCGTGCGCGGCGCGTTGCTGATGGAGCGTGCGGGGCGCGCGGTCGCCGGCGCGGCGGCGCGGATGCGTGCGCCGGGAGACGGGCGGCCGGTCGTCGTTCTCGCAGGGCCGGGGGCGAACGGCGGCGACGGGTTCGCGGCGGCGCGGCTGCTGGCGGAGGAGGGCGCGCCCGTCCGGCTGGCGCTCCTCGGCGACCGCTCGCAGCTGACCGGCGACGCCGCCGTCATGGCCGATCTTTTTCAGGGCGACGTGCGGGCGTTCGACCCGTCCGTGCTCGACGGGGCGGGGCTCGTCGTCGACGCGATCTTCGGGGCGGGTCTCAACCGCTCCGTCGGCGGACGGGCGCGGGAGATGATCGAGGCGATAGCCCGGTCAGGCGCGCCGGTTCTGGCGGTCGACGTCCCGAGCGGGCTCGACGGCGATACGGGGCTTGTCCGCGGCGCCTGCGCGCCGGCGACGCGCACCGTCACCTTCGTGCGTCCGAAGCCGGGGCATTATCTCTACCCGGGCCGCGGTCTCTGCGGGGGTCTCGAGGTCGCGGACATCGGCGCGCCGGATGCGGTCGTCGATGCGGTCCGGTCGCTGCTGCGGCTCAACGGACCCGGCGCCTTCCAGAACGTTCTGCGCGAGCCGCGCGTCGACCAGCACAAATACGATCGCGGCTGGGCGGCGGTCGTCTCCGGCGGGCTCGGCCGCACCGGCGCCGCGCGGCTCGCCGCCGTGGCGGCGGCGCGCTCGGGGATCGGGGCGGTCACCGTCCTCGGACCGGCGGACGCCGTTCCGGAACTCGCCGCACATTTAACATCGGTGATGATCCGCGAGATCGCCGCGCCGGCGGACGTTGCGTCCTTTCTCGCCGACCGGCGCCTTGGGTCGGTCGTCGTCGGGCCCGGCTGCGGCGTCGGACCGGAGACCGCCGCGCTCGCGGCGGCGGCGCTCGCCTCCGGCAAGAAAACGGTGATCGACGCCGACGCGCTGACGAGCTTCGCCGCGGACCCGGACGATCTCTTCTCCAGGACCGCGGGCCGCCGGGCGGTGATGACGCCGCATCTGGGCGAGTTCGCGCGTCTCTTTCCTGACCTCGACCCAGGGGAGATCGGGGCTCTCGCCGCCGCGCGCGAAGCGGCTGCGCGGGCCGGCTGCGTCGTTCTCCTGAAGGGGCCGACGAGCGTCGTCGCCGGCCCCGACGGACGGGCCGTCTTGAACGTCAACGCGGGGCCGGGGCTCGCGACGGCGGGGTCCGGCGACGTGCTCGCCGGGCTGATCGCCGCCGTCATGGCCCGCGCCCCGGACGCGGGCGCCGTCGAAGCCGCCGCGGCGGGCGCCTGGATTCATGGAGAGATGGGCCGGCTCGCGGACGAAGACTTCATCGCGGAGGACCTTCCCGTCCTCGCCCCGCGCGCCTGGCGCGCCGCCCGCGACGCGCTCGCGAACGGCGGACGCGCGACGCCGAAACCAAGACCTCCGAAACCTCTGGACGGGGCGGGCGCGCTCCGCTAAGCCGCGACACCGCTTTTGCACGCTCGCGTGCCGCGGCCGGCGCGGATGTGGCGGAACTGGTAGACGCAGCAGGTTTAGGTCCTGCCGCCGCGAGGCGTGGGGGTTCGAGTCCCTCCATCCGCACCACCCGGTTTCGCCCGTCGGCTCCCGGACGCCGGCCGGAGCAAGCAATCCGACCACGCCGCACCCCGCTTCAAGGCCCTCCGGCCGCCGACCTGAGACGAAGAAAGCTCCGCCGCCATGGAAGTCATCGAAAAATCCGCCGAAGGCCTCTCGCGCTCCTTCACGGTGAAAGTCCCCCACGACGCCATCGACGCCCGCGTCGTCTCCAAGCTGGAGGAGATCAAGGGTCAGGTCCGGCTGAAGGGCTTCCGTCCGGGCAAGGCGCCCGTTTCGTTCCTAAAGAAGATGTACGGGAAGGGAATGTTCGGCGAGGTGGTGCAGGACCTCGTTCAGGAGCTGAACGACAAGGCCCTCAGCGACCGCAATCTGCAGCCCGCCGTCCAGCCGAAAGTCGATATTGAAGGCGATGTCGAGACGATCGCCGGCGGCGGCGACCTGCAGTATGATCTGCACGTCGAGGTTCTGCCCGAGGTGGAGCCCGTTGACGTCGCGGACATCGAGCTGACCCGCCCGGTCGCCGAGGTGCCCGCCGAAGATGTCGAGAACGCTCTGAAAGAACTCGCCGAAGGCCAGCGCGAATTCGCCGAACGCCAGGCGGACGCTACGGCTGAGGACGGAGACCAGCTCGACATCGACTTCGTCGGCAAGATCGACGGCGAGCCCTTCGACGGCGGAACGGGCGAGGGGATCGCCCTCATCATCGGCTCCGGCCAGTTCATCCCGGGCTTTGAAGAACAGCTCGCCGGCGTGAAGGTCGGCGACGAAAAGGTCGTGAAAGTGACCTTCCCGGAGGATTATCAGGCCGAACACCTCGCCGGCAAAGAAGCCGAGTTCGACGTCTCGGTGAACAAGATCTCAGCCCCGAAAGACGTCGAGATCGACGATGAGATGGCGAAAAAGCTCGGCGTCGAGAGCCTCGACAAGCTGAAAGAGACCCTCGGCGAACGCCTCGGCGAGCAGTTCAAACAGATGTCCCGCGCCCACGCGAAGCGCGCGCTGCTCGACAAGCTCGACGAGACGCACTCTTTCGATCTTCCGAGATCGATGGTCGATCAGGAGTTCGAGCAGATCTGGCAGCAGGTCGAGAGCGCGGAGCGCGATGAGGAAGACAAAGACAAGTCGGAAGACGAGCTGAAGGCCGAATACCGCACGATCGCCGAGCGCAGGGTCCGTCTCGGCCTTGTGCTCGCGGAGATCGGCAAGCGCCACAAGGTCGAGGTTCCGAACGACCAGCTGCAGCAGGCGATGATCGCCCAGGCGCGTCAGTATCCGGGCCAGGAGCGCGAGGTTCTGGAATTCTTCCAGAAAAATCCGGGCGCCCTGGCCCAGGTGCGCGCGCCCCTCTTTGAAGAGCGCGTCGTCGACCTCATCTTTGAACTCGCCAAGGTGACTGACAAGACCGTCTCCAAGGACGAGCTGATGAAGGATCCGGGCGAGGAGTGAGTTCCCGATCCGGGCCGATTTCCTGAGCGCGCCTTAAGTTTCGGTCAGGGCTTCGGGCCCTAGGCTCGCATCGACGCCCGCGGCGAGCGGGGGTGACGGAGCCATTTGAGTCGCCTACGTGCGCAGTATGGGCGAGGCCGGATATGGCTCCGGCCCGCCGGATCAAGGAACGCTGAAATGATGACCGAACGCGACCCACGCGATCTTTACATGAACACGCTCGTCCCGATGGTGATCGAGCAGACGAGCCGAGGCGAGCGCTCCTTCGACATTTATTCGCGCCTCTTGAAGGAGCGGATCATCTTCCTCTCGGGCCCGGTGAACGACGTCGTCTCCAGCCTGGTGGTCGCGCAGCTTCTCTTCTGCGAGGCGGACAACCCGAAAAAAGACATCGCCATGTACATCAACTCGCCCGGCGGTCAGGTGACCTCGGGCCTCGCGATGTACGACACCATGCAATACGTGCGCCCGGCGGTCTCCACCATGTGCGTCGGCATGGCCGCGTCCATGGGCTCGCTGCTTCTGACGGCGGGCGAAAAGGGCATGCGCTTCTCGCTGCCGAACAGCCGGATCATGCTGCACCAGCCCTCCGGCGGTTTTCAGGGGCAGGCCTCCGATATCGAGCGGCACGCGAAAGACATCATCGAGACCAAGAAGCGGCTGAATGAAATCTATGTGACCCACACGGGCCAGGACTATGATCTCATTGAACGCACCCTCGACCGCGACCACTTCATGACGCCGGCTCAGGCGCTTGATTTCGGCCTGATCGACAAGGTGATGGAGCGCCGCGCGCCGGCCGAGGACGAGCCGACGGGCCCGGCGGCGCCGAACGCTTGAGGATCGCCTTAAGCGATTTTTGAGCGCGCTGCAGGCACGATCGGTCAAGAAAGCGCGGCGGGGGCCGGCACTTGATCGATTGGCGCCCGTCATGCAGCGTTGGAGAGATCGTCCCGCGACGACATCCGGTCGCCGGCGGGACATCCGAGACGAACCCCGCCATACTGGCGAACCGTCTTCGGCGTAAGAACGAGGCGACGGCCCGCGAGCCGGCCGCCGAGACGAGGAAAGTGGAGCAGGTATGAGCAAGACGAACGGCAAAGGCGGCGACTCCAAGACGACGCTGTACTGCTCCTTCTGCGGAAAAAGCCAGCACGAAGTCCGCAAGTTGATCGCCGGGCCGACTGTTTTCATCTGCGATGAATGCGTCGAGCTCTGCATGGACATCATCCGTGAGGAGAACAAATCCTCGCTGGTGAAGTCCGGCGACGGCGTGCCGACGCCCCAGCAGATCGCGAAAGTCCTCGGCGACTACGTCATCGGTCAGTCGAAGGCGAAGCGGGTTCTCTCCGTCGCCGTGCACAACCACTATAAGCGTCTCAATCACGCCGCGAAGAACAACGATGTCGAGCTTGCGAAATCCAATATTTTGCTGATCGGCCCGACGGGCTCCGGCAAGACTTTGCTCGCCCAGACCCTCGCGCGCATCCTCGACGTGCCGTTTACGATGGCAGACGCGACGACGCTCACCGAGGCGGGTTATGTCGGCGAGGACGTCGAGAACATCATCCTGAAGCTTCTTCAGTCGGCAGACTATAACGTCGAGCGCGCCCAGCGCGGCATCGTCTACATCGACGAGGTCGACAAGATTTCGCGCAAATCCGACAACCCGTCGATCACCCGCGACGTGTCGGGCGAGGGCGTCCAGCAGGCGCTTCTCAAGATCATGGAGGGCACCGTCGCCTCCGTGCCGCCCCAGGGCGGGCGCAAGCATCCCCAGCAGGAGTTCCTGCAGGTCGACACGACGAACATCCTCTTCATCGTCGGCGGCGCCTTTGCCGGCCTCGACAAGCTCATCGCCTCGCGCGGCGACGGCGCGGCCATCGGCTTCGGCGCCGACGTGAAGGAGCCGGACGCACGCCGCGTCGGCGAGATCCTCTCCGAGGTGGAGCCCGAGGACCTCCTGAAGTTCGGTCTCATCCCCGAGTTCGTCGGCCGTCTGCCGGTGATCGCGACGCTCGAGGACCTCGACGAAGAGGCCCTCATCAAAATCCTCACGGCGCCGAAAAACGCGCTCCTGAAGCAGTATCAGCGGCTCTTCGAAATGGAGAATGTCGGCCTCACCTTTACGGACGACGCGTTCGCGGCGGTCGCCCGCAAGGCGATCGCCCGGAAGACCGGCGCGCGGGGCCTCCGCTCCATCATGGAGGGCATCCTCCTGGACACCATGTTCGACCTGCCGACCCTCGACGGCGTCGACGAGGTCGTGGTGAACGGGGAGGTGGTCGACGGCAACGCTGCGCCGCTTCACATCTACGCCGAGCCGAACAAGGCTGCGGGCGGCGGCGAGGCAAGCGCCTGATTTAAGTCGCTTCTTTCTGATTGCGGCGAAGCGCGCCCCTCCGCGGGCGCGCTTTTGCATTGAACCGGCCTCCGGGCGCCTCCATCTTTGGAAGCCAAAGGGCGCGGGTCACGCCGCGCCGTCTTCCGCTTCGTTCGCGGGCCGAGGCCCGGAGCGGGGCCGCCGGGCGCGTTTCGGCCCGGTTCCAGTCAAGGAGCGCTCATGTCTGAGTCCGTCACTCTTCCGGTGTTGCCGCTTAGGGACATCGTTGTTTTCCCCCATATGGTCGTGCCGCTGTTCGTCGGCCGCGAGAAATCCGTACGCGCCCTCGAACACGTGATGAAGTCCGAAAAGGACATTCTCCTCATCGCCCAGAAAGACGCAGGCGACGACGATCCGAAGACCGACGACATCTACGAGGTCGGCGTCGTCGCGTCGGTCCTCCAGATGCTGAAGCTGCCCGACGGCACCGTGAAGGTGTTGGTCGAAGGCCGCCAGCGCGCGCGTCTGACGGAATACGTGACGGAAGAGCCCTATTTCGAGGCGACCGCCGCCATCGTCGACGCCGAAGACGAAGACGAGGCTGAACTCCTCGCGCTCGCCCGCAGCGCCGTCAGCCAGTTCGAGAGCTATGTGAAGCTCAACAAGCGCGTGCCGCCGGAGGTGATCGCTTCGGTCAACCAGATCGACGACGCCGAGAAGCTCGCCGACACGATCGCCTCTCACCTCGCGGTGAAACTCGGCGAGAAACAGGAGCTCCTGGAAATCGATTCCATCAGCGGGCGGCTTGAACGCGTCTTCTCCATGATGGAGGGCGAAATCTCCGTCCTGCAGGTGGAGAAAAAGATCCGCTCGCGCGTCAAGCGCCAGATGGAGAAGACCCAGCGCGAATACTACCTCAACGAGCAGATGAAGGCGATCCAGAAGGAGCTCGGCGATGGCGAGGACGGCCGCGACGAGCTCGCCGAGATCGAGGAAAAGATCGCCAAGACCAAGCTCTCCAAAGAGGCGAAAACCAAAGCCGAGGCCGAGCTGAAGAAACTCCGCCAGATGTCGCCCATGTCCGCGGAATCGACCGTAGTCAGAAATTACCTCGACTGGCTCCTCTCGCTCCCCTGGGGCGGCAAGGGCCGGATCAAGACCGATATGGCGAAGGCTGAGGAAACCCTCGACACCGACCATTACGGGCTGGAGAAGGTTAAGGAGCGCGTCCTCGAATACCTCGCGGTCCAGAAACGCACCAACAAGCTGAAAGGCCCGATCCTCTGCCTCGTCGGCCCGCCGGGCGTCGGTAAAACCTCTCTCGGCAAGTCCATCGCCGCGGCGACGGGGCGCGAATTCGTGCGCGTCTCCCTCGGCGGCGTGCGCGACGAAGCGGAGATCCGCGGCCACCGCCGGACCTATATCGGCTCCATGCCGGGCAAGATCATCCAGTCGATGAAGAAAGCGAAGAAGACAAACCCGCTCTTCCTCCTCGATGAGATCGACAAGATGGGCCACGATTTCCGCGGCGATCCGGCCTCGGCGCTTCTGGAAGTGCTCGACCCGGAGCAGAACGGGACGTTCTCGGACCATTATCTCGAAGTCGAGTACGATCTCTCCGACGTCATGTTCGTGACGACGGCGAACTCGCTCAACATGCCCGGACCGCTCCTCGACCGGATGGAGACCATCCGCATTCCAGGTTACACGGAAGACGAAAAAGTCGAGATCGCCCGCCGCCACCTGATCCCGAAAATCCTCGAAAACCACGGGCTGAAGGAAGGCGAGTGGACGCTGACCGACGCCGGGCTTCGCGACCTCATCCGCTATTACACGCGCGAAGCGGGCGTGCGGAACCTTGAACGCGAGCTCGCGAAGCTCGCCCGCAAGGCCGTGCGCGAGCTTGAGGCGGCGAAAGAGGAAAACGCCATCGAAGTCGGCGACGACACGCTCTCGGAATACGCGGGCGTGCGGAAATTCCGCTTTGGCGAGATCGACGACGACGACCAGGTCGGCATCGTCACGGGGCTCGCCTGGACCGAAGTCGGCGGCGACATCCTGACCATCGAGGCGGTGAAAATGCCCGGCAAGGGCCGCATGACGCCGACGGGCAACCTTCGCGACGTCATGAAAGAATCCGTCTCGGCGGCGGCCTCTTACGTGCGCGCCCGGTCCGTGGAGTTCGGCGTCAAGCCGACGCTCTTTGAGAAGACGGACATCCACGTCCACGTGCCCGAAGGCGCGACGCCGAAAGACGGGCCGTCCGCCGGCGTCGCCATGGCGACCGCCATCGTCTCGGTGCTGACGGGCGTTCCCGTGCGCAAGGACGTCGCAATGACGGGCGAGATCACTCTGCGCGGCCGGGTGCTCGCGATCGGCGGCCTCAAAGAGAAACTTCTTGCGGCGCTCCGCTCAGGGATCAAGACGGTTCTGATCCCGGAGGAGAACGTGAAGGACCTCGCCGAGATCCCGGACAACGTGAAAGGGGCCCTCGCAATCGAGCCGGTGAAGACCGTCGACGATGTCCTCCGCCTCGCCCTCGTCGGACCGCTCGAGCCGATCGAGTGGACGGAGGAAGAGGTCGATGCGCCGGCGCCGACGGCGGGCGAGGACGACGCCGCGTCGCCGCTTGCTCACTGAGGCGGGGCGATGGCGTCTGAAGCCGCCCGCAACGAGCCGATCGGGACCGTCCCTGCGGGCGGTCCCGACGCCGTCGCCGACACCGCGCCGGAGGACTGCGCGCAGATGAGCGAGGTGCGCGCCGAGATCGACCGGATCGACCGCCTGCTGGTCGCGCTGATCGCCGAACGGACCCGCTATATCGAGGCGGCGGCCCGCATAAAGCCTGCGGAATCGGACGTCCGGGTCCCCTGGCGCATCGAGGACGTGGTCGAAAAAGTGCTCGTCCGCGCCCGCGAGGAGGGGCTTTCGGAGCGCCTCGCCGAATCAGTTTGGCGAGAACTGATCGAACGATCTATTGAGCATGAAGGGATCGTCTGGCGCGCCATACGGTCCGACTGACGGCATTTCACTCAATTAAATCAGATCACTGGGGCTTGTTTTTAATATTAAGCCATCCCATTCGCGCGGAAGGGCTTTGACGGGCGCGCGACGCTCGCCATAGTCGAGCGCCTGACCCAGAGGGCGCTCGTTTTCACAGAGCGGAAGAGAAGGATCTCCCCATGAACAAGAACGAATTCATCGATCGCGTTGCGGAACTCGCCGACATGACGAAGGCCGACGCCGGCCGCGCGGTCGACGCCGTGTTCGACTCCATCACCGACGCGCTGAAGTCCGGCGACGACGTCCGCCTCGTCGGCTTCGGCACCTTCGGCGTCTCCAAGCGCGCCGCGCGCGAGGGCCGCAACCCGCGGACCGGCGAAAAGATCCAGATCAAAGCGTCCAACCAGCCGAAGTTCACGGCCGGCAAAGGCCTGAAAGACGCCCTGAACTAAGCCTCGCGCCGGTTTGACCGGCCGGAAAGTCCGACGGCGGCCTCGTCATGAGCGCCGCCGTTCGGTATTTTAAGGCCTTGCGTCCACAAGGGCGCGGGCGGTTAGCTCAGCTGGTAGAGCGCCTCGTTTACACCGAGGATGTCGGGAGTTCGAGCCTCTCACCGCCCACCACCCGCGCCGGGCGGGCTTCACGCGGATTTAACGGCGTTCAGGCTTTCCTGCCGGAGAAACTCCGGAGGCTCCCATGGCGCAGCCCGCAGACGCCGCCCTATTCGAAGAGATCGCCGCCAAAGGCCGCGTCGGCGCCGAGGACGTCCTCGCCCTGCGCCGCGCCGTTTATCCCGACGGCGTCATTTCCGAAGGCGAGATCAAGCAGCTTTTTACGCTCGCGGCCCGCGTCCCGGACGGCGATCCGGACTGGGGGCTTTTCTTTGAAGAAGCCTGCCTCGACCGGTTCCTGAAAGAAGAAGAGCCGAGCGGACACCTGACGGTTGATGAATTCGCGGCTTTGAAAGAGGTCGCGACCGAGAACGGCCGCGTCCCCAACCGCTTCATCCTTGAAACGCTCGTCGCGCTCCTGTGCAAAGCGAAACGCACGCCTCCGGCGATGACGACGTTTCTCGCCCGCGAGCTTGTCGGGCTCATCGCTGAGAAAAAGCCCGCGCCGGTCGTGACGGCTGAAGACGCCGCGCTCTTCAAACGTTTCGTCTACGGACCGGGCGGCGCCGGAACCGTCGCCGTCTCCCGCGACGAGGCGGAATTCCTGCTGGAAGTCGAAGCCGTCGCGCGCAACGCTGCAAACGCGCCGGAATGGGGCGCGCTCTTCGCCCAGGCGCTCTCCGCGCACCTGATGCAGCACGTCGACGCCGAACCGAACACCCGTGCGGAAGACCTCCGCCTGAAGGCCTTTGTCGACAACCATTCCGTCAACCCCGTCGGCTTTCTGCTCCGTATGCTGAAGGGCGGGCTTTCCGGTTTCCGCCGCACGCCGGACGAGGACGACGAAGCCGCCGCCCGCGAAGCCGAGCGCCAGCGCGCCGCGGCCGACGCCGAAGTCGTCACCGGTGACGAAGGCGCCTGGCTTGCAGAACGCCTCAGCTCCGAAGGCCGCCTCAGCGTTTCGGAAATCGCCCTGATGCAGCGCCTTAAAGACCTCGGCGCGCCGCTGCCCGAGCCGCTGAAGCCCTTCGCCGAAGCCTCCTGAGACTGCGTCCCGGCCTTTCAGGGCCCGCCGCAGCGCCCTAGCGTTCCTTGAAACGAAAGGAGCGCTCCCATGATCGGCGTCGTCGCAGAATTCGAAGTGAAGGAAGACAGTATCGAGGCGTTCGAGACCGCCGCCAGCGAGCTTGTCGAGGCGGTCCGGGCGAACGAGCCGGGCGTCCCCCTCTACGAACTGCATCGCAAGCGAGGCTCGAAGACCGCCTACATCATGATGGAGCGGTACGACGATCAGGCCGCCCTCGACGCCCACGGCAAGACGCCTCATTTCGCCGTCGCGCTCGGGTCCATGGGCGACTTTCTCGCCGCGGCGCCGAAGATCGTCACCTACGACCTCATCGTCTGAGGCGGGCTGACGGTACGGGTCCGGGGTGTGCTAAACCATGCGTCATGCCTACGGACGTCACCTACGCCTCCTATCTCGATCTCGACGCGCTGCTCGGCTGCCAGAAGCCTCATTCGAGCGCCCACGACGAGATGCTCTTCATCGTCATCCATCAGACGAAAGAGCTCTGGCTGAAGCAGATGCTGCACGAGCTGGAGCGCGCCCAGGCCGAAGTGAGCGCCGGGGCGCTCGTGCCGGCCTACAAGACGCTTGCGCGTATCTCCCGCATCCAGTCGGTGATGACCCAGTCCTGGGAGGTCCTGTCGACCATGACGCCGGCGGACTATCTGACCTTCCGCGACGTCCTAGGCTCCAGCTCCGGCTTTCAGTCCGATCAGTTCCGCCGGCTGGAATTCATGCTCGGCATGAAAGACGAGAAATTCCTGCGCTATGCGGAGGACCGGCCGGCGGCGCACGCCAAGCTCAAGACGGCGCTTGAGGCGCCGAGCCTCTATGACGACGCCATTCGTCAGCTTGCAGCGGCCGGCGTCGCCGTGCCCGCCGAGGTTCTGAACCGCGACGTGCGCGAAGCGTACGCACCGTCGCACGCCGTCGCTGAGGCCTGGCGCATCGTCTATGAGGGGACGGAGACGCACTGGCCGCTTTATCAGCTGGCGGAGAAGCTGATCGATCTAGACGACGCGCTCCTCGCATGGCGGCACCGCCATGTGACGATCGTCGAGCGGGTGATTGGCGGCAAGCCGGGTACGGGCGGTACGGCGGGCGCGGCGTATCTGCGCACCACGCTGCAGAAGCGCTGCTTCCCGGAGCTCTGGGAGGTCCGCACTATGATGAGAGCGGACGCGTGAGCTGGAAGCGCCTTTTCTCCCGCGCCCTCGCCGCGGCGCCGGACCGGCTGCATTTCGCGGCGCACTCGCATCATCTCTGGCCGGACGCGGCTTATGACGGCCAGCTCGAAGCGGTCGACTGGGCCATGCGCCTCGCCGACGACAAATGGGAGCCGATCCTCGGCGACCTCTGGTCCGAAGCGCAGCGCCATGTGGCCGAGGAGCTCGCTCTTCCGGACCCGTCGACGGTCGTCTTCGCGCCGAACACCCATGAGTTCCTCATGCGCCTCCTTTCGGCGGCGGAGCGCCGGCCTGTCCGCGTCCTCTCGTCCGACGGGGAATTCCATTCCTTCCGCCGACAGATCGCCCGATCGGTCGAGGCGGGCGACGTGGTCCTCGAGGCCGTCCCGACGGAGCCCTTTGTGAGTTTCGCAGAGCGGTTCCTCGACGCAGCCGGCCGGACCGACGCCGACATCGTCTTCGTCAGCCAGCGGTTCTTCGGGACGGGGCGGCGGTTCGATCGGTATCGGGAAGTCGCCGCCGCAGCGCCCGCCGACGCGATCGTCGTGATCGACGGCTATCACGGCTTCATGGCGGAGGAGACGGACCTCTCCGAAATCGCCGGCCGCGCTTTCTATACCGCAGGCGGTTACAAATACGCCATGAGCGGGGAGGGCGTCTGCTTCCTCCACTGCCCGCCGGGCGTCGCGGAACGCCCGGTTTTCACCGGCTGGTACGCCGAATTCGAGGACCTCTCTTTGCCGCCGGGCGCCGTCGGCTACGCGCCGGACGCCCGCCGCTTCCTCGGCTCGACCTTTGATCCTTCAGGCCTTTTCCGCTTCGCCCACGTTCGCCGGGCCCTCGGTGAAGCGGGCGCGACGACGGCGGCGGTGAGCGCCCACACGCGAACTCTCCAGTCTCAGTTCCTCGACGCCGTCGCAGCCGGCCGCGCCGGCGCCCTCGCCGACGCGGAGCTCCTCAACCCGCCGACCGACAGGGACGCGGCGCGCTTTCTCGCCTTCCGCCATCCGCACGCGGCCCGCTGGAAAGCGGCTCTGCGCACGGCGGACGTGGTGACGGACGTGCGCGGCGACGTGTTGCGCATCGGCTTCGGCGCCTATCAGGATGAGCGGGATGTCGAGCGTCTGCTTGACCGGGCGGGCGAGGCGATCAACTAACGGCGCATCGACAGTCGTTTCCGCGAGCCCTGTTCATGATCCGCGCCCTCCCGGCCGCCGCCAGCCTTTGCGTCCTTACCGTTTCCGCCGCCGCCGCCCAGGAGATCGCGGTCGAGTGGTCGGCTGAACACCGCACGCGTTATCAGTCCCTTTCCGGCCAGTTCCGGAACGGCTTGCCCGGAAGCGATCAGGCGCTGACGCTCCGCACCCTGCTCGCCGGGGAAGCTTCCTCGGGCCGCTTTTCGATCGGCGGCGAGTTTCAGGACAGCCGCTCCTATTTCGACGACGAAGGCTCGGCGACCAACTCCAATATCGTCAACGCTGCGGAGATCCTGCAGGCCTATGTCGCCGTCGATGCGAGCGGCCTCGGCGGCGCCGACGAGGCGCGCCTCACCGTCGGCCGGCAGACGATCCAGATCGGCTCCGGCCGCATCGTCGGCCGCAACGGCTTCCGCAACGCGATCAACGCCTTCACCGGCGCGTTCTGGGAGTGGGAGAAGGGCGATGCTGCTTGGAAGGCGTTCTTCACCGCGCCGATCGAGCGCCGCCCGCTCGGGCTCGAAGATGTCGTCGACAACGTCATCCAGATCGACAAGGAGAGCGAAGACGCGCTTTTTTGGGGCGTCTTTCATTCGCGCTCGGATCTTCCGCACGGCGTGACGGGCGAGATCTTCTACTATGGTTTCGACGACAGCCCCGAAGATCCGCGTCCGGAGCAGACGTTGCACACGCCGGGCTTCCGCATCTTCACCGCCCCGGCAGTGAACCGTCTCGACTTTGAAGTCGAAGGCATGGTGCAGCTTGGCTCGATCGAAACCGTCCAGCTTCCAACTTCCGTCCTGACCGAACAGGACGTGTTCGCCCAATACGCCCACTTTGAAGCGGGTTTCACCTACGACGCGCGCTTCTCGCCGCGGGTTTCGATCGTCTACGATTTCGCGAGCGGCGATTCCGATCCGACAGACAATGAGTTCGGCCGCTTCAACGGCCTCTTCAGCCCGGTCGCCGGCGATTTCGGGCCGACGGACATCTACACCCCCTTCGGCCGCGAAAACCTCTCCTCGCCGGGCCTCAAAATCGAGGCGAAGGATGGGTCGCGCTCGAGCGGTTTCATTCGCTACCGCGCCTTTTTCCTCGACGAGCCGGCCGACGCCTGGGTGCGCGGCTTCATCCAGGATCCGAACGGCGGATCGGGCGACCTTATCGGCCACCAGGCGGACGCCCGGGTCCGGTACAGCCCGATCCCCGGCCGCCTGCGGTTCGAGGCGGGCGGCGCGGTCCTCGCCCGGGGCCCTTACGCGATCGACACCGCCGACGGCGGCGTCGCGCCCGAGGCCCCGGACCCTGTCTCCTATTACGGCTATTTCGACGCCGTGCTGAGTTTCTGATAACTCTCGCCGCCAAGGGGAAGGCGCGCTGTCTTGAAGACGAAGTCATATCTGCTGCACATCGGGTTCGTGCTCGCCGCCGCGTCAATGTTGGCGGTCGGAGCGGTTGTCGCAGTCTACGCCCTAAGTGACGCCAAACTTCGCTCGGCGAGGGCCGACATCGTCAGTTTCCAGTTTGAAGAGACTACGAACCCGGATGTTCTTGAGCGCGGTCGACATGTCGCGCGGACCCGCGGATGCTTCGGATGCCACGGACAACAGCTTCAGGGTTCTGATTTTGACAAACAGTGGGACTGGCCGAAGCGCGCCGTAGCTCCGAACCTTGCGCGTTATGCGCGGGAGAACACGGCCGTTGCGATCGAAGCCGCAGTGCGGCAAGGCGTCGGGCGGAACGGCGCAGCCTTAACGTCGATGCCGTCCTACAATTTCGCGCGGTTGAGCGATGATGATCTGGCGGCCCTCATCTCGTTTCTGCGCTCGGCGCCTGTCGTCGACGCTGACCTTCCAGCAGCCGCGCTCGGTTTGGCGGCGCGTTGGGACCTGTTGACAGGATCGCAACCGCACATGGCGGCGTGGGCGGATATGGCGCCGAACCTCAAGCACGATCCGACGTCAAACCCACAACTGGCGCATGGCGAGTATCTCGCGATGACGATGTGCAATGAATGCCATGGTCTCGACGTTCGCGGGCAGACGTTTTACCGACCGTACACGCCAGACCTTGCAATGGTTGCGGCGATCGAGAGGAACGAGTTTGAGCGGATCATAAAGACGGGGACAGGCGTCGATGGCCGCCCGCTCGGGCTGATGCGCCTGGTCGCGCCGGATCGTTTCCCTGATCTCGCCGACGATGAGATCGACGCTCTTTACGCTTACCTGTCATCCCTCGCCGAAGAGCCCATTCCAGCGAAAGTCTTCTGGCGTCCGTAACGCCGCGCGCTGCGTCCGTTCATTGCAGGCGCATCCCGCCGGGCGCACAAAGGCGGCCAGAACAAAGGAGACCGCCATGCCTGTAAAGAGCCGCGAAATTCACCTCAATGCCTATCCGCAAGGCGCGCCGACGGAAGAGATTTTCGAAACGGCCGCCGTCGAGATCGCCGACCCGAAAGAAGGGCAGGCGCTGATGCGGACGGTCTGGATGTCCGTCGACCCTTACATGCGCGGGCGTATGACGCCGGGGATCAAGAGCTACATCCCGCCCTTCGAGCTTGGAAAGGTCCTCGACGGCGGCGCCGTCGCCCAGGTCGTCGCCGGCGGAACGAAAGATCTGAAGGTCGGCGATTATGTCGTCGGTTTCACCGGCGGCTGGCGGGAGCACTGGCTGACGGACGGGGAGGGGCTCACCAAGGTCGATCCGAACCTCGCGCCGCTGTCAGCTTACCTCGGCGTCCTCGGCATGCCGGGCTTCACCGCGTGGGCGGGCATCGAGAACATCCTGAAGCCGAAGGAAGGCGAGACCATGTTCGTCTCCGGCGCCGCAGGGGCCGTCGGCTCCCTGGTCGGGCAGATCGGCAAGATGCGCGGCTGCACGGTCATCGGTACGGCGGGGTCGGATGAAAAATGCGCCTGGCTCACGGACGAACTCGGCTTCGACGTCGCCCTCAACTACAAGAACTACGAGACGTCCAACGATCTCGCCAAGGAGCTTTACAAGCACGCCCCGAAGGGGATCGACACCTATTTTGAGAACGTCGGCGGGATCATGCTGGAGGCGGCGATCTCCGCGATCGCCTTCGGCGGGCGGATCGCGCTCTGCGGCCTCATCTCCGTCTACAACAACCAGCGCCTTTCTCCGGGTCCGAACAATATGGCGAACCTGATCGGCCGCGGCGTTCTCATGCGCGGCTTCATCATGTCGGAATACATCGACCAGATGCCGAAGTTCTTCGCCGAAATCGCGCCGGCCGTCGCGTCCGGCAAAGTGAAGTTCAAGGAGACGGTTTACGAGGGCCTCGACCAGGCGCCGGAAGCCTTCGCCGGTCTCTTCCGCGGCGACAATACGGGCAAAGCGGTCATCCGTGTTTCTCCGGATACGGTCTAGGCGCGCGTCGCCGCCCTTCGCGACGCCCGCGGAGCGGGCTCCTCAGGATGAAGTTCAGTGCGGTCTTCGTCCTGAGGGGCGGCGGAGCCGCGTCGCGAAGGGCCGCGACGCGCTCAAAGCACGGCGGCGACGCGCCGCCAGTCCGCCGGGGACAGCTCTTCCGCCCGCGCCGTCGGGCTGAGGCCGAGCGCCTCGAGCCGCCACTCCGTTTCGGCGCCGAAGAGCGGCTTCAGCGACGCGCGGAGCATTTTGCGGCGCGCGCCGAAACCGGCGCGGGTCGCGCGCTCCAGCGCCAGAAAGTCGACGTCCGGCGCGATCGCGTCGAACACGACGACGGCGCTGTCGACCTTCGGCGGCGGGGTGAAGGCGCGGGCCGGAAGGTCGAAGGCCTTGCGCGGGCGGGAGGCCGAGGCGGCGAGAACTGAGAGCCGTCCGTAGGCCTTCGTTCCGGGCGCGGCGACGATGCGGTCCGCGACTTCTTTCTGGAACATGAGCGCCATCCGGCTCCAGAGCGTAGGACCGGCGATGAGCCATTTAATGAGAAGCTCCGTCCCCACATTATAGGGGAGGTTCGCGACAATCTTGAGGGGCGTCGTAAGGCCCGCCACTTTTGCCAGAGCGGCCTCGTCGACGGCGACAGCGTCGTCGTTGACGACGCGAAGCCGTGCTCCGGCGAGATCTGTAAGGTCCTGCAGCGCCGGGAGGCAGCGCGCGTCGCGCTCCACCGCGACGACGCACGCGCCAGTCTCGACGAGCGCTCGGGTGAGGCCGCCGGGGCCGGGACCGATTTCAAGGACCGCATCGGCGGCTGAAACGTCCGCCGCGCGGACGATCTTCCGCGTCAGGTTGAGATCGAGAAGGAAATGCTGGCCGAGCCCTTTGCGCGCCGCGAGCCCGTGTTCGGCGATCGCGTCGCGCAGGGGCGGGAGCGCGGAGAGGTCCATGGATCAGGCGGGCCCGGCGTCGAAGCGCGCCCGGTTCCGCGTCATCTCGTCGGCGGTCTTCAGCGCTGCGATCAGGCTGTCGGGCCGCGCGATCCCCTTGCCGACGATGTCGAGACCGACCCCGTGATCCGGCGAGGTGCGGACGATCGGGAGGCCGATGGTGACGTTGACGGTTCCGTGGAAGTCGAGCGTCTTCACAGGGATTAACCCCTGATCATGGTACATGGCGACGGCGGCGTCGAAGCTGGAGAGGGCGCCCGAGCGAAACGCCGCGTCGCCGGCGACCGGCCCGACGGCGTCTACGCCGGCGTCCCGCGCGGCCTCGACGGCGGGTGTGATTTCAGCGCGGTCCTCCGCGCCGAGGAGGCCGTCCTCGCCCGCATGGGGATTGAGGCCGCAGACGAGGACGCGCGGCCGCTCGACGCCGAAATCCCGTCTCAGGGATTGCTCTGTCAAAAGAATAACCCGCAGCACGTTCTCACGGGTGATGAGCTCGGGGACCGCGCGCAGCGGAAGATGGATCGTCGCAAGCACCGTTGTGAGCGCAGCGCTCCGCATCATCATGGCCGGGCCGCGATCAAAGCCATGAGGGAGCGCGGCGTCGGCGCTCAACGCCGCGACATACTCCGTATGACCCGGATACGTGAGACCTGCGGCGGCGAGGGACGCCTTGCGGATCGGGTTGGTGACGACCGCCGACGCCTCGCCCTGAAGCGTCAGATCGACCGCCGCGGCGATCATCTCCGCGACCCCGTTCGGGCTTTCCGCCGAGGCGCCCGGCGGCGTCCAGACGGGGATCGCCTCGGCGAACGCGGCCGCCGCATCGGCAGGCGCGTCGACCGCCGCAATCGTCACGGCGCCTGCAGCGCGAAGCGGCTCCGCCGGACCGATCCAGACGAAGGGGGGGCCGCTTTCGCGCAGCGCCGACCAGGCTTTCAGAGTGATCTCCGGTCCGACGCCTGCGGGATCGCCCATGGTGAGGGCGAGGGGGGCGTCCATGTCTTAGCTGCCGCCTTCGACAAGGCGGTTCTCGATCGCCGCCGTCCGCCGGATATCGCGCAGATAGCGCTGGGCGAGGAGCTCCAGCTGCTGCCCGAAGAGCTGGTCTTCGATCCGTTCGCGCGGCGGCAGGCCGAGGCCCTCGTCTACGGAGCAGACGGCGAGAATATGCAACGCGCCGTCGAGCCTGACGATATCCGTACGCTGACCGTCTCTAAGGCCTTCGAGCGCGGCGGCGAATGTCGGGTTCAGTTCCGTTTCTTTCAGCGCCGGCAGCTGGGCGCCGTCGACGAGGCTGTCGGTCTGGGACCGGGCCGCCAGGGCGCCTTCACAGCCGTCGCTCGCCGCGTCGATAAGCTGGCGACGGCCGGCGACGCCTTCAGACAGAGGCGTATAGACGTGGACGACTTCATAGGTCGGCTCGCCAGATTGCGCCGCTTGCAGAATTTCGCGCATCAGGAAAATGCGATACTCGCCATCGCCTTCGATGGGGCGCGAGATCTCGCCGCTGTTCAGCCGACGGATCGCTGAATCGAACTCCGGCGGCAGCTGCCCCGGCTGCACGACGCCGAGATCGCCGCCTGCGGCGGCGGAGGGGCAGCTCGAAAACTGCCGGGCGATCCGGTCGAAGGGCACGCCCTGGCTCACCGCCGCCGTGATCTGCCGCCCGGCTTCCTCGATCGCCGGGATGTCGTCGGGCGAGCTCAGCGCAAAGCAGATCTCGGAAACGGCGTAGCGTTCGCGCTGGCTCTCGGCGCGCATGCGGTTGAGGATCTGATCGACCTCGTCGTCGGTGACGCGCACCCGGTCGCGGAACCGTCCTGAAATAAGACGCCGCCAGGCGATGTCGGCGCGCAGCTGTCCGCGCAGAGCTTCGGGACTTATGCCGTCGGCGAGAAGCGCCTGCTCCAGATCCTGCGGCTGCACGCCCGACTGGGCGGCGATCTGGGCGAACTCGCGGTCGATCGAATCTTCGTCGATTTCGAGCCCGAATTTCTCCGCCTCCTGCAGCTTCACCCGCTCGTCGATGAGGTCGTTCAGCGCCTGAAGCTGGAGGCGCGGCAACAGCTCCGGCGGGATCTGGCCGCCCTGCGAGATCGCAAGCAGCCGAAGGCGCTCGCGAAGGTCCGTCGTCGAGATCATGCGGTCGTTCACCGTCGCGACGACGGCGACGCCCATATCGGGGGCTTCGTCCTGGTTCTGGGCCGCAAGGGCGGTCGAGACGAGGACGGCGGCGAGAACGACGACGGGGAAACTGACGAATTTCATAACGCAAATGCGGTGTTGCATGGAGATCGGTTGTTTAGAGACCCGGAAGCGCTCAAGCAATCCGCGCGCCGGATCGCTGTCGAAGCGTTCCGATCAGATGCGGCGGGATTGCGGCGCGGCTCAGCCGCCGACCGTGTTGAGCGAGAACGTGAACAGGATGGTCGTCGTCGGCTCAAGATCCCGGTCGCGCACGAATTCGCGCTGGTAGACGAGCTCGAAGCTGGCGCAGTCGTCGCGATAGCCGACGCCGACGCGCCGGCGAACGGGGCCGGTCAGGTTCGCATCGCCCGTCAGATCGTCGCTGTCGTTCAGCCGCTCCTGGGTGGCGCCGAAAACGCGCCAGCCTTTGTAGACGTTGACGTTGAAGTTCGCCGTGATCGCCTCGTCGATCGCCGAGACGCCCGTATCAGGATCGGCGGGCTGGAGGAGGCGGGCGTAGTTCGCCGATCCGCTGAAAGGCCCGAAGCGGGTTGAGAGGCTCGCTTCGTTTCTCTCGATGCGGCCGGTGCGTTCGTCGAAGCGGACGCGGGCGCTCGCAGAAAGCCACTGGCGGAGGTCGAGTTCAAAGC
Source organism: Pseudomonadota bacterium (assembly GCA_038522735.1). GTDB lineage: Bacteria > Pseudomonadota > Alphaproteobacteria > Caulobacterales > Parvularculaceae > JBCBJX01. Next base: position 34,003 of record JBCBJX010000013.1, read on the forward strand.
CGGAGACGATGTTCGATCGGCGCCCGTCGAGACCGTTCTCCGGGGCGAAGTCGTTCGCCTCCCGGATACGGAACTGCTGTCCCACCGTCGCGCGACCAAAGACGCCGCCGCCGAAGTCGGCGCTCACCGTCAGCCCGACATTCGCCCGCTCGCCTTCTTCGAAGACGTCAAAACCGGGCGATTTATTCAGGACAAAGAGGTTCGTCGTGTCGAATTCGATGGACTGGCTGTCCTCGTTCAGGATGTCGTCCTCCTCCTCCGTCACCCCGCTCGCCACCAGTTGCACCCGGGGCTCGACGATGATCGTCGCGCCAGACCCGACGCGGATGAACGGATAGGACCAGTCGATCGCCGCCGTCGGCGCGAAGCGACCGACGGTGTTGTCGGTCTCGTCGTTTATCAGAACGCCGCTTTCGACGCCGAGATCGAGGTTCTCCTGAAAATAAAGATCGCCTCTGAGGTCGCCGGTCAGCGTCACCTTCTGGCCGCCGAGCCCGAAAAACGACCGCGTCCAGAGCGCCGAACCGCTCCAGCGTCTCGTATCGGCGCCTTCCGGGCGCTGAAGATTGACGCCGGAAAGCTGCAGCCGCCCGTCGCCGCCGATGAGGGGCGGGTCGAACCGCTGAACGATGTCGATCTTCGGGGCGGCGAGGGGGGTGAGGTCCGCGTCGTCCGCAAGGCGAAGGCCTTCAAAGAGGATCGTGTCGATGTCGATATAGCCCTCGTCCGTGGAGCGCGAGACGGACGCGATCGAGCGCAGTCGGTTGGTGATCCGCAGCCCGTCCTCGGGCGCGACGGCGCCGGTGCGGCGCACGTCGTAGCGTCTGAGGTAGGTGTCGTCGGAGACCCGTTCCACGTCGAGGTCGAAACGCAAGTCGGCGGGCAGGTCGTAATGTCCGCGAGCGAAGTAATGCCAGCGGGTCGACGGGCTTTCGTCCACGGTCGCAGCCGACAGGTCGGGCTCATAGTCAAGGACGCCGGCCTGGACGGCGATCTGCCCGCGCCGGGTTCGATGACGGTATTCGCCCTGCCAGAGAACGCCGTCCTCCTCGGTGACTTTCGGCGAGAGCGTCGCGTCGTAATGGCTTGAGAGCGCGAAGTAGTAAGGGATCTCGGTGAACAGCCCGATGCGCCCGTTTCCGCCGATGTTCGGGATCAGGAAGCCAGACTGGCGCTCCACGGACGGGTCGGGCATCTGGAAATACGGCGCATAGAGAACAGGAACGCCCTTGATCTCCAGAATGGCGTGCCGGTAGCGGATCACCTTGCGCTCTACGTCCTGGGTGACCCGCAGGGCTTTCACCCGCCAGGTCGGGGTGACGGCTTCGCCGTTCTCGTCGCAGACCTCGCACGCGGAGTAGACCGCATAGTCGAGCTCGTTCCTCCGGCCGCCCTGACGCACCGCCCGGGCGGCGGCGATGCGTCCGTTGTCCGCGAGGAGGGCGGAGAAAGAGCGCGCCAGGGCGTCGCCGAAGTCTTCGGTGAGATCAATCCGGTCGGCGAAAGCCGTCGTTCCGTCCGGGTCCGTCACGGCAACCGAGCCGATCGCCGTCACGACGCCTGTCGCCGGGTCCCAGACGAGCTCGTCCGCCGCCACGCGCCGACCTTGATAATACGCTTCCACCGATCCTTTCGCGACGATCGGCCCGTCGGCGACGGCGCGGGTCACTTCGTCTGCGGAGAAAATGACGGTTTCGGCGTCCTGCGGATCGCCAGCCTGCTGCGCGATCGCGCGAGGGTGCGCGAGGGCGAGAGCCGTTAGGGCGAGGAGAAGAGAAGGGAGGCTGCGGAACACGGGGACGGTGGGCCGATCGGCTAGCGCGACAAGGGATCGGGCCTAGCCGAAGCCGCCGAACCCCGCAAACGCCGCCTCACGCCTCCTCCTGGACGACCAGCATGTTGATCCCGAAAATCCCGCCGAGAAGAATGGGCGTCCATGCGGCGACGAGGATCGGCGCGGAGCCGGATTCACCGAACGCCTCGGCGATTTCCGACAGCACATAGAGAACGAAACCGATGAGGACGCCGGTGACGGCGAGACGCGCCGATCCCCCGCCGCGCATGGGCCGGATCGAGAACGCCGCCGCGATCAGGACGAGGAGCGCGTACTGAACAGGCGTCGCCCAGAGCAGCTGCAGGTGCAGCTTGTAGTCCAGGGCGGGGAAGCCCGCCGTCTCCGCGAGTTTGATGAAGTCCGGCAGCTGCCAGACCGACATGGTCTCCGGCTTGGCGGCCGTCTTGTTCAGCTGCTGAAACGTGAAGGCTGTCGGCAGCGGTTCGGTGAACGGAACCGGCGTCGACTGATCGACTTTCCACAGCGTCGCCCGTTGCAGGTTGAAAGCGCCCTCGGCCATCACCGCCGCGGGCGCCTCGATGCGGTCGAGGGCCGAGCCGTCGGGGGCCGAGCGCCAGATGGTGACGCCGAGAAGCCGCTCGTCCTCAGCCTGCACACGACGGGCGTGGAAGATGACGCGCCGCCCCTCATCGTCCGTCTGGCGCAGCCAGAGCCCTGTCGGCGAGACCTGCAAAAGGCTTCGCTGGATGCCGGAAAGCTCCGCGCGCACCCGCTCCGCCTGCGCAGTCAGACGGCCCGCCAGCGGATCGTAGAGGAAGATCATGAAGAGCCCCATGAGGAAGGCGACGCCGATCGCCGGGGCGAGCATGGTCCATACGGACATGCCCGCCGAGCGCATGACGGCGAGCTCGGAGCGTTTGTTCAGCTGGAAATAAGCGAACATGCCTCCGAAGAGGAAGGCGAAGGGGAGAAGGACCTGCACGAGCTTCGGCGTGCGCAGGAGGGTCATGAGGAGCGCTTCGCCGACGCCGCCGTTTTCGGTTTTCTCAACCACCTGCAGCATTTCGGCGAGGTCGATGAGGATGGTGAGAAAGGTCAGGATGAGGATCAGCGCGCCGGTCGCGGCTGCGAACCGGAGCGCGATGTAGCGGGCGACGATGAACCGGTTCACGCGGCGGCTCCCGCAAAGGCCGGATGCTTCGCCCGTCCGCCGAAGCGGGGCGGGCCGAGGAGCGCCGCGCAGACCGCGATGGCGATCAGCGGCGCCGCGTACTGAACGGGATTGAGGGCCGGGGTCTCCGACGCCGCGCTCTGGGCGACGACCCCGAGGATGCGCATGGCGATCGCAGCGCCCACGGCGAGCATGATGCGCCGTCCGTAGCCGCGCCGCGAATGGGCGCCGCCGAGGATGGCCACAAGCGCGATCAGGACGTAGGCGAAGTTATAGAGCGCCGAGGCGAGCCGTGCGTGGCCTTCCGCGATGAGGCGGCCCTCATTGCGCCTGTCCCACGGATTGGAGAGATCGGGGTTCAAAAGCTCGCCGAGATAGCGCTCGGTCAGCTCCAGCTGGATTTCACCGCCCGATCTCTGGAACTCCGAGACGTCGATTGAGAAATCCTCCCAGCGCACCACCTGAATGTCGCCGGTCTCCTTGTCGCGGGTCTGGGTGTTGCCGCGGAGGAAATAGAGCTGCCGGCCGTCCTCCGTGTCGCGAAAAATTCCCTGTTCCGCGATGATCGTCTGCGGGTTCTGCAGATCGCGCGCATCATGGATGAGGACGCCGGAGAACCGTCCGCCGCGGCCGACATTCTCCGCATAGAATGTAACGCCGCGCATCGGCGTTGAAAATTCGCCCGACCGCAGAAGACCCGTCGCGATATCCGCCCGGATCTCGGCGATCCTCTCTTTCATCGCCCGATAGGAAGCCGGCATGAGTTGCAGGTTCACCCAGAGCGTCGCCATGGCGCCGAAGCAGGCGATGAAAAGGAGCGGGCCGGCGATCCGCCAGCGCCCGGCGCCGGCGGCCTGGATCACCACCAGTTCTGAATCCGTCTGCAGACGATTGAGCGCATAAAGCGCCGCGGCGAAGAGGGCGAGGGGGGTGATGATGGCGAGGAGGCTCGGAATGAGAAGCGCCGTCACATAGAGGAAGACGCCCGCACTCTGGCCGCGCTCAACCAGAATTTCGACCCGCTGCAGGGTCTGGGTCATCCAGACGATCGCGGTGAGGGCTAGGGTCGTGGCGGCGAGGGGCCCGAGGATCTGGGCGATCAGATACCGCGTCAGTCGCGTCATGGGCGGGTCCTTCACCGCTTGGGCGGGCGCCGCCCCAAACGCGCCGAGCCGTCTCATCGTCACGCCGGGCTTGCATTCTGCTGGGCGCGTCTTTCAAACGCCCATAGGTCTAAACCGATCCTTCGCCGCGCGCACGCCCCGAGTTCGTCGCGGCCGATCCATCCGTTTCCCGCAAGAGCGCCGCCCGCCGGCGCTGCGCTCCTTATGAAAGGACCCGTCCATGACCCCGACCTTCTCCCGTGCAGCCCCGCCGAAATCCGGCGTCGTCGCCGTCCCCGTCTATCAGGACGCAGGGTTCGGCGAGGCGGCGGCGGGTCTCGACCAGGCCTCCGGCGGCGCGCTGTCGCGCGCGGCGAAGGCGGCGGGCTTTGTGGGCAAGCCGGCGACGCAGGCGGACGTCTTCGGCGCGGAAGGGATCGCGCCCCATGTCGTTCTGATCGGCGTCGGGAAACCCGAGACCTTTGACCTGAAGGCCGCCGAAGCCTTCGGCGGCGCGGCCTCGGCCCGCGCCCTGAAGACCGATCAGAAGGCGCTCGCGCTCCTTGTCGATGATCTGGAGGCGGTCGATGTCGAGCCCGCCGACCTCGCCGCCCGGATCGGCTTCGCAGCGCGCCTTCGCTCTTACCGTTTCGACAAGTACCGCACGACGGGCGAGGGATCGGAAAAGCCGAGCCTTGCGAAAGTCGCCGTCCACGGCGCGGCCGCGACGGCGGCGAAAGCCCGCTACGCCGACCTCGACGCGATCGCCGACGGCGTGTTCCTCACCCGCGATCTCGTCTCCGAGCCGGCGAACGTCCTCTACCCGGAGAGCTTTGCGGAGCGTTGCCGGGAGCTCGAAAGCCTCGGCCTCGAGGTCGAGGTGCTCGGCGAGGCGCAGATGAAAAAGCTCGGCATGGGCGCGCTCCTCGGCGTCGGCCAGGGGTCCGTGCGCGAGAGCAAGCTCGCCGTGATGAAATGGTCCGGCGGCAAGAAGGCGCAAAAGCCGATCGCCTTCGTCGGCAAGGGCGTCTGCTTCGATACAGGCGGCATCTCCCTGAAGCCGCCCGCGAATATGGAAGACATGAAGTGGGACATGGGCGGCGCGGGCGCGGTCACCGGCGCCATGGCCGCGATTGCGGGCCGCAAGGCGAAAGCGAACGTTGTCGGCGTCGTCGGCCTTGTGGAGAACATGCCCGACGGCGCGGCCCAGCGGCCGGGCGACGTCGTGACGTCCATGAGCGGCCAGACGATCGAGATCCTCAACACCGACGCGGAAGGCCGCCTCGTCCTCGCCGACGCCCTCTGGTACGTGCAGGAAAAGTACAAGCCGACCCGCATCGTCGATCTCGCGACCCTGACGGGCGCGATCCTCGTCTCCCTCGCCCACGAATATGCGGGGCTCTTCACGAACGACGAAGAGTTCGCCGAGGACCTCATCGCGGCGGGCGCGGCGGTCGGGGAGAAACTCTGGCGCATGCCCCTCGACAAGTCCCATGACGACGACATCAAGTCGCCGATCGCCGATATGAAGAATATCGGCGGGCGCTGGGCGGGCTCTTCGACGGCTGCGGCGTTCCTGAAGCGCTTCATCAAGGACGGCGGCGCGGAGTGGGCCCATCTCGACATCGCGGGGATGGCGTGGCTCGACAAGGACACGGCGACCGCGCCTAAGGGCGGGGCCGGCTTCGGCGTCCGCCTCCTCGACGAGTACGTGCGCCGCTTCGCGGAGTAGGGCGTGCCTGCGGAACTCTGGTTCTATCATCTGGAAGGGGCGCGGTCGGAGGAAATCCTGCCCGACCTCCTCCAGAAGACCCTCGATCGCGGCTGGCGCGCCGCCGTGCGCGCGCCCGACGCCGAGGCCGCCGAGCGGATCGACGCGGCCCTGTGGACGGCGGGGGATGCGAGCTTCATTCCGCACGGCCGAGCAGGGCCCGACGATGAAACGGCGAAACGCCAGCCGATCTGGATCTCGACGGACGACCGCGCGCCGAACGGCGCGGATTTCCTGATCGCCGTCGACGGCGCGCCGCTTGAAGCGAAGCGGGCCGCCGAATTTCGAAGAGCCGCCTACCTTTTCGACGCCCGGGACGAGGCGGCGCGCACGGCGGCGCGGGAGCTCTGGAAATCGGCGTCTGATCAAGGCCTTGAGATGACCTATTGGACGCGCGCCTCAGGCGGCGGCTGGTCGAAAAGTGGATGAGGCCGCGATCCGCGGGCGCTTGACGGCGATGCTGAAGGCGCTCGACGACGAAAGCGCCGGCTCAAGTGCTGCGCGCCGGCCCGTCGAACTCGACCAGCAGTCCGTCGGCCGGCTCTCCCGGCAGGACGCCCTGCAGCGCCAAGCGATGGCGGAAGCCGAGGAACGCCGTCGCGCCCTGCAAAGACGGCGGGTTCAGGCCGCGCTCAAACGCCTCGATCAGGACGATTACGGACTTTGCGGCGCCTGTGGGGAGGAGATCGCGCCGGCCCGCCTTGAACGCGACCCGGCGACGGCGTTCTGCGTCGATTGCGCCCGTTAGGCGCGCCGCCGCGCGACGGAGAGACCGATGAAGGCGAGACCGAGGAGGCCGATCAGGCCGGGCTCGCTGATCGCCGCAGCTTTGTCGGCGGTCGCTTCGATAACGTAACCCGTGCCGCCGCCATGATCCTCAAGGAGGATCTGCAGGTAGTGCGTGCCGGCGCTGAGGTTCGTCGGCGTCGTCGAGTATTCGAAGGCGAACGCGCCTCCGGGGGCCATCGCACCAAGCAGATACACACCGTCAAGCCAGACATAGACGCCGTTATCGACGCCGATGTTGACGATGAAATTGTCGAGACCGGTGGGGCCGGCGTCGAATTCATAAACGATCGCCGTCTCGGTGTTCACCGCCCAGGACGACGGGATCGCCACCGGGCCGGCGGACCAGCCGCCGCCGGTCGGCGCGGCGTTGCTGAGGAAGGTGTCGAACTCGGTGTCGAAGGAGAGGTCCGGCTCGGTCGCGACCGGCGGCGTCAGTGGGTCGCCGCCGGCGCTGTTCGCGATCGGAAAGAGGCTGTTGAGCGTCGCCGCGTCCGTCTGTCCGTTGAAGGACGGGTTCGCCCCGAGGTCGCCGATCGCGTCGTTGTAGTAGCCGGGCGTCGCGCCGTCGATGATGACGTCGGCGAGGGCGGCGGTGGGCGCGAAAGCGAGGAGGGCGGAAAGCACGAGGCGGCGCATGGACGAGGTCCTTCGAAAAGCTTCGTGGTTAACGATGCAAAGCCTGCGCCATTAGTCGGTTCAATGATTTTCCAGTTCTCGCCGCTCAGGCGGCGGAGGCTCGCAGCCGGGACCGTAAAGAAAGCCGACGGCGCGTCGGTCCGCTTTACGGCGCCTTTCGTTCGCCGAGCTTTTCCTCTTCATACTGGATGCCCCAGCCGATGAGTTGCCGCCACAAGGCTTCTGCAAGCGCTGGAGGCAAGCCCTGCCCTTCGGCGCGGGCCCTGACCCGCTCGATCACCTGCCGGATGCGCCAGGGGACGGTGGCTTCGGACGGGTTGGATTTCAGCTGCCAGGCGCGATCGACATAGGTCCAACGCTCGGCGATGAGATCGACGATGGCGTTGTCCAGGCGGTCGATCTCGACCCGCACGTCGTCCATCGAGGCGCAGTCAGGGGCGGCTTTCGGCATCGGCGGGTCTCCTCGCGAAGCGGTCGGATGAATTTAGAGGCCTAGCGGCCGCGCTGAGATCAAACAACTCAGAACAGAAGCTCGATTGACAGATTATGCCGGTTCAACACGTTGCGCAGCCGCCGCCTGCTCGTACGCTTCGGAGACCTCAAGCCAGCGCATTTCCGCGGCGTCCAGAGCCTCCTCAAGGTCGGCGCGGAGCTTCGACAACTTGACGCCGCGATCAACGTCAGTCTCAAAAAGCCCTGGCTTTGCAAGCAGTTGATCCACTTTTTGCAGATCACGCTTGAGCGCCTCAATCCGCGTCTCGGCGTCGGTCATTTTCTGTCTCAGGGGCGCGAGCGCCTCGCGCTTCTGAGCCGCCGTCCGCCGCGGCGCCGCCGGCGCGGCGGCCTTGGGCTTGCGGTCGGCGTCGCCGCGGGACGCTGCGAGGATAAGCTCGCGATAGTCGCCGAGATCGCCCTCATAGGGGCCGACGGCGCCGCCGTTCACGAGCCAGAGCCGGTCGGCGCAGGCCTCGGCGAGGTAGGCGTCGTGGGTGATGAGGAGCACCGCGCCTTCGTATTCCGCGATGGCGCGCACCAGCGCTTCACGGCTTTCGATGTCTAGATGGTTCGTCGGCTCGTCGAGAATGAGAAGGTGGGCGCCGTCGAAGGTCGAAAGGCCGAGAAGAAGCCGCGCCCGCTCGCCGCCGGAGAGCTTGCCGACTTTCGTGTCCGCCTTTTCGGGTCCGAAACCGAGCTGCGCCGTCTTCGAGCGAACCTGCGCCTCCGTTCCGTCGGGCATGAGCGCGCGGACGTGATCGTAAGGCGTTTCGTTAAGCTTGAGCTCGTCGACCTGATGCTGGGAGAAATAGGCGACTTTCAGCTTCTTATGATTGAGGACCTGTCCGGCTTGCGGGGCGAGGCGGCCGGAAATCGCTTTCACAAGCGTGGACTTGCCCTGACCGTTCGGGCCGAGGATCGCGATGCGGTCGTCCGGATCGACGCGCAGGGTCACGTCCTTCAGGACCGGGGCCGCGTCGCCATAACCGAGATCCGCCTCGACGAGCCGCACGATGGGCGGCGCCATCGGAGGCGTCGGGGCGGGGAAGCGAAACGGGGTCGCCCGCTCTTCGAGCGGAACGGCGATCTCCGACATCTTCTCAAGCATTTTCACCCGGCTCTGGGCCTGGCGTGCTTTTGAGGCTTTGGCTTTGAAACGATCGACAAACGCCTGAAGGCGCTTCTTTTCCGCTTCCTGCTTCTGACGGCGCTGGACGAGGAGCGCCGCCTGTTCGGCCCGCCGCCGGGCGAAGTCGTCATAGCCTCCCGGCTCGATCGAGAGCTTGCCCTGTTCGAGGGCCAGGATGTGGGTGGTCGCACGGTTGAGGAGCCCGCGATCGTGGCTGACGATGAGCGCCGTGTGAGGATAGCGGCGAACGTAGTTTTCCAGCCAGACCGCCCCTTCGAGATCAAGATAGTTGGTCGGCTCGTCGAGGAGGAGGAGGTCCGGCGCTGCGAAAAGGACGCCCGCGAGCGCCACCCGCATCCGCCAGCCGCCGGAGAACTCCGCGCACGCCCGCGACTGATCGGCGTGGGAGAAGCCGAGCCCCGAGAGGATCGCCGCCGCCCGCGCCTCCGCCGAGTGCGCTTCGATATCGGCAAGCCGGGTCTGGATTTCCGCGATGCGATGGGGGTCGGTCTCTGTCTCCGCCGCCGCGAGCAGCGCCTCGCGCTCGACATCGGCCTTCAGCACCACCGCCATCAGGCTCTCATCGGAGGCCGGCGCCTCCTGCGCCACGTGCCCGATGCGCCGGCCCTCGCGCACGGTGACGGAGCCGCCGTCCGGCTGGCGCTCGTCGAGAATGATGCTGAGAAGCGTCGATTTCCCTGCGCCGTTCCGCCCGACGAAGCCGACCTTCCAGCCGTCGGCGACGGCGGCGGTCGCCTCGTCGAAGAGCGTCCGCCCTTCGATGCGGTAGGTGAGGTCGTTGATGTGCAGCATGGCCGCGAGGGCCTATCATCGATCGCGCCGGCTGCGGAAGCGGAGGAGATACGATGTCCGACGAAGCCAAACCGGCGGCGCGCACCATGGACGACGCCTACGCCCATCTCGGGGCGGACGGCGCGGTTTCGGTCGTGCCGCTGACGGAGGGTTTCTGGTCGCGCGGCGTCATGGAGCTGCCGCCCGGCCGGCTGGTCAGCCGGTTCCGGAACGACGCCGACTGGACGTCCTGGGAGCGCCATCCCGCGGGCGAGGAATGGGTTTACCAGATCGCCGGCGCGACGACCCTGATCCTCGACGCGGCGCAGGGCGAAGAGCGGATCCGTCTTGAAGCCGGCTCGTTCGTGATCGTGCCCCGCGGCGTCTGGCATACGGCCGACCTCATCGAGCCGGGCGAGATGCTGTTCATCACCGCCGGCGAAGGGACCGGGCACCGGGCCCGCTAAAGCGTCAGGCGAAGGCCCAGCTCCCAGGCGTCGGATAGGCTTCGCCGCGGGCGAGGGCCTGCATCCCGCGGACATTGCGGACGATCCACCAGATGAAGACGACCAGCCAGACGACAAATCCGATGAGGACCGGCGTCAGGATGATCGCGATGATCGAGTAGGCGAGGCCTTTCCAGAAGAGCCCGATCTGGTTGAGATAGTGGCTCCTCAGCCAGGGCGCCGCCTCGTCGCGCTGCAGATAGGCGATGATCACCGCGACCGCGTACATCGGCCACAGAACGATCCCGACGATGTTGAGGATGTAGACGAGGTTTGCGGTCCCCGGCGAGCCGCGCTCCTCCGTCGATCCGTAGAGCGATCCGATTCCTGTCTCGCTCACGGCCCCGTCTCCGTCATGGCCCCGTACCCCTTATGGCGAAATTCCGTCGCTATCCGATTTTCGTTTACCATAAGCCGCAGCGCCCCGCACGACGGGCGGCGTTGTGGGTTTCCCCGGCCGTTGCTATAGCCCCGCCGAAATCGGCGCGCTCCCGGGCGCCGCATCCAAACTCCGTCTTCTGAAAGGACCCCGCCATGGCCGTGCAGCGCACGTTCTCCATCATCAAACCCGACGCGACGAAGCGGAACCTCACCGGCGCGGTGAACGCCATGCTGGAAGAGGGAGGCCTTCGCATCATCGGCCAGAAGCGGGTGCAGCTGTCGAAAGAGCAGGCGGGCGACTTCTACGCCGTCCACAAAGAGCGCCCGTTCTACAACGACCTCGTCGCGTTCATGACCTCCGGCCCCGTCGTCGTCCAGGTGCTCGAAGGCGAAGACGCCGTCGCCCGCAACCGCGAGATCATGGGCGCGACCAATCCGGCCGACGCCGCCGAGGGCACCATCCGCAAGACGTTCGCGGAATCGATCGAGGCGAACTCCGTTCACGGATCGGATTCGGAAGAAAACGCGATGAAGGAGATCGCCTTCTTCTTCACCGAGGCCGAGATCGTCGGCTGACGCGCCATGGGGTGGGCCGAGCTCGCCCTGTCGGCTCTGGCGGTGACGCTGCTCGGCGTCCTCTCCGCGGCGCTCGGCCAGTGGCGGAGCGCCGGGGCGGGTGTTGAAACCGCAAGTGAACGCCTCGCCCTCGACGAGCCGGACTTTGAAGCCCGCGACTGGCTCGTCTCAGAAGACGGCCGCGCGGCGCTCTCCTCCGACGGGGCCGGCGGTTTCGCGCTCGTTTTCGCCCTCGGCGACCGGCTCGGATCGCGCCGCTGGCGGGCCGGGGAGCGGGCCGCCGCCGCCGAGGGGACGGAACTTCGGATCGCGTTCCGAGAACCCGGCCTCGGCGCCGCGACGCTTCAGGCGACGGACGCCGCGGAGGCGGCGCGCTGGTCTCGCCTTCTCGCAGGCGACGCGGATAAACTGGCGCGGTGATCGACTACGAGACCCTGCCGCCGGTCGTCCTTTACGCGATCCCTGGCTTCATCCTCCTCATCATCGCGGAGATGGCGGCGGTGCGCTTCGGCGCGCCGGGGCGCTATGAGACGCGGGACGCGATGGCGAGCCTGTTCGTCGGGACGGGCAGCAGGCTCGCCGGGATCCTCGGCCTCGGCGCGATCGGCTACGGCGTCTGGACGTTTTTCTACGAGCACAGACTGTTCGACCTGCCGGCGACCTGGTGGACGGCGGCCATCGCCTTCATCGGCTATGATTTCTTCTATTACTGGGCGCACCGGATCTATCATGAGCGGCGCTGGTTCTGGGCGGACCATGTCATCCACCATTCCTCCCAGCACTATAATCTGACGACCGCGCTCCGGCAGGGCTGGACGGGGAACGTCTCCGGCACGTTCGTCTTCTACACGCCCCTGGCGCTCCTCGGCTTTCACCCGCTGCTCCTCGCCTTCGTCGGCGGGCTGAACCTCATCTACCAGTTCTGGATCCATACGGAGATCATCGACCGGATGGGCCCCTTCGAATGGGTCTTCAACACGCCGAGCCACCACCGGGTCCATCATGCGACAAACCCGGAATATATCGACGCCAACTACGCCGGAACGCTCATCATCTGGGACAGGATGTTCGGCACCTTCGTTCCCGAGCGGCGCGAGGAGACGCCGGTCTACGGCATCGTGAAGAACCTGCGCAGCTTCAACCCGCTGGTCATCGCGTTCCACGAATACCGCTCGATCCTGCGCGACCTTCTCTCAGCGCGCAGCCTGAAGGACGCATGGGGCTTTCTCTGGGGCCCGCCCGGCTGGAGCCCCGACGGCTCGCGCATGACGTCGACGGCGCTGAAGGAGCGCTGGCGGCGCGTGCATGGCGGAGAGGCGGACGAGGCCGGCGAGGCGGCTCTGCAGCCTGCGGAGTAACCGGTTCTCGCGGCCGCCCTTCGCGACGCGGCATCGCCGCTCCTCAGGACGAAGGCGAGCGCAGTCGTCGTCCGGAGGAGCGGCCCGCAGGGGCGCGTCACGAAGGACGGCGGCGGCTCGCCTCATAGAGCGCGATCGCCGCCGCCACCGAGACGTTGAGGCTCTCCATCACGCCGGGCATGGGGATGCGGGCGAGGGCGTCGCAGCGCTCGCGGACGAGGCGGCGCAGCCCCGGACCCTCCGCCCCGAGAGCGATCGCGACCGGTCCGTCGAGGGTCTCGCCGATCGCCGCTTCGGTTTCGCCGGCGAGACCGACGGCCCGGTAGCCCATCGCCTGCAGTTCTTCGACGGCGCGCGCGATGTTCACGGCGCGGACGACCGGGACCGTCTCCACGGCGCCGGCGGCGGCCTTGGCGAGGGCGCCGTCGAGGGGCGGCGTCGAGCGGTCGTGGACGACGACGCAGCGCGCGGCGAACGCCGCGGCGGACCGGAGGATCGCGCCGATGTTCCTGGGGTCGGTGATCTGGTCGAGGACGAGGACGGGGCGGCCCGCCTCCGCCGGCGCCGCGGCGGCCTCAAGGTCGAGGCGCGCCAGCGGCTCGGCGAGGACCGCGACGCCCTGGTGGACCGCGCCCGCGCCGCAGAGGCCGTCGAGATCGGCCGGCGCTGCGATCCGCGCGTCGAACCGCACGCCCGCCTCATCCGCGAGCCGCGAACCGGCGGCCCGGGTCGCGAGCACCTCGCGGACGGCGCGGCCCGGGTTCGCCAGAACCGCCGCGGCGGCGTGGAGGCCGTAGATCACCTCAAGTCCGTCCGGCCGCTGCAGACCCTCGCCCGCCGCCGCGCGCTCGCCGCGCCGAGCCTCGCGGCCGTCCGATCGTCCGCGCGCGGCGGGCGGTTTCGGCGTGCGGGAGGGGCGTCGGGGAGGCTTGGAAGCGCGGCTCATGGAGGTCGGTAAAGCCCTGAAACGTCAGGCGGCGCGGGCGGTTGCGCCGCGATAGGGCCTTGCGTATACAGCGCGCTCTCCCGGGGCCCAAGAGGCCCCGCGCCCGGTTCGGAGGGGTGGGAGAGTGGTTAAATCCAGCAGACTGTAAATCTGCCCGCTTCGGCGTACGTTGGTTCGAATCCAACCCCCTCCACCATTCACCAAGCCCAAGAAAACACTTACATTTTTCGCATTCGCGGGAAACCGGCTTTTATCCATTTTCCGCCAAAATCGCCCCAAAAAGGGTGGCACGGGTATGGCACAGATTGGCACGGCTGATCGTCCGCTTCCGCGCCTCTCACAGGGCTCGAATGCGGGAGTGCGGCATGGCCAAGCACGTGATTTTCGATGGGCGGGTGCACGTCTATAAGCGGGGGGACAGCCGCTATTGGCAGGCCATGACCTTCCTGGAGGGCCGCAAATGGCGGGTGAGCACCAAGCTCGAAAGCCTCGCCCAGGCGAAGGACTTCGCTGAGGACTGGTATCTCGGCCTGCGGGGCAAGCAGAAGGCCGGCGAGCTTCGGCACGAAAAAACCTTCGGCGAAGCCGCCGAGCAATTCTTGAAAGAGTATCAGCTGATCACCGCCGGGGATCGGAGCCCCCGCTATGTGGAGAACATGCGCCGGCAGCTGCGCAATTATCTCCTGCCCTTCTTCGGCGAGCTGGGGCTCTCCCAGATCACCTCGGGCCGCGTTCAGGAATATCGGCTGCACCGGCAAACGCATCAGGTGCAACCCATAGCCGTTTCCAAGGAGGATGAGACGGGCGGCTCCAAGCCGCCCTCACGCTCCACGCTCCATCAGGAGATCGTCGTCATACGCCAGGTGCTCAAAACGGCCATCCGCCACGGATGGCTGGAGCATCTGCCCGATCTCTCCATGCCCTACAAAACCGCGGGAAAACTCACGCGGCGGGCATGGTTCTCTCCCGAGGAGTACAAGCAGCTCTATGAGGCGACGCGCCGCCGCGCGCGCGAGCCGAAATCCCCGCGCTACAAATGGAACGCGGAGCAGCTGCATGATTTCGTCCTGTTCATGGCCAACACCGGCCTGCGGCCCGACGAGGCGAACCGGCTCGAATATCGCGATGTGGAGATCGTCGAGGATCAGGCGACGGGCGAGACGATCCTGGAGATTGACGTCCGCGGCAAACGCGGCGTCGGCTATTGCAAGAGCACCTCAGGCGCGGTGCGCCCGTTCGAGAGGCTGAAGGATCGGAACAGTCCCGCCCCATCGGACAAGGTGTTCCCGCTCAACCAGATCAGGCTCTTCAACGCGATCCTCGAGGAGGAGGGGCTGAAATTCGATCGCGACGGACAGCGCCGAACCGCCTACAGCCTCCGGCACACCTGTATCTGCCTCCGGCTCATGGAGGGGGCGGACATCTATCAGATCGCGAAAAACTGCCGGACGAGCGTCGAGATGATCGAGCAGTACTACGCCGCGCACATCAAAAATCGCCTGGACACGGCGGCAATTAATGTGCGGAGAAAGCTGCAAATTTCCAGTTGATTGCGAATCCCCGGAAACGCTAATCCCGTGATTTCAATAGATAAATTAGTTGTTTATCAAACGGTTCCGGGACGCAAAAACTGAATTTTTTGCCGGTTGAGACGGCGAAGGGAAAGCCATGGCCATCGCCCGCACCCTCATCCATCGAGACCGCGAAGCTCAACAACGTCGATCCGCTGGCCCGGCCAATTCACGTTCTTGGCCGGATCGCCGACCATAAGGTCACCTGCCTCGACGAACTCCGCTCATGGCGTTAAGCTGCCAATGCAATGTACTGATCCCACTTAAGCGCATTAAGCCCCGTTCAACGGACGGTCACTCTTAGGAAGCCAGAGGGCGATATGAAAAATCTTACATTTTTAATCACGATTTTTGGATTTTTTTTGAGCGGTCAAAGTACTGCTAAAGATTATAACATATCGAACCAACCTATTTACATTCCCAATGAGTTCTCTCGGTGCATTAGCCGGAGCGACGATGCGATAAGTCTGATCGTCAAAGGAATGAGGTTTCAAGTTGATGGTGGTTTAATCCGCGAGGACAAGAAGCTCGGAATTGTTGTTGGAGCCACCCCTCAGCCAACCTCTATCGGTTCAGCGCCCACCGACACGCCTTATGAGTATCCTGTGCTCAGAGAGGTAGATTTGGCGCCCGCCAAGAAAGGGTTTGTCCAGGACGGTGGTCGGCAGTACTCAATCATAAACCTCTTTCCGCTGAGGAATGAGAGCGATCAGGTTGCTTACACTCGAATTGATTTCGGCGTTAAGCTCATCAAGACGCGGGGAACAGGCAGCGGATTCAAAATTGTTCAGGCTGTGTTTGACCAAGTCTCCAGTCTTCAACTCCCCTCCAATCCATATACGGAAAGCGCAACGCGTGTAGCAGGGCTTCTCAACGGCTTCGTGAATGGAATTGCCGGTGAAGAGGATAAGGCGAATAGGATCGCAGGGACCTCACAAGTCAGTCTGGCGTTCAATCGCGACGGCCAGAATTGCAACTCCTACGACGATGCATCGACCGGTTTTGTAATGTTCTTGTTTGAACCAAATGGAAGGGTCGAGCGAGATCTCGCAAATGGGATTCTACCAATCTCATCATCCGCCTGGTCAGCATTTTGTTTCAAGGTGGACGTCGCTTCGAAACGACCTCAATTCGCTTCGCAGATAGATGGTTCGTGTGAGAATATTCCGAACACGTCTTATCAAGATGTCAATAATCCGTATGTCCTAACTATGTTGCGGGCAGAACCAAAAGAAACACAGGGCGAAGCGATCAAAGCTGTTCGAGCAGTCGCCGCTTATCGCAGATCAGTTTTTAGTGCTCAGACTTTGATCCAGAAGACCCGACGAGCAACGGCCTTGGAAGAGCCTCTTGCAATGTTTAAGATCCAATCAGTAGCACTTGAATCCGCGGCAATCACTGATATGGCCGAAGCCGATCGCATCATTAAAGAGTGCGAAGCATACAGCCTAACACTCGACGACTGTCTTGGACCTGAACTCGAAGGGCTGTGAGTTGGGTAATTCAGCGCTTAGACGACGTTCAATATCATATATTTGCTTTGTAGGCATTTCAATATTTTAAAGCGCACCTTCCCGCTCCACCCACTTCGACAACCCCGGTCACTCAAGCCTGGCTGACGGGCGTCCTCGCCCGCATCGCCGATCATCCGATCAACCGGATCAACGACCTGCTGCCATGGAAGTTCGAACCAGCAGCGTGACGGTCAACACCAGAAGGTCACGAACAGGTGGATCATTGAGAGGAA